>NZ_JBBEFX010000008.1:0-147508 GCF_048058635.1 Sphingomonas sp. MJ1 (PH-R8)
GAGGACCGGGTTGAACGTACCTCTGGTGTACCTGTCGTCGTGCCAACGGCGCAGCAGGGTAGCTATGTACGGACGGGATAACCGCTGAAAGCATCTAAGCGGGAAGCCTCCCTCGAGATAAGATTTCTTAGGACGGTCGGAGACCACGACCTTGATAGATCGGATGTGGAAGCGCGGTAACGCGTGTAGCTAACCGATACTAATTGTCCTATTCGCGCTTGAAGAGTCCCACCATCAACGACAACCCTGGTTGTCACGATGTGGATGTACCCTCAGCCTTAACATCGATTTGAAAAACTTGTGTGCACCGGCTTCATTGCTTGGTGGCTATAGCGTCTGTGACCCACCCGATCCCATCCCGAACTCGGCCGTGAAACCAGACCGCGCCAATGGTACTATCGCTCAAGCGATGGAAGAGTAGGTCGTCGCCAGGCATTGAAGCTCGTGCTCACAACCCATTCACAATGCAATTCACCCTGGCGCGGGGTGGAGCAGCCCGGTAGCTCGTCAGGCTCATAACCTGAAGGTCACAGGTTCAAATCCTGTCCCCGCAACCAAACACCAAAGCCCGCTTGGTCCAACGACCTCGCGGGCTTTGTTGCGTCCGGGGTATACGCGCTCAGGCCCTGGAGATAGCCTGCCCGCGTGGAAACTGTCGCGGTGTGCCGTGCCCGCCTCCTCAGCCGAACTGGCGCCAAACAGCACGCTCACCGTAAGCGGCCGGTGAGCCGCGTGTTGCCGGGGGCGGCGTAGGCGTCAATGTCCGGATTTGTGGTCTCCTCCTGGAGTCCAGAAGGAGGTCAGGAGATGGGGCAAATGGAGGTCATCACCGGGACGGAGCGCCGGCGGACCTACAGCGAGCGGGCAGCGGCGATCTACACCCTCTCCAAACCGCCAAGCTCAACTTTGTCGACCCCCAGCCTCGCTGCGCGACGTGCTTACGCGCATCGCCGACGGGTACCCTGTCAACCGCATAGGCGAACTCGTACCGCGGAACTGGACCACGTAGCGTTCAATCCGAGAGACGGAAACGATGGCTTGCTGCACCCCTTCATCTACAATCGGCACATGACGCCATCCCGCATCAAGACCGCCGGCCACCACGTAGCGCGCTATGTGCTGCCCATCATTAGCGCCATATGGCTGTTCTGGACGATGCTTGAAACAAAGCGCATGCAAGGCTGGTTCGAAGCTCAGGACGATTTTCGTCATGCCTCAAGGCCGTTCTTCGCCTTTCCGACGGCTGAGTTTGCTTTCGCCGCGATCTTCGTCATCGCGAGCTTCGCATCGGCCGCGATGTCACGTCCCCGGATTGCAGCCATCATTGCTCTCATGGCAACGGCCTTCGTCGAGATCATGTGGATCGGCATGACAAGGTGATCTTGCCAGCCCTCCGCAGCTCATCACTTCTTCCCAGTCGACGGTCCTGAGCAGACGCTTACGTGGGCTCTGCGGATCCGCCGCTCTTTTCGCCGGACTAATTCCGGCTTGTTCCGCGCGGGTTCTTCGCCGCGATGTCAGCGTGTTTCACCAATGGTGCGGTGGTGACCAGGTCCGGCTTGCCCGGCACCAGCGGATAGAAGCCGAGTGCGCCGAAGACGTACCAGGCCGACATCGCACCCGCGTCGTCATCCATGCCGTCGGCATACCCCTGCGGCGCCAGCGCGAAGCTGCGGCCGCGGAAGGGGACGGGGCGCTTGCCGGCGTTGGTGTAAGGGTGGTCCACCGGCTCGGTGAGGTAGCGGTGCACCAGGTCGCGCGTCTTATCCGGACGACCAAGCGCCGCGTAGAGCCAGGGCGTATGAATGTCGGGCTGGTTGGTCATGTTGTAGAGCCCGTCCGCAAAGAAGCGATCCAGCTCCTGCAGAAAGCGCTCCCTGCCGAGCGTCGCCACCATCCAGTCGAGGTCGAACACCGGCGCCCAGCGGTACTGCCACAGCGTTCCCTGGTAGAGGCCCCGCGCCTTGACGACGTCGGCATCGGGCCCGAGGTTCTCGAACACCGAGCGCCACATCTTCCGATAGGAGAGTGCCTTGGCGCGGAAGCGCTCCGCGATCGCCTGCTCCCCCAGTTCGCCGGCGAGTTCGGCGACCGCCCAGTCATCATAGGCGGCCTCGATCTGCTGGTCCGGGGTGTCGCGTTGCAGCGTCTCGCTTTCGCGTACCATGCCGGCGAGGGCAGCACGCGCATCAAAGCCGCGGATGCCGCGTCGGTAGAAATCGAGCAGCGCGACGCCGGCATGCTCGGTGCGCACCGTCAGGAACGGCTCCGTCCGGGTCGACCAGCGCTGCTTGCCCTCGCCATAGAGGGCAAGCAGCGAACGTGCGATGTCGGCGGCGCGGTCCGGGTCGAGGATCGCGATCAGCGGCATCTGGGTCCGGTAATTGTCCCACAGCGCCCAGCTGGCATAGCGGGTGGTGCCGGGTGCGGACCGGTGCACCTGGCCGTCGCTGCCACGGTGTCGGCCATCGGGATCGTCGATTGCGACCGGCGTCTGCATCACCCGGAAAAGCGACGTGTAGAACAGCGCGCGCTGCTCGCGCGAGGCGTCAATGCGGACGCGGGACAGTTCCCGCTGCCAGCGCGCTCGCGTGCCCGCGAGCACCGTCGCGAACGATCGGGTGCCGAGCTCCGTGTCGCGCACCCCTGCTGCCGCCGCGGGGTCGACGGTCGAGAGACCCGTGCGCACTTCCACGACGGCGCCGCGGCGCAGATCGAGGGCAAGCGATGCCTGGTTGCCGGTGATCGTCCCGGCGGCAGCGCGCGGCGTGCCGTCCACCGTGATCCGGCTCGCGCTGTGGATCGTATAGGCACCCTCGTCGCAGACGGTGCCGGCGGTCAGGGTCGCCCGCAGATCAGTGCCCTCGGCGGTGAGCCGGGCGGCATGGCGCCGCGTGTAGGCGTGCGCGGCATCGAAGCGGAGCAGGTAGCGGCCCGTCTGGGAGACGGTGAAGCGCAGCAGGCCGGCGCCGCGGGTCGCGGTCATGTCGGCGGTGATGCCGTTGGCATAGGTGACCCGGTAGAGCCCGGCGCCTGCGCGCTCGCTTGCCTTGTCGAGCGGCACGAGCGCTCCAGAGCCCTCCGGCAGCAGCGAGACCAGCAGGTCGCCGCCGCCGCCGCCACAGCCCACGCCCACCGCACGCGTGTGCGAGAAGCCGCGCAGGCTGCGCGCCGCATAGTCGTACCCGGCGTGGTTGGCAGGATCGGTGTCCGGCCCCAACTGCACCATGCCATAGGGCGCTACGGCGGCGGGGGAGAGCTGCCCGAAATCAGCGAGCGTGCCGACGAACGGATCGACGAGGTCGACCGGCTTCTCGCGCGCGATCGCAGGTGCCGTGAACGCCAGTGCCGCACCGGCGGCCAGGAGAGCGCGCTTCATTGGCCCAGCCGAGCGAGGAGCGGCGATGGGGAATCGCATGCCACGTCCCTTCGGATCGCGCGGCGCGGGAGATCCCCCGGCACCGGCGGTCGGCGATATCGGCATTCATTCCCTCCAGCAGGCGAGCAGCTTGCCGCTCCTTTGCCCGGCCACCTCCCGGTGTCCAGAGCGGGCAAGCCCTCTACCGCTGTTGCGCCGATCCGTGTGCGCTCTTCAGGACCTCCCGCCGCTTCCCCGCACGGTCAGAACTCGAACGCCGCGCTGAACCGGAACGAGCGACCGAGGATCGGGCGGGCAAGGATCGGACCCGTGCCCTGGCCGCCGATGATCCGCGGGTTGCCCTCGGTCAGGCCGATCTCGTCGGTCAGGTTGTTGCCCGTCACCTGCAGTCGGATGCGCTGCGACACCTCCAGGGAAACGCCCGCGTCGAGCTGGTAGAAGTGCGGCAGGACCTGCAGGTTTTCCGGATCGGAGAAGCGGTCGCCGGTATATTGCAGCGTGGCGAAGATCGACGGGCGCAGATTGCCGACATCCACGTCGATCGCCGGCGTCACCCGCCACATCCATTTGGGCTGGCGTTGCACCTGATTGCCGGTGTTGTCGATGGTGCCGTTGCCGGTGAAGAAGTCGCGGTAGGTGGCGTCGAGATAGGTGCCGGCCGCCGTGATGCTGAACCAAGGCGTCGGGCGCACGGCACCCTCCACTTCGACGCCGGTCGCCTTGGCGCCACCGTTCGAACTGACCGGCACATTGTCGATCAGCGAAGTGGTCGCCAGGCCATCGAACTTGTTGTGGAAGACGGTGGCATATAGGTTGCCGATCCCCGTCGAGATCTTCACGCCGCCCTCATAGGTATCGACCTCCGCGGTTGCGGCGAGTCCGGTGTCGTTGGCGATGTTCTCGGCCGTGGCTTCGCGCAGATTGTCGAACTGCGGGAAGCTGTTGCCGCGGCTGTAGCGGGCGAAGACGCCGATCTCGTCGGTGAAGTCGTAGTTGGCGCCGGCGGTCCACGACCAGGCATCGTTGCGGTAGCGAATCGTACGCGGGTCGCCGAGTACGGTGACGGAATTGTCGTACAGCGTCAGCGGGTCCCCATCGAGATTGACGTTGCCGCCCGCGACCGGCGTACGCAGCGTCGCATCGACGGCATGGCGTTGCCAGCGGATGCCGCCGTCGATGCGCAGTTGTGGGGTCAGCTGCAGCTCGTCGACGGCGTAGAGGGCATAGTCCTCACCCTCGTAATTCGCGCGGACCTGGAAGGCGGGACCGCTCGTGAAGCCGTCGAGCGTTGCGGCGCGGCCCCCGTTCAGCGTCAGGTTCAGGCGGCGCGCGTTCGGTTCCGCCGCGAGCAGCACCTGGTTGCCCAGCACCCAGGCGTCGCGCGACGTATAGTTGGTGTAGAAAAAGCCGGCAGTCAGCTTGTTCTTGCCCGCCGTCCACTCGGCTGCCGTGTCCGACACGAAGGACGAGATCTTCTTGCGCACTTCCCAGATGCCCGCGCGCATCACCCGCGCGTCGGCACCGCCCTCGACCGCGCCGCCGCCGCTCGCATAGGTGAGCGCACCGACGGTCGAGCCGGCGCCGCCCAGCGTCACGGCCATGGCGGATGCTGCGACCGGGGCCTCGACCGGCACGAGCCCGAGCGTATCCGCATTCCCGCCAAGGAAGCTGGTGCGCTCGCGCAGCCGCAGCCCCTCGGCGACCTCATATTCGAAGTTGATGCCTGTGTTGACGATCTTGGCGCCGCGGCCCTCGCGCAGGTCAAGGGTGCGGCCGACCACGTTGGTCGTGACCCGCGTGTCCGGCCCCAGCAGCGTGCCGGTGCCGGGATCGAAGCCCGGATAGGCGCGAATGTCGCCATCGCTGTCGGAGATCACGGGGATCGGCAGCAGCCAGGCGCCGCGATCGTTCAGGTAGCGCGCATAGACCTCCACGGATCCGCGGCCGCCGAAATCATGGTGGACATTGGCCGTGATCTGCCCGCCCTTTTCGGCGCGGAAGCGGGGATCGCGGATGCCGTTGCCCTGGGCGTAGAAGCCACCGATCATGAAGCCGGTATCCTCGTCGAGCGGACCGGAGACCCAGGCATCGCCGCGGATCTCGTCGTAATCGGTGTAGGAGAGCTTGGCCAAGCCGTGGAACTCGCTGCCGCCGATCCGCGGAACGACGTTGACGGTAAGTCCGGGCTGGCCGAGCGAGAACAGCGATCCCGTGCCGCCACGCACCGCCTCGATCCGCTGCACCGTCTCGTCCAGCCGGATCAGCTGCGAATTCTCCAGGAACGAGAGGGTGGGCGGTGCGAACACCGGCGCGCCGGCATATTGGAAGGAGACGAACTGCGCATCGCCGCCCGACGGATAGCCGCGGACGAAGATGTTGGCGCCGTTCTGGCCGCCCGAGCTTTCCGCCATGACCCCGGGCACCGCGCGCAGGATGTCGGCCGTGCTGTTCGGCGCCGCGCGTTCAATGGCGTCGTTGGAAAGCGCTGTTACCGCAAACGCGGCGTCCTGCCGGCGCGTGCCGCCGCCGGCCGTGCCGACGACGATGATCTCCTCGCCATTGGGCTGGCTCGTATCGACCAGCCCCTCCTCAGGCGCGGCGCGCTGGGCGCTGTCGGCCGTCTGCGCCCCGTCCGTGGTTGTTTGCGCGAGTGCAGGGAGTGCCGTCATCAGCGCCCCGGTAGCGGTACCGATCATCAGTCGACGAATGGATATGGCAAGCATGTCTCATCCCCTACACTTGTACGATCCGGCTTTAATTCGGCCGGTTCTTGATGTGGGATCTTCATCCCAAGAGCTGGTATAGTACTTCATTTCAGTTGCTGCGATAGGTGTACGGTACAAGGCCGGTTCACTGCTGCTTTCTTGCAACAGAGGATCGGCGTACGAGGACGGTTTCTGGAGTGCTGATCTTGCGGATGGAGTTTCTCGCAGGAATAGCTGCCGCGGGAGGGCTGTGTGGGGGCAAGAGGGTGCTCGCTCGGTTGGACCTTGATGAGGCCGGTCGCTTGCCGCAGCCTTTTTGGACCGGCATCTGGGCACGAACGGCGCGCCCGTGCTGACGAGAGGACAAGACATGAAGCTTTCGCGTTCGCTGATCGGCAGCTTGCTTGCGCTCTCGGCACTGGTCGCAAGCCCGCTTCCCGCGCAGCAGCAATCGCCTGCCGACATCTACGGCCCCCTTTTCAGCGCGGTGCAGACCGGGCGCATCTTCCCGGACGGCAAGACCTTCGTCGATGCGGTGCCGAAGCGCGCGCCGGACGCCATCCTGGCAGAGTATCGCCGCAATGCGCCCACCACGCGGGAGGCGTTGCGCGCCTTCGTGCTCCGGAACTTCGTCGTGCCGGGGGTCAAAGACCGCGAGGCCGCGGACCTGCGCCGCCACATCCGTACGCTCTGGCCGACGCTGGTGCGCCAGCCCGAGCCGGTGCCGGCGGGCAGTTCTGCGCTGCCGATGCAGGCGCCGTACGTGGTGCCAGGCGGGCGCTTCCGCGAGATTTATTACTGGGACAGCTATTTCACGATGCTGGGGCTGACCGTCGACGGGCAGCAGCCGCTGGTGGAATCGATGCTCGCGGACTTCACCGACACGATCGAGCGCTACGGCCACATCCCCAACGGCATGCGAACCTACTATCTCGGCCGCTCGCAGCCGCCCTTCTTCGCGCTGATGCTGGACCTGTCGAAGGATGCCGATCCCGCACTCGCTGCGCGTCGGCTTGCGGCGCTGAAGCGCGAGCATGGCTATTGGATGCAGGGCGCCGCGTGCCTGGATGCGTCCGGGGCCTGTGCGCGCGTGGTGCGCATGCCGGACGGGACGCTGCTCAACCGCTATTGGGACGATCGCCCGCTTCCGCGCGACGAGTCCTTTGCCGAGGATGTCGCCACCGCGAAGGAGGACCCTTCGCGCCCGGCGGAAACCCTCTACCGGCACCTGCGCGCAGGGGCGGAGAGCGGCTGGGACTATAGCAGCCGGTGGCTCGCCGATCCGCGGCGCCTGGCCTCGATCCGCACCACCGAGATCGTGCCGGTCGACCTCAACAGCCTGATGCTGATCCTGGAGCAGTCGATCGCCCGCCGGTGTGCGGCCGCGGGCGACCAGGGCTGCGCGATCCAGTTCCGCGACCTCGCGAGCCGCCGCCGCGCTGCCCTCGATCGCTATTTCTGGGTGGCGAAGGAAGGGCACTATGCGGATTGGGACCGCGTCGCGCGCGTCGCCACACCGCGCCTGTCCGCCGCGATGCTCTATCCGCTGTTCGCGGGTGCCGCGTCTCCCAGGCAGGCTGCCGCCGTCGCCGCGACGGTGCGCCGGACGCTACTCGCGACCGGCGGCCTGCGGACCACGCCGCTGCGAACCGGCCAGCAGTGGGATTCGCCCAACGGCTGGGCGCCGCTGCAGTGGATCGCGATCGCTGGCCTGGAACGCTCTGGCCAGCCGGAACTCGCGCGCGAGATCGCGCGCCGCTGGATCGATACGGTCGCCACCGCCTATGCCGAAACCGGCAAAATGCTTGAGAAATACGACGTCGAGGAGCGCAAGCCTGGCGGCGGCGGCGAATATCCGACGCAGGACGGCTTCGGCTGGACCAACGGCGTGGCGAGCGCGATCCTGGAGCGCTACCCGGACATCGGCGCGCCGGTCCGCACCCGCTGAAAGGGCTTCCATGTCTGCTCGTTACCTCGAAGACCTGTCCGTCGGCGAAAGCTGGGAAGGGGGGCCGATTCCGATCACCGAGGATGCGGTGATCGCCTTCGCCAGCGTCTATGATCCGCAACCGATGCACGTCGATCCGGTGGCGGCGGCGCAGGGGCGTTTCGGCGGCATCATCGCGAGCGGATGGCACGTAGCCGCGCTGGTGATGCGCGATACGGTGGAGACCAGCCCGTTCGGCGACATGCCGCTGCTGGGGCTCCAATTGGACGAGCTTCGCTGGGAGGAGGCGGTGCGGCCAGGCGACGTCCTGCGCGCACGCCGCGAGGTCCTGGAGGTCAACAGGTCGCGAACCAAGCCCGACCGGGGCGTGGTGCGCATCGGCGTCACCGTCCGCAATCAGCATGGCCGCACCGCGATGCGCTACACGAATCTCGTGCAGATCTTCGCGCGCCCAACGCCCCAGGGTGAAAGTTAACCTAGTAGAATCCATCCGCGTAACGTCCGCTGCGCGGCACCTTCCGTCGCAACCATACGAACCTTCAATTCCTCCGAAGCGCTTGCGGGATGCCAGAGGCCGGCAGGTTTCCTCAGGCGTCACCGCAATCGGAGGAGTTTCGCATGTTCATCCACATCAAGGAGGCGGCCTACAACTGCACGCCCGAGCGTCCTGATCCCCTGTACGCCAAGAAGCTCCAGGAGCTGATCGGCGGTCAATGGGGCGAGATCAGCGTGATGCTGGGCTATATGTTCCAGGCCTGGAACAGCCGCGGCCCGATCAAGTATCGCGACATGACCTTCGACATCGGCACGGAAGAGATCGGCCACGTCGAGATGCTGGCGACGATGGTTGCCCGGCTGCTCGAACAGTCTCCGGTGGAAGCGCAGGAACATGCCGCCAAGGATTCGATCGTGGGCGCGGTGATGGGCGGCGCACGCGTGGACGACGTGGTGTTCGCCGCAATGAGCCCGCAGCACGCGATCGTGAGCGGCGGCGGCGCCATGCCGGTGGACTCGCAGGGGAACCGCTGGACCGCCGACTATATCGTCGCGAGCGGCAACCTGCTGGCCGACTTCCGCTTCAACGTGACGGCCGAGAGCCAGGGCCGCCTCCAGGCCGCGCGTCTCTACAACATGACGGACGATCCCGGCGTGAAGGACATGCTGAGCTACCTGATCGCGCGCGATACCATGCACCAGAACCAGTGGCTGGCCGCGATCGCGGAACTCGAGGCCGAAGGGCTGGACGAGACGCCGAACCCGATCACCTTCCCCCAGGAGCTGCAGCGCGAGGAATTCGCGTACAAGTATCTCCAGCATTCGCGCGGTGGCGAAAGCGCCACCGGCCGCTGGGCATCGGGCCCGTCGATGGATGGCAAGGGCGAGTTCGAATTCATCGCCGAGCCGCCGGCCATGGGCCCGCCGCTGGAGCTCGGGCCGACGGACCCGCGCCTCTACGGGACCCAGAAGGTGCCGACCCCGCCGGCTGCATCCTGAGCGAACGGGAGCGGCGGTCCTCCGCCGCTCTCGCTTTCCGCCTATCGGGGCGTGAGGGTCACGCGCGTACCGCTGGCCGCCAGCGGGATCGTATAGGCCCCACGCTCGACTGCTGCGGTGTCGACCGTATAGGAGCGCGCGCCTGCCACCGTGGTTTCCACCAGCAGGCGCGCGGCAGGGGTGAAGCGCGTCTTGCCCGACAGCGTCAGCGTCACCCGGCCGCTCGCCGGATCATAGTCGGCCGCGTCGATCTTGCCCGCCTCCAGCGTCAGCCACAGCCCGGCCGGTGCCACGAACAGCCGCGTGCGTGCGCTGTCCCTGGGCTCGACGTGCAGCGAGCCGCCCTGCTGCTTCAGGTTGCCGCCATAGGCGAGCCAGCCGAAGGTCGGGTCGTTCACCAGATAGGTCGCCGTCGCATAGGCGTGGCCGAAGAAGCCCATGCCATAGTCGCCGGTATAGGCGTCCCACTGCATCATGTCGGGATAGGAATGGAAGGCGGCGCTGGAGAAGCCCTCCTGGTCGATGTTGGTGATGCCGCCCATCAACCCGCCATAGGCGACGCGCAGCAGGTGGGTATCCTTGGGGTTCGCGCGGAAGGCGTCGAACAGCGGCACCGCGTTGAGGGTCGAGCCATAATGGTGGATCTGCCGCTCGATCCGCGGGACCTTGCCGCCGTAGAGGAAGTCCCAATAGCGGCGCGCATTGCCGTTATAGCCCCAGTGCGGGACGGCCGGGTCATAGGCCAGGATCACCTCGCGCGTTTCGTCGGCCTGCTGCTGGTGGCCGAAATAGCGCATCCACGCATAGACCTCGGGCTGGCCGGTCGAATCCCACGCCATCTCGCTGCCGAACGGATAGGGCAGCGTCTTCCAGTGGTCGGCGCGACCCTTCATCAGCCGTTCCATCTCGGCCGCCTCGGGCGCCATCCCCTCGCGCTTCAGGTCCTTGAGGATGTCGACGAACACGTCGCCCTCCATCTGGCCGAACTGCGCATACTGCGGCGCATCGCGCATCATCGCGACCGTGGTCTGATAGGCACGCTCCAGATACCAGCGCCAGTCATGGGTCTTCACCAGGCCGGTGTGGTTGCGGGCGAGCCGGTAGAGCACCCAATGGCCGGCCGCGACGTGTGGATAATTGTACGAGCGGCCGAGGTCGTCGGACTGCTTCTTCGTCCACGCCGTCCAGTTCTTCCAGTTCCGGCTCTCGTCGTAATAGCCCGGGTGCTGCCCGGGCTCATAATAGAACAGGCTCTTCTTGATGGCGCCCGCCTGCGGGCCGCTGGCGACCTGCAGCTTGCCGACCACCGTCTCGTTCATCATCCGCTCGAGCTTGGCGACTTCCTCGCGTACCGGATTGTCGAGCTGCTTCATCATCGCGGCCACCCAGGCGCCGGCGCCGCCCTCGTCGCTGAGACCCGCGATCCAGACGCGGGCATCCTGCGTCACGATGCGGTTCGCCTCGCGATCATAGGACATGACGGCGGGGCCGCGGCGGAAGGGATCGGACCTGTCGTCATACCATTGCCGGGTGGTCGAGAAGCGGCCGAGGTCCGCCACTGCCTGTTCGAGCGGCTTGGTGATGAAGTAGCTCACCGTCTGCACGCTGTTGTCGGCATAGGTGATCGAGAGGCGCGCCCGGCCCCAGCCGCTGGCGCGCACCGCATAGCGGGCCCAGCCGTTGACCGGCGCCGCAGGCGTCGCGGCAAGCGCGCCGGCGGGCTCGCTCTCGACCTTGATGACCGGCTGGGTGCTCTTGAGGAACAGCGATGCATCCAGGTCGGTCGGCACGACATAGCCTGGGATGCCGACGGCGACGGGCCGCGCCTGCTGCACCAGCGTGTTCTCGATGCCGCGGATGGAGGGCGCCTGCACCAGCCGCACGCCGATGGTGCGGGTTTCGCCCGGCGCCAGGGTGATGCTGGTCGGCGTGTTCCACTGCTCGCCGGCGTTCTTCCATTCCTTGTCGGCAAAGCCCTTGCTGGCCACCGTCCAGTCGTAGAAGCCTTCCGAGGTCTGGCCCCGCGGGCTGCGGTCGGTGAAGATGTCGCCGGGCTTGGCGTGGCGGGCCTCGGCGATCGGGCGATAGGCCTCCAGCGGGGTGCCGCGCTCGGGGATCACCAGCAGCGCCGGGCCCTTGCCGTTCAGGCGCGTCACCTGCAGGTAGCCGGCGTCACGGCCGATATAGGGGTCGACGAAGCTCGCCTGCGCGTGCGCCGTGTCCAGCTCGCGTTCGGTGATGATGTTGTCGAACACCATCGGCAGCCCCAAGCCGCCGATCTCGATCGGCGTGCTGCCGGGGTTGGTGAGGGTGAAGCGCAGCGCCACCGCCTTGCCCTCGGTCGCCCAGCGCCGCTCCACCTTCAGCGGAAAGCCCGCGCCCATGCTGGCGGTAATATCGGCGGCCGCGAGCGTCCCCGGGCGCGCTGCGAGCTTGCGGATCGGGGCACGCTTCCTGGACGAGGCGAAGTCCTGCCAGGCGCCGCCAGGCGTGCGCAGCCGCAGGTTGAGGTCGCCCAGATGGACATAGCCGTCCTCGGCCCGCTCTGCCGCCCGCGCGCCTGGCACGAAATCGAACGCCGGTTCGGCGTTGGGGGACAGGCGCGCGAGCGTCCCCGTGTCGCTGCGCAGCTCCATGCGGAAGTCCGCCGTCCGGTACGCGGTGCGCGCGATCGGCTTGGCAGCCTTCTTGACCGGCTTCTCCTGCGACCAGGCGGGCTGCAGGACCGGGACCAGCGGCACGGCTGCTAGCAAGGCGACGAGGGGCAGGGTGCGCAGGACGTGCATTCGGCGGGGCTCCTAGTCTGCGGCGGCAAGGGTGCAGCAACGGCAGTATCTTCACCGGCATGAAACCAGCCGAGTGTACATAGGTCAAATACATTATACGATGTTGAAGCTACCATGAAGATGGCAGCGGTTGACGCCGCAGGAAGTGCGCCGTAATCGTATACCGTATTTCACGGGAGAGGCATGTGATCGAGAGCAGCCGTAGGGAACTGCTGGTAGGGGCAGCCACGTTGGTTTTCGCAGCGCATGGCGCGCGCGCGATGGCGCGGGTGGCGAATCCGGGCGCATCGCTGCTGCCGCCCAAGCCCAAGCCGCTACCGCTCGCGGCCGTGCGGCTCAAGCCGTCCGACTATGCGACCGCCGTCGAGGTCAACCGCGGCTATCTGCATCGGCTCGATCCCGACCGCTTCCTCCACAACTTCCGTAAATATGCCGGGCTCGAGCCCAAGGCGCCGATCTATGGCGGCTGGGAAAACGACACGATTGCGGGCCATACGCTCGGCCACTACATGACCGCGCTGGTGCTGACGTGGCAGCAGACCGGCGACCCCGAATGCCGCCGCCGCGCCGACTATATCGTCGACGAACTCGCCGAGGCGCAGGCGAAGCGCGGCACCGGCTATGTCGGTGCTCTCGGTCGCAAGCGGAAGGACGGCACGATCGTCGACGGGGAGGAGATCTTCCCCGAGGTGATGAAGGGCGACATCCGTTCCGGCGGCTTCGACCTCAACGGCAGCTGGTCGCCGCTCTACACCGTGCACAAGCTGTTCGCCGGCCTGCTCGACATCCACGGCGCCTGGGGCAATCCCAAGGCGCTGCAGGTCGTCCTCGGCCTGGGCGGCTATTTCGAGCGGGTGTTCGCAGCGCTCGACGACGCGCAGATGGAGAAGCTCTTGGGCTGCGAGTACGGCGGCCTTAACGAAAGCTATGCCGAGCTCTACGCCCGCACCAACGACAAGCGCTGGCTCGCGGTCGCGGAGCGGATCTACGACCATCGCGTGCTCGACCCGCTGGTTGCGGGCGAGGACAAGCTCGCCAACTTCCATGCCAATACCCAGGTCCCCAAGCTGATCGGCCTGGCGCGGCTCCACGACCTCACCGGCAAGCCCGAGCAGCGCAACGCAGCCACCTTCTTCTGGAAGACGGTGACGCAGCACCACAGCTATGTGATCGGCGGCAACGCGGACCGCGAGTATTTCTCCGAACCCGACAGCATCGCCAACCACATTACCGAGCAGACGTGCGAGCATTGCAACACGTACAACATGCTCAAGCTGACGCAGCAGCTCTACCATTGGCAGCCCGACGGCGCGCTGTTCGATTATTACGAGCGCGCGCACCTCAACCATGTCATGTCGGCGCAGAACCCCAAGACCGGCGGCTTCACCTACATGACGCCGCTGATGACGGGCACGAAGCGGGGCTATTCGGAACCCTATGAGGACAGCTTCTGGTGCTGCGTCGGTTCCGGCATGGAGAGCCACGCCAAGCATGGCGAGGCGATCTTCTGGGAAGGCGAGGGTGGCCTGATCGTCAACCTCTACATTCCGGCCGAAGCACAGTGGCAGACCCGCGGTGCACAGCTGGCACTGGAGACTCGCTACCCCTTCGAGCCCGGCGCCCGCCTGACGCTCACCGCGCTCCAGAAGCGCGGGCGCTTCCCCGTGGCACTTCGTATTCCAGGCTGGGCCGGCGACACCGTGCAGGTGACGGTCAACGACCAGCCCGTCACCCCCGCGATCGGCAATGGTTATGCCGTGGTGGATCGGCGCTGGAAGGCTGGCGACATGGTCGCGATCACCTTCCCGCTCGATCTGCGGCTGGAATCGACGCCGGGCGATCCGAACACGGTTGCCGTGGTACGCGGGCCGCTGGTGCTGGCGGCCGACCTGGGTCCGGCCGAGACCGAGTGGCAGGGCGTTGATCCGGCGATGGTCGGCGAACAGCCGCTCGCCGCGTTTACGCCCGTCCAGGGCCGCGCGTCCTATGCCACCAAGGGGCTGCTGCGCCCCGCCGACCTGACCTTCGTGCCCTTCTACTCGCAGTATGAACGGCGCAGCGCAGTCTATTTCAAGCGCTTCAGCGAGGCCGGCTGGAAGAACGAGCAGGTCGCGTTCCTCGCCGAACAGGCGCGCGTGAAGGACATCGCTGCCCGTTCGGTCGACGTCATGCACCTGGGCGAAATGCAGCCGGAGCGCGACCACAACCTCACCTCCGAAATCTCCTATCCGGTCTCGTACCGCGGCAGGAACGGGCGCGACGCGCGCTCGGGCGGCTATTTCGAATTCTCGATGAAGGTGAAGCCGGGTCCGCTCGTCCTCCAGGCCAGTTATTGGGGCAGCGAGCGCGCGCGCGACTTCGACATCCTCATCGACGATGTGAAGCTCGCCACCCAGCATCTGGAGAACGACCAGCCGGGCAAGTTCTTCGACGTCGAATATCCGCTTCCCGAGGCTCTTACCAAGGGCAAGCAGAGCGTGAAGGTGAAGTTCGTGCCGCATGACCGCAGCAGCGCCGGGCCGGTGTTCGGCGTCCGCCTGTTCACCGCGAAGCCCGGCGCGACGACGTGAGCGAGGCCGCTCCCGCCGACACGGTGGCGATGTCGCTGGACGAGGTCCGCACCCTGTCGCGCAACGTGCTGTCCGGCGCGGGCCTTTCCGACGATCATGCCGCGGCGGTCGCCGAGACGTTGGTCTCCGGCGAGCGCGACGGCTGCGGATCGCACGGCGTCTACCGGCTGCTGGTCGCGACCCGCAGCATCGCGACCGGCCGCGTGTCCAAGAATGCGGTGCCGGTGGTGAGCGAGCCCGCCCAGGCGCTGGTGCGGGTCGATGGCGGCGGCGGCTTTGCCCAACTCGCCTTCGAGCGTGGCAAGCCGCTGCTGGTGGAAAAGGCGCGCAAGTTCGGCATCGCCGCGCTGGCGCTCAACAACGTCGTCCACTTCGCAGCACTCTGGCCCGAGGTCGAGGCGCTGACCGAGCAGGGGCTGGTGGCGCTCGCCTTCACCCCCAGCCACGCCTGGGTGGCGCCGGCGGGCGGGACGGAGCCGGTGTTCGGCACCAACCCGATCGCGTTCGGCTGGCCACGGCCGGGGCGCGAGCCGTTCGTGTTCGACTTTGCGACCAGCGCAGTCGCGCGCGGGGAAATCGAGCTCCACCGTCGCGCCGGCAAGCCCGTGCCCGACGACTGGGGCTATGACGCCGACGGCAATCCCACCACCGACGCCGCGGCCGTGCTCTCTGGCGCGATGCGGACCTTTGGCGGCCACAAGGGCTCGGCGCTCGCCGCAATGGTCGAGCTGATCGCCGGGCCGCTGATCGGCGACATGACCAGCAAGGAATCGATGGCGGCCGACGAAGGCGCGGGCGGATCGCCGCTCGGCGGCGAGCTGGTGCTCGCGATCGACCCGGCCGGCTTCCTGGGTGCGGGCGTCGCCGAGCATCTCGCGCGCGCCGAGGCGATGTTCGAGGCAATCGAAACGCAGGGTGCGCGCCTGCCGGGGTCGCGGCGCTATGCCGCGCGGCCGCGCAGCCTGGTGGAAGGCGTGCGGGTGCCCGCGTCTCTCCACGCCGATCTGATGGCGCTGGCACAGGGGGGCAAGGCTTAGACATGCGCAAGGCACGGTTTCTGCTTGGGGCAGCGTTGATGATGGGGCAGCTGGCGGTGGTGGAGGCGGCGGTTGCCGCGGCCCCGGCACAGGCCGCGGCCGCCCAGACCGCCGACCAGCGGTTTGAGGCGATCTACACGGCCGAATGGGAATGGCGAACGCAGCAGTCCGCCCCCAATGAGGACAGCCCTGCGGGCGCCGCCAAGCGCCTGCCGGACGTCGGCCCCAAGGTGCAGGCCGAAAAGCTCCAGCGCTGGGAAGCGACCGAACGCGCGCTCGCCGCCATCGACCTCGCCACGCTGTCGCCTGCCAACCGCGTCAACTTCGCGGTCTACAAGGGGCAGATCGACGCGCTCTTGGCCGAGCAGCGCTACCGCGAATATGAAAAGCCGCTCAACGCGGACACCAGCTTCTGGGGCGACATCGCCGGCTGGGCGCGCGAGCCGCTCGAGAACGAGACCGCCTATCGCAACTACATCGCGATGCTGCGGGAGGTGCCGCGCTATTATGACCAGCAGATCGCGAACATGCGCGCCGGCCTCAAGCGCGGTTTCACCCCGTCCGCGATCACGCTGAAGGGCCGCGACCTCGGCGTCGCACAGGTCGCCGAGGCCAAGTCGCTCGACGACCAGGCCTTCTACGCGCCGTTCCGCAAAATGCCCTCGACCATCCCGGCGGCGACCCAGGCCGCGCTGCGCAAGGAGGGAGAGGCGGCGATCCGCGAGGCGGTGGTGCCCGCCCATGCCAGGCTGCTCACGTTCCTGCGCACCGAATATATCCCCGGCGCCCGCAAGGAGCTGGACGCCTATCACCTTCCCGACGGCAAGGCCTATTACCAGTCCAAGATCCGCGAGTTCACCACGCTCGACAAGACACCGGACGAGATCCACGCGATCGGCTTGTCCGAGGTCGCCAAGATCCGCGCGCGGATGCTGGAGGTGATGCAGCAGGTCGGCTTCCAGGGTGACCTGCCGGCGTTCCTCACCTTCCTGCGCACCGATCCGCAATTCTATGTGAAGACCCCGCAGGCGCTGCTCGACCGCGCCGCCTGGGTCGCCAAGACCTTTGACGGCAAGGCCAGCCAGTATTTCGGCCGGCTGCCGCGTAGCCGCTTCGCGATCAAGCCGGTGCCGGACGAGGTCGCGCCCTTCTACACCGGCGGGCGCGGCGGGCCGGGCATCTACCTCGTCAACACCTACAACCTGCCGGCGCGGCCGCTCTATTCGATCCCGGCGCTGACCCTGCACGAGAGCGCGCCAGGTCACGCCTTCCAGATGCCGCTGGCGGCGGAGAACACCAGCCTGCCGGCGTTCCGCCGCGACAGCTATATCTCTGCCTATGGCGAGGGCTGGGCGCTCTATTGCGAAGCGCTGGGCGAAGAGATGGGGATGTACGACACGCCCTATGACGTGTTCGGCATGCTCAGCTACCAGATGTGGCGTGCCGCCCGGCTGGTGGTCGACACCGGCATCCACACCAAGGGGTGGAGCCGCGATCAGGCGCAGAAATATCTGCACGACAACACCGCGATGGCCGATCACGAGATCACGACCGAGGTGGATCGCTACATCGCCTGGCCGGGGCAGGCGCTGTCCTATTACTTGGGCGAGCTCGCGATCCAGGAAGCACGCGCCAAGGCCGAGCAGGCGCTTGGCCCCAAGTTCAACATCCGCAACTTCCATGACGCGGTGCTCGAACTCGGATCGGTGCCGCTGCCGGTGATGGCGGCGCGGGTGGACCAGCTGATCGCGGAAGGCGGCAAGGGGCCGTACCCGGACGAGGGATAACATGCGCGCGGCTCGGTCAGTCCCGCTCGCGGCGCTGCTCGCAGCGGCGTGGCCGGCCGCCGCGCAACAGGGCGTGCCGGTGCAAAGCGCCAGCAATCCCATCCTCGCGGATGGGCGCTTCTATTCGACCGATCCCGCTCCGGTGGTGATCGACGACACGCTCTACATCCTCGCGGGCCGCGACGAGGCGCCTCCGGACGTCAACGACTTCATCATGAACGAGTGGCAGCTGCTCGCCACGCAGGACCCGGCGGCGGGCGCCTGGACCCATTATCCCGCGGTTGCGACGCCCGAAGGCATCTTCCGCTGGGCGGAGCCCGGCCGCGCCTATGCCGGGCAGATCGTCAAGGGTCCGGACGGCCGGCTCTATCTCTATGCTCCGGTGCTCGAGGCGAACACCGACGCCAGGGACGGCTTCGCGATCGGCGTCGCCGTGGCGGACAGCCCGACCGGTCCCTGGGTCGACGCGCATCCCGCCGGCCCGATCGTGTCGCAGCGCGTGCCCGAGCCCAACACCATCCAGAACATCGACCCGACCGTGCTCGTCGACGATGACGGGCGCGTCTATCTCTATTGGGGGACGTTCGGAAAGCTGCGCGGCATCGAGCTGGAGCGCGACATGGTGACGCCCAAGAGCCGCCAGATCGCGGTGACGACGCTGACCGGTTTCTTCGAGGCGCCGTGGCTGATGAAGCGCAAGGACGTCTATTACCTGCTCTACGCGGGCAACAATGCCGGGCCGGACTCGCCCTGCACGCCGACGCTCTACCACGCCTGCATCGCCTATGGCACCGCGCCGAGGCCGCTGGGCCCCTGGACCTATCGAGGCACCGTGCTGAAGCCGGTGTCCTCGACCACGTCGCACCCGGGCGCGGTCGAATATCGCGGGCAATGGTATCTCGCCTATCACACCGCCGATGGCGCGGGCGGCGGGCACTTCCGCCGCAGCGTCGCGATCGACCGGCTGGAGTGGGACGACAGCGTCAGCCCACCCGCGATCCGCCCTGTCGTGCCGACCCGAAGCCCGCAGCCGGTGCCGCCGCCCAGCCGCAACATCGCCCCTGCCGCGACGCCCGCCGCCTCGAACGAGCCGATCCCGGTGCGATTTTGGCTGCGCGCGCTCAACGACGGCGCCACCCGGGCGTCGCCCCTGCCGCCCGAGATGTGGGGCAGCGCGAGCGCCGGAAACCCGTCGCAGCAGTGGATCGAATATCGCTGGCCAGAGTCGGTTACCGTCAGTGAATCCCGCATCTGGTTCGTTGCCGACGACGCTGCCGGCATCGCGGCGCCCGCGGCCTGGCGCATCGAATATTGGGACGGCAGCTGGAGGCCGGTTCCGCGCGCCGACCGCTATAGCACCGCCGTTGGCGCCTTCCAGCATTCGCGGTTCGTTCCCGTTAGGACCCGGTGCTTGCGCGCGGTGTTGCAGGCCGCGCGTGCCGACGAAACGAACGCGGCGATGGCGGTCCAGGAGTGGGAAGTGCTCACCCGTCGCCCGACGCGGGTCGCGCCGTCCACCGAGCCGGCGGCGCCCTGCGAGCCGCGCGAGTAGCGCCCGACCGACAAACATAGATTATCGCGATAACGAAAACCGCTGGACAAGCGGCAGCACGCGTCCCATATTGCTTATCGCAATAAGGGCTTTCACAGGAGTCAGCCAATGTCCGTCGACGTGAAGTATCGCACCTCCGCCACCGCAACCGGGGGCCGCGATGGTCGCGCCCGTACCGAGGATGGCCGCCTGGAAGTTCAGCTGGCGACGCCCAAGGAGCTCGGCGGCGCCGGCGGCGAGGGGACCAATCCCGAGCAGCTGTTCGCAGCCGGCTATGCCGCGTGCTTCCTGGGCGCGCTGAAGGTCGCGGGCCAGCAGCTCAAGGTGCGCGTCCCGGCGGAAACCAGCATCACCGCGACCGTCGGCATCGGCCCGCGTGCGGCTGGCGGCTTCGGCATCACCGCCGACCTGGAAGTGACGCTACCCGGGGTCGATCGTGCCGAGGCGCAGAAGGTCGTAGAAGCCGCGCACCAGATCTGCCCCTATTCGAACGCCACCCGCAACAACGTGGACGTCGGCCTCAGCGTCGCCTGACGGCGCCCTCCAGCGAAGTTTCCCAGCGGGCGGGGTGGCGACACCCCGCCCGTTTTACGTTCCATTGCTGCGCCCCTCCGCGATTGCGTCAAAGCGGTCGTTGCAATATGTCCGAGTAATACGGACGCGCGTATCGCCGGCCGTCGTGCACCCCATGAGAGGGTGGGAACCAGGCTGTAGCTCCGGCTGCGGCAGCAAAGGGAGAGACGACCTATGATCCGGACCCTCCGTCGCGCAGCGCTCGCGCTGATGCTTTCGGCGGCCCCGCTCGCCGCAGGCGCCCAGACCGTTCCTGGTCAGAGCGCGCCCAGCCAGCCGCCCGCCGCCGGCACCGCCACCGTCGCGATCCAGGGCAATCAGCCCGGCCCGGTCTATGATCGCCGCATCTTCACCCAGTTCGCCGAGCATCTGGGCCACGGCATCTACGAGGGGCTGTGGGTCGGCAAGAACTCCAAGATCCCGAACACCAACGGCTTCCGCAACGATGTGGTCGCGGCGCTCCGTAACCTGAAGGTGCCGGTGATCCGCTGGCCGGGCGGCTGCTTTGCCGACGAATATAACTGGCGCGAGGGCATCGGCCCGCAAAACAAGCGTCCGGTCAAGATCAACACCCATTGGGGCGGCGTGACCGAGCCGAACACCGTCGGCACGCACGAGTTCTTCGAGCTGCTGCGCCAGGTCGGCGCCGAGGCCTATGTCGCCGGCAACGTCGGCAACGGCACCCCGCGCGAGATGGCCGAGTGGGTCGAATACATGACCTCGCCCGCCGGCAGCCTCGCCGACGAGCGCGCGAAGAACGGCCACAAGGCGCCCTGGGCGGTGCCGTTCTTCGGCGTCGGCAACGAGCTGTGGGGCTGCGGCGGCAACATGCGGCCGGAGTTCGCGGCCGACGAGACCCGCCGCTACGCGACCTTCATCAAGGCGCCGGCCGGCACCAAGATCATGAAGATCGCCGCCGGCGCGAACGTCGAGGACTATAACTGGACCGAGACGATGATGCGCGTGGCCGCACCGCAGCTCGACGGCGTGTCGCTCCATTACTACGTCCACCCCGCCGGCGGCTGGCCGCCGCGGGCGCCTGCGGTCGATTTCGACGAGAACGGCTGGGCCGATGCGCTCGCCGGCGCGTGGCGCATGGACGAGCTGATCACCAAGCACAGCGCGATCATGGACAAGTATGATCCGCAAAAGCGCATCTTCCTGGCGGTCGACGAATGGGGTGCCTGGTATGCCCAGGATGCGGGCACGCACCCGGGCTTCCTGCGCCAGCAGAACACGCTGCGGGACGCGCTGATCGCCTCGATCCACCTCGACATCTTCGCCAAGCATGCCGACCGCGTCCGTATGTCGGCGATCGCGCAGATGGTGAACGTGCTGCAGGCGATGATCCTGACGGACGGCGGCAAGATGGTTCTGACGCCGACCTATCACGTGTTCGAGATGTACAAGCCCTGGCAGGACGCGACCGTGCTGCCGATCACGATCAACGCGCCCTGGTACAACAAGAACCAGTTCACCATGCGTGCGGTGAGCGGCTCGGCGGTGCGCGGCAAGGATGGCAAGGTCCACATCGGCCTGTCCAACCTCGATCCGAACCAGGCGAACACCGTCACCGTGAACCTGGACGGCATCACCGCCGGCTCGGTGACCGGCCGGGTGCTGACCGCGCCCGCGATCAACGCGCACAACACCTTCGACGCGCCCGAAGTGGTGAAGCCCGCCGCCTTCAACGGCGCGCAGGTGAACGGCGGCACCCTCAGGGTGACGCTGCCCGCCAAGTCGGTGGTGGTGCTGGAACTCCAGTAAACCTTGTGCCCCTGCGCAGGCAGGGGCCCAGGGCCACAAGCGGAATGCATGGAAACCCCGGGCTCCTGCTGTCGCAGGAGCACCGGTGGAGGAGAGGATGAGGATGATACGGTCGCTTCTACTGGGAGCCGCACTCGCGCTCGGCGCTGCCGCTGCTCCGGCACAGCAGACGCCCAGTCTCAACGAGCGGCTGACCGGTGACCTCATCCCCACCCACGATCCCGTGATCGCGCGCGAGGGCGGTACCTATTACGTTTTCGGCACCGGCCACGGCGATCGCCTGGTCGAGACCAAGAGCTCACCGGACCTGATCCACTGGACCGCGGGTGCGCCCGTGTTCACGAAGATGCCGGACTGGGCGCCCAAGGCGGTGCCCGGCACCAACGGCATGTGGGCACCCGACATCGCCTTCGTGAACGGCCGCTGGCGGCTCTATTACTCCGTGTCGACGTTCGGCTCGAACCGCTCGGCGATCGGCATGGCGACCAACGCCACGCTGGATCCGAAGTCGCCCAAGTTCGCCTGGCGCGACGAAGGGCTGGTGGTGCAGTCGATGCCCAGCGACGATTTCAACGCCATTGATCCGAACTTCGTGGTCGACCGCCAGGGCCGCCACTGGCTCTCACTTGGCAGCTTCTGGAGCGGCATCAAGCTGTTCGAGCTCGACAAGAAGACCGGCAAGCTCCTCCACCCGAAGGAAAAGCGCTTCTCGATCGCGCGCCGCATGGCGCCTGCGGGCGCGGCGGCACCGGTGGAAGCGCCGTTCATCGTGCCGCATGGCGACTACTACTACCTGCTCGTGTCCTATGATTACTGCTGCAAGGGCGTGAACAGCACCTATTACACCGTGGTCGGTCGCTCGAAGGAGATCACCGGGCCCTATCTCGGCAAGGACGGCAGTTCCTTGATGCAGGGGCAGGGCACGATCTTCCTGCGCGCCGATCTCGAAGAGAAGCAGCGCTTCCGCGGCCCCGGCCACCCCGGCTGGCTGCACGACAAGGACGGCCGCGATTACGTGGTCTACCACGCCTATGATCGGGAGAAGAACGGCGCGCCCACGCTGCGCATCGCTCCCGTCACCTGGGGCGCGGACGGCTGGCCCGTCGCCGCCCAATGACCTCCTCTCGCCGAATCCAGGGAGCCGACATGCTTCATCTCGACCGCCGCCTCTTCCTCGCCGGTGCCGCCGGCAGCGTCGCTGCCGCCCAGGCAGCAGTCGCCGGCATGCGCGCATCCGGTACCACTCCCGCCGCCCCGGTGCCGGTGAACCCGCTCGTCAAGCAGCGCGCCGACGCGCAGGTGTTCCGCCACACCGACGGCTATTATTATCTGACCGGCTCGGTGCCGGAGTATGACCGGCTGGTGCTGCGCCGCTCGCGCACCCTGGCGGGCCTTGCCACCGCTGAGGAGCGCGTGCTGTGGCGCCACGAAGCCACGGGCCCGATGTCCGGCTTCCTCTGGGCGCCCGAACTGCACCTCTTCCAGGGCAAGTGGATCATGTATTTCGCAGCCGGCCCCAGCGGCGGCGGCGAGGACGTGTTCCGCATCCGCACCTATGCGATCGTGTGCGACGGCCCCGATCCGATGACTGGCAATTGGAAGGTGCTCGGCAAGTTCGAATCGCCATTCGACGGCTTCAACCTCGATTCGACGATCTTCGAACATCGCGGCGTCTCCTATTTCTGCTGGGCAGAGCGCGAGCCGGGGATCGAGACCAACTCCAACCTCTATCTGGCGCCGCTCAAGACGCCGCTGACGCTCGGCGCCAAGGCCGTGCGCCTGACCGTGCCGACGCTCGACTGGGAAATCCGCGGGTTCAAGGTCGCCGAGGCACCGGCAGTGCTCGCGCGCAACGGCCGCCTGTTCATGACCTATTCGGCGAGCGCGACCGACGATCGCTACAGCCTGGGCATGCTGACCGCGCGCGACGACGCCGACATCATGGACCTCAAGAGCTGGGTGAAGTCGCCCCAGCCGGTGTTCGTCAGCTCGGAAGTGACCAGCGTCTACGGTCCCGGCCACAACAGCTTCACCGTCGACGAGCAGGGCCGCGACGTGCTCGTCTACCACGGCCGCGATTACAAGGCGATCAAGGGCGATCCGCTGTTCGACCCGAACCGCCACACCCGCGTCCAGCGCATCTATTATCGCGAGGACGGCACCCCCGACTTCGGCATCCCGGTCGGCAACGGCCCGGTGCCAGACCGCTTCTCGCCCGCGACTGCGCCGAAGCAGTTCGTGCGCCATGACGGCGATCGCGTCGTTGTCGGACAGGGTTCGATCCCGTCGAGCCAGTTCCGCAGCGTCGAGAGCATGGCGGGGTCCGGCGCCATCTCGCTGGCACCGATCGACGTGGCCGACCGGGTGCTGTTCGCCGCCCCCGACGGCAGCGTCCGTTTGGCCCAGCCGCTGCGCGACCGCCAGTTCGTGCTCCGCAGCAGCTTCGTGCGCGAGGCCGTCGGTCGCGATACGGTGCGGTTCGCGCTCGCGGGTCGTCCCAATATGGTACTCGCACAGGTCGGCGGCGAGCTCCGGCTCGTGGCGCGCACCACGCGCGACAACGGCCAGAACAGCGTCTTCCGCGTCAGCTGACGCGGAAGTCTCGCCCGCTTTTGCCTCCTGAACCTGCTGGTCCCGCACGGCTCTGCCGCTGCGGGGCCAGTGCTGCGTGACTTTCAGGCAACGCTGCCCGCTCGCTGTGCAGCGACCTTGCGAATGCAGCTTGCCGTCGCCCAGCTGTTGCCGTAATTTTGTAGGAGTAAAGTTTCGATCAATTACGCCCGGGCGCCAAGCCCGGCGAGGGGAGAGGCACATGGCTTTCAAGCCGATTTTCTTGCGTACCGCGTCCGTTGTTGCCCTGGTGCTGGCGCCGCCGGCCTTTGCGCAGACCACTGCGGACGACGCGACGCAGACCACCGAGGCCGCAGAGCCCGTCAATTCCACCCCGGATGAAGCCACCAGCGGCGACATCATCGTCACCGGCGTGCGCGGCAGCATCGTCGGCGCGCTCAACGTGCGCCGCGAAGCCACGCAGATCGTCGACTCGATCGTGGCCGAAGATGTCGGCAAATTGCCCGACAATAACGTCGTGGAAGCGCTCCAGCGCGTCACCGGTGTCCAGGTCACCGACCGCACCGGCGGCGAAGCGGCCACCATCACCATTCGCGGCCTCAGCGACCCGCTGACCACGCTCAACGGCCGCAACATCTTCACCGCTGCCGGCCAGTCCTTCTCGCTGCAGGACGTCTCGGCGAACCTCGTCAAGCAGGTCGACGTCTACAAGACCCGCTCGGCCGATCAGATCGAGACCGGTCTGGCGGGCCAGATCGACGTGAAGACGCGCCGTCCGCTCGACTTCGACGGCTTCACCATCTCCGGCCTCGCACGCGGCATCTACAACGAGCAGGCCGACACCTTTAACCCCAACATCGCGCTCCTCGTGTCGGATCGCTGGGAAACCGGCATCGGCGACATCGGCCTGCTGGTGAACGGCAGCTACAGCCGCACCAAGTATCGCAACATGTCGGTGACGGCCGGTGCGCTGGTTCCCTTCGCGACCGAGACGCCGCCCGCGGGCTCCGGCCTCGCGCCGCTCGAGCGCATCTTCCCGGGTGAGGGCAACGTCAACTGGCAGCCGGGCCTCGACGCCGGGCTTCCGACCGCACCGGGCTCGACGCTCGACATCAACGGCGTCGACACGCCCTATTACCTCTCGCGCGACGCGGTCTTCAGCTCGGATCTCTATGGCAAGCGTGAGCGCCCGTCGTTCAACGCGGCGCTGCAGTGGGCCCCGAACAGCAGCTCGGTCTACACGGCCGAAGTCTTCTACGCGGGCTTCCGCGGAGAGACCTCCAACAGCATGATGTTCAGCTTCGTGGATTTCTGGGCGAATCCGCAGCCGGTCGAGCTCTACGAGGGCACCAACATCGTCAAGTCGCGCGTCGCGAACGACGTGTACGGCTTCAACAGCGCGGATTACACCCGCAGCAAGACCGACAGCTTCGTCTATGCACTGAACGGGCAATGGGACCTGGGTCAGCGCGGCAAGATTACCGCCGACCTCGCCTATCAGACCAGCAAGTACCAGACCTCGTTCATCGCGATGCGCACCGAGCGGGTGGCGGATCAGATCACGGTCGACTTCAATGCCGGCGGTGGCATCCCCTCCTACCACTTCAGCGACGATTCGCTGCTGACCGATCCCGCGTCCTGGAACATCGCGCAGCTCTACGACAACGGTGGCCGCGACAAGGGCAGCGCGCTGACCGGTACCCTGGACGGCTATTATACCTGGGACGAGGGCTTCCTGCGCCAGATCAAGGCAGGCATCCGCGTCGACGACCGCAAGGCATCGAGCTACGTCCGCACCCAGGACGCCGGCGTGCTCGGTCGCAGCCTGACGACGCTCGGCGAAGACGCGCTGTTCACCAACTCCGACTTCTTCGATGGTCGCGCCGACGTGCCGACCAGCTGGGTGCTGCCGAAGGGCAGCTGGCTCTATGACAACGCAGACACGGTTCGCGGCCTCTATGGCCTCCCGACCTCGGACCAGCTGCGCATGGTCAAGACCTTCAACATCGAAGAAGTGACCATGTCGGCCTACCTGCTGGCCGATGGCGAGATCTCCGTGTTCGGGCGTCCGCTGAAGATCCAGGGCGGCATCCGCTATGTGGATGTCGATACCGACTATGACTTCTTCGATCGCTACAACAACGGCGCCCAGACCTCCGTTTCCAGCGGTTCGCATCGCTGGCTGCCGAGCTTCACCGCGCGCTACGAAGTTACGCCGACGCTGCGCGTGCGCTTCAACTATGGTGAGACGCTGCGCCGTCCGAACTTCGGCGACATCAACCCGAACTACTCGCTGACGGGTGACCTCACCAACGTCGGCTACGGCAGCGGCACGGCGGGCACCGCGGACCTGCAGCCCACCCATTCGAAGAACTACGACCTCGCGGTCGAGTGGTACTTCGATCGCGACAGCGCGATTTACGTGACCGGCTTCCGTCGCGAGATCGAGGGTCTGGTCGTTCCGCTCACCGTCATGGAGTATATCCCCAACAACGGGATCGTCGCGGGCGCGACGAACAACTTCGCCATCACCCGTCCGGCGAACGCCTCGGACGGCGTGCTGAAGGGTGTCGAAGTGGGCCTGACCTACTTCCCGAAGTACCTGCCGAGCTTCCTCGACGGCCTGGGCTTCGTCGGCAGCCTGACCGTGCTGGATTCCAAGCAGAACATTCCGCAGACGGACTCCGCCGGCAACATCACTGGCGAGGCGACCTCGTCGTTCTTCAACGTGTCGGACTTCTCGTACAACGCGACGCTTGCCTACGACAACGGCCCGGTCGGTGCCCGCCTGTCGTACGTCTGGCGCAAGGAGTTCCTGCACAACAACGAGGCGCGCCTGTTCGCCAACCCGATCGGCGTCTGGTACCGTCCGGAGAGCAGCCTGGACTTCCAGCTGAGCTACAAGGTCAACGACCAGATCGGCCTCACCTTCGACGCGGTGAACCTCACCAACCAGAAGCAGCAGTCCTACTACCGCTTCGGCAGCGCCGGCGGTCAGGACACGGACAACCTTGGCACGACGCTGCTGAGCCGCACCTTCGCGGTGGGCCTGCGCTTCTCGATGTAAGCCGCTGGCGGGGAAACCCCGCCGGATGCGCCAAGTCTCTCAAGGGGTCGGCACCGCCGGCCCCTTTTTTTCTGTCAGCGCGCGTCGCTCGCGACGCAGTGGACGGGGGCCTGCCCTTCGACTTCGAAGCTCGCGTCGCGGCCCTTGCCCCGCAGGGTCATGCCGTCGCCGGCATACCAGATCCCCGATGCCGGTCGCTTGCCCTTCAGCACGCCCAGCGTCCTGCCACGCGCACGCAGCGTCACCGTGTCTGCCCGATTGTCGAAGGTGGCGATCAACAGGGTGCCGTCCTCGCACTGATACCGCGCCGTCACGCGCTGCGGCAGATCGCCTGCCGGCGCCTCGCCGGGGGACAACTCGATTTTCTCGATTCGCCAGGACCGCTGCTCGGCGGTCGCCCCATCGATGTCGCCGGTGCGGTGCAGGGTGACCTCGCCGGCCTCGGTGAAGGGTACGCCTCCGTCCTTCAGCGTCCCGCGCACGGTGACGGGAACGGTGACGTATCGCTGACCGGCACCGGCATCGACCGGTCCGGGCGCGCCCACGCGCGCGCCGTAGCTCGCATAGCGGACGAAGCTGCGCGCGAAGGCCCGCGCGTCCCTGCCGGAGCCTTCGCTACCCCGGCGCCACAGCGCCCGCGCCGCTGCATAGTCGCCGCGGGCAAGCAGCGCGTAATAGCGCTGTACCACCGCGCGCGCCGCCTCGGCGGTCTCTTCATCCGGGTCGTCGGCAGCCGAAGCCACAGGGGGCGTCGGGCTCGACGGCGACGGCGCCGGAGCCGCCATGGAGGTGGGACTCGGGACCGGGCCGGCCGACTTCTCGGCCGGCGCCGCGGTATCCGCTGCCGCCTCGGGGGTATTCCCCTCCGGCTCCGGCACGCCCCCGCCGCAACCGGCGAGCAACAACGCCAGTGCGGCAGCGGTCGTGGTGCGGGTCACGGTTCCAGCGCGGCCCTGTCGGTATCCTCGAGATCGTCGTCCTCGGCGAGATCATCCTCGTCGAAATCTTCCTGAAGCTCGTCTTCCTCCTGGTCCTCGGGGTCGACAACGAGGTCGTCGTCGTCATCCTCGCTGCCGAGCTCATCGTCTTCCATGAGGAGGTCGTCCTCATCCTCGTCATCGCCGAGGTCGGGCTCGATGTCCGTCAGCAGGGTGCCGTCCGAGGGGCCGTCGCTGGTTACCTCCAGGATTTCGGCGCGCTGGCTCTCGTCATAGCCTTCTTCGTCAAAGCTGTCGCCGGAGCCCAGCCCCGGTACCTGGTGACCACCCATGGTTCGCTCCTTCGTCTGGCCCACCAGCAGCGGGGGCCGTCAGAGCGCGAACGGCGGGCGAGCCCGCGTGTTCCCGAGCCGCAGGACGATCCGGGCGGCGGACAGGCGGGGGCGTGCCTGCGGTATACTCCTGGCCGGCGGGCGCAGGGGGCTGTTCCCGCGCGGGTTGCAGGCGTATTCACGCCGCTATTCATACCCCTACAGGATTCCCCATGCTCGACGTTCCCATGACCCAGGTGCCCCTCGTCTCGCTGGCCGACCAGCAGAACGACCCGGAGGGTTTCGCACAGGCGTTCGGCGGCTCGTTCGAACGCTTCGGCTTCGCCATGGTCGCGGACCATGGCATCGATCCGGCGCTGATCGACCGCGCCTGGGCGCTGACCGAAGAGTTCTTCCGCCTGCCGGAGGAGGAGAAGCGCGCCTATCACACGCCGGGCGGCGGTGGCGCGCGCGGCTACACGCCCTTCCGCACCGAAATCGCGAAGAACGCAAAGGTCACCGACCTCAAGGAGTTCTGGCACATCGGCCGGGAGCTGCCAGCGGGCCACCGCTTTCGCGACGTGATGCCGGACAACATCTGGCCGTCGGCGCCCGCAGGCTTCAAGGAGACCTTCCTCGAGCTGTTCGCCGCCTTCGACACCGCCGGGCTCAAGCTGCTTTCGGCGATCGCGCGCTACCTGAAGCTTGATCCCAACTGGTTCGAGCACGCGGTCAAGGACGGCAATTCGGTGCTGCGCCTGCTCCACTATCCGCCGATCCCCGCCGATGCGCCGGGTGTGCGTGCGGAGGCGCATGAGGACATCAACCTCATCACGCTGCTGCTGGGCGCCGAGGAAGCCGGGCTGGAACTGCTCGACAAGGACGGCGACTGGCTCGCGGTGAAGCCCCCGGTGGGCGCGATGGTCGTGAACGTCGGCGACATGCTGCAGCGGCTGACCAACCATGTGTTGCCGTCGACCACGCACCGCGTGGTGAACCCGGCGCCCGAGCGGCGCGGCAACTCGCGCTACTCCATGCCCTTCTTCCTCCACCCGGCGCCCGATTTCCTCATCGAGACGCTGCCGAGCTGCGTGGGGGAGGGCAACCGCTACCCCGAGCCGATCACCGCCCACAACTATCTGCACCAGCGCCTGGTCGAGATCGGCCTCCTGAAGAAGTGATGCGACGCGCGCCCGTTTCCCGGAACGGGCGCGCGTTCCGCCTCCGGCGGCGAAAGCGCCCCGGTAACTTTTGCAAAGCCTTCTGGTCGTGTTGGGGTTGTTTATACCACGGCCCCTCCGCTAACGGCTGCCGCTCCGCCGGGACGTGCCCGGCGGCGAAATGGAAGAGGCAGGCATGACGGAACCGCTACGCGTCGCGATCGCAGGACTTGGTACGGTCGGCGCGGGCGTCATTCGTCTGCTCGACGCGAACGGGGCGTTGATTGCCCGCCGCGCCGGTCGCCCGATCGAGATCGTGGCGGTGTCTGCGCGGGATCGTGCCAAGGATCGCGGCGTCGACCTTTCGCGCTTCGACTGGGTGGACGACACCGCCTCGCTCGCGGCCGACCCGCGCGCCGATGTGGTGGTCGAACTCGTCGGCGGGGCGGACGGCCCCGCGCTGACACTCACCCGTGCGGCACTCGCCAACGGTAAGAGCGTCGTCACCGCCAACAAGGCCATGATCGCGCACCATGGCCTCGAACTCGCCCGCGCCGCCGAAGGGCGCGGCGTCGCGCTCAAGTTCGAGGCTGCGGTCGCAGGCGGCGTGCCGGTCATCAAGGGGCTGCGCGAAGGTGCCGCCGCCAACGAGATCGGCCATGTCTATGGCATCCTCAACGGTACCTGCAATTTCATCCTCTCGAAGATGGAGGCCGAGGGCCGCGACTTCGCCGAGGTGCTGGACGAAGCGCAGCGGCTCGGCTTTGCCGAAGCGGACCCCAGCTTCGACATCGATGGCGTCGATGCCGCCCACAAGCTGTCGATCCTGGCGAGCTTCGCCTTCGGTACCCGTCCGGCCTTTTCGGATGTCGCGATCACCGGCGTCCGCCACGTGCTCGCCGCCGACATCGCCGAGGCGGCGACGCTCGGCTATCGCGTGCGGCTGGTGGGCGTGGCGGAGGCCGGCAAGAACGGCCTGTTCCAGCGCGTCCACCCGCACCTTGTCCCCCTCGACCATCCGCTCGCGCATGTCACCGGCTCGCTGAACGCGGTGGTGGCCGAGGGCAATTTCGTCGGCCGGCTGTTCTTCCAGGGCCGGGGCGCCGGCGACGGCCCGACTGCCAGCGCGGTGGTGGCAGACCTGATCGACATCGCCCGCGGCGAGTTCGGCCCCCCCTATGCGGAACCGGCCGAGGCGCTCGCCGAGCAGCCCGCCGCGCCCACCGGCGAACGCCGCGGCCGCGCCTATCTGCGCCTGATGGTCGCCGACAAGGTGGGCGTGCTGGCGGAGATCGCGGCGGCGATGCGCGATGCCGGCGTGTCGATCGAACGGCTGATGCAGCGCGGCGCGAATGCCGACGGCAGCGTGCTGGTGGCGATCGTCACCCACGAAGGCCCGGAGCGCGCCGTCGCCGCCTCGCTCGAACGCCTGCGCGGCTCCCCCAGCCTGGTGGGCGAGCCGATGTGGATGCACATCCTGGAGAGCTGAGCGCACCCTGCACCAACCTGTACCCCGGCGAAGGCCGGGGCCCAGTTGCGATGGTGGGGATTAAGTGCGCTGACGCTTGCTTCGCGAGTGCCGGGTTGCGGGAAAGCTGTGGGGGGGGGGCATGCTCCCGCAAGGCCGGGGTGCTATCCGGCGGTGTTGCGCGAAAGCCCGGAACGCACCCCAACTGGACCCCGGCCTGCGCCGGGGTACCGATCACGTCCGTTGATTATTCCGCGAACGGCTGGTCGATGGCATGCTGCGGTTGGGTGAACCACGCCGCACCCGTCTCGGTCACGTACATGTGATCCTCCAGCCGCACGCCGAAGCGATCCGGCACGACGATCATCGGCTCGTTGGAAAAGCACATGCCGGGCGCAAGCGGCGTCCGGTCGCCGCGCACCAGATAGGCCGGCTCATGGATCGACAGGCCGATGCCATGCCCGGTGCGGTGGGGTAGCCCCGGAAGGCGGTAGTCGGGCCCTAGCCCTGCCGCCTCGAGCACGCGCCGCGCCGCCGCATCGACGCTCTCGCAGGGTGCGCCCGGCACTACCGCGTCGAACGCCGCCTGCTGTGCTTCCTTTTCCAGCGACCAGATGCTGCGCACCTCGTCCGGAACCGCCCCGAACGCATAGGTACGCGTGATGTCCGAGTGATAGCCCCCGACCAGGCAGCCGGTGTCGACCAGCACCAGCTCGCCCTCCTGCAGATATTGTTCGCCCGGCAGCCCGTGCGGGAACGCCGTCGCGCGGCCGAACTGAACGATGCAGAAGCTCGAGCCCGCAGCCCCGATCGCGCGGTGCGCAGCGTCGATGAAGCGCACGACCTCGCTTGCGGCGATTCCCGGGCGCAGGATGCGCGCGGTGCGGCGATGCACCTCCAGCGTCATCGCCTTGGCCTGGGCAAGCAGCGCCAGCTCGGCGCGGGACTTCACCATCCGGCAGCCGTCGATCGCGGGCGCGCCATCGAGCAGCCGGACTCCGCCCGCCTTGGCCCGCAGCCGCTCGCCCCATTGGAACGGAAACAGCGGATCGACGCCCAGCTTCGTGATCCCGGTGGCCGCGAGCGTATCGGCGAGCAGCGCGATCGGGTCCTCGTCCTCCTCCCACAGCCGGATGTCCGCGTCGATCGCGAGATCGGCCTCCAGCGTGCCGAGTTCGAACGCCGGGCACAGCAGCACCGGGCGGCCGCGTGCCGGCAGCAGCATCGCCACCAGCCGCTCGCTCGGGCCCCAGGGCACGCCCGCGAAATAGCGCAGCGTCGCCCCGACGTTGAGCAGCAGCCCGTCCGCACCGCCCGCATCCGCGAGCGCGCGGGCACGCTCGAGCCGCGCCTGCCGCTCTGCCGCACCGATGGGATCGGCGCGATCCGCCCAAGGGGTGATGGCCGCGATTTCGGCCTCTGCGCTCGATCCGCCGATGGTCATGCCTGTTCTTCCTTGTTCAAAACCGTGCGAGGTCGAAGGGCGCCAGGTCGACCGGCGGCCGCTCGCCTGCGACCAGGGCCGCGACGAGTTCGGCCGTGATCGGCGCCAGCGTCAGCCCCAGATGCTGGTGCCCGAATGCATAGAGCAGGTTGTTCGCGCGAGGCGAGCGGCCGATCGCGGGCAGATAGTCGGGAAGGGTGGGGCGCGATCCCATCCACCGGCGGAAGGGGCCCGTGATGGGGAGGCCGAGGGCGCGGACGTGCGCTTCCAGCCGCTCCCATTTGCGGGGATCGGGCGGCGCGTCGGGGCTGCTCAGCTCGACGAAGCTCGCGGCCTGCACGCGATCGGCGTAGCGGGTGACGATCATCGACCGGTCCTCGAACACCAGCGGCGGCAGGTCTGCCGGCCAGCGATCGGCGGCGGCACGGATGTGATAGCCGCGCTCGGCGATCATCGGGGCGGCATGGCCGGTCGCCTCCATCAGCGCGCGCGAGCCGATGCCGGCCGCCACCAGCACCAGTTCGGCCGGATGCCCGGGGACCAGCGCCACCCCGTCGATGATGCGCAGCTGCGCGCGGGCGCGGACGATGCGGCCCCCTGCACGAAGGAACGCTTCTTCCAGCGCGCCTGCCAGCACCGAGAGATCGCGGATCTGCCCGCTGCCGGCAAAGCGAATGGCACCTGCCACCGGAGCCTGGGTCACGCTGGCGATCGCTGCGAGCTCGGCGGCGTCGGCATCGCGGAACGTCGCCGTGCCGGTGTCGGCCGCCGTCCACGCGTCGCGCCCGGCGCGCGCGGTCTCCGGCGATTCCCACAGCACCAGATGTCCGTCCTGCGTCAGCAGCTCGGGGGCGTCGATCGTCGCCGCCAGCCGCTCCCAGGCGGGCATCGCCTCCTGCAACAGGCTGCCGAGCGCGGCGCTGCCCGCGGCAAAGCGGCTCGAGGTTGACCGGCCGACCAGCCGCAGCGCGAACGGTAGCCAGTTCGCGAGTTGACCGAGCGGCAGGTCGAGCGCCCCCCCGCGCACGAACAGCCGCCGCGGCGCGGACCGGATCGCAGCCGGCGAGGCGAGCGGCGCCACCTGCTCCGTGGCGATGTGGCCGGCATTTCCCCAGGAGGCGGCCGTGCGGGCGGCGTCCGGTTCCAGCAGCGTCACGGAATGGCCGGCACGCGCCAGCGCCAATGCGCTCGCCAGCCCGACAACGCCCCCCCCGACCACATTTGTCGCACCCACGCCCGTTCTCCTGTTGCGGCACAGCAATCCCTATCGTATACGGTATATGTCCGCAACGAGAAGAGAATGGTTCCGATGATGGTCGAATGGAAGGGCGTGTTCCCCGCCGTGACGACGCAGCTCCGTGAGGATCTGACGATCGACTTGGGTGAAACCCAGCGGGTGGTGGACGACCTGATCCGCGACGGGGTGACCGGCGTGATCGCGCTCGGCACCGTGGGTGAAAACAACTCGCTGATGTTCGAGGAAAAGCAGCAGGTCCTCTCCGCGATCGTGGAAGTGGTCGCCGGCCGCGTACCTGTGCTCACCGGCGTTTCCGAATATGATCAGCGCCGCGCCACCCGCTATGCCCAGGCGGCCGAAAAGATCGGCGCCGATGGCCTGATGCTGCTCCCGCCGATGGTCTATGTGCCCAAGGCCGAGGAACTGGTCGCGCACTTCCGCGGCGTGGCGGAGGCGGTGAGCCTGCCGATCATGCTCTACAACAACCCGCCGGCCTATCGCACCGTGATCGACCGCGGCGTGCTGGCGGCGCTCGACGACGTGAAGAACATCGTCGCGGTCAAGGAATCGGCGCCCGACACGCGTCGCTTCACCGATTTCCGCAACGAGTTCGGCGACCGGTTCGTGCTGTTCGCGGGCCTCGACGACGTGGCGCTGGAGGGTCTGTTCCTGGGCGCCAAGGGCTGGGTCTCGGGCCTCACCAACGCGTTCCCGCGCGAATCGGTCGAGCTGGTGCGCGCGTTCGAGCGCGGCGACCATGCCAAGGCGCTGGAGATCTACCGCTGGTTCATGCCGCTCCTCCACCTCGATGCCGAGCATGACCTGGTGCAGACCATCAAGCTCGCCGAGCAGGTGATGGGCCGGGGTTCGGAGCGCGTGCTTCCGCCGCGCCAGGTGCTGACCGGCGAGCGCCGTGCAGCGGTGATCGCCATGGTGGAAAAGGCCGCGGCGACCCGCCCGACGCTCGACATCGCCAAGGCAGCCTGACACGAGATACCCATGCGGCACACCTTCTTCTGTATCGACGGCCACACCGCCGGCAATCCGGTCCGCCTGGTCGCGGGCGGCGCGCCGCTCTTGAAGGGGGCATCCATGTCGGAGCGGCGCCAGGACTTCCTGGCCCGTTTCGACTGGATCCGCACGGGCCTGTGCTTCGAACCCCGCGGGCACGACATGATGTCGGGCGGGTTCCTCTACCCCCCGACGCAGGCCGACACCGACATCGGCATCCTGTTCATCGAGACCTCGGGGTGCCTGCCGATGTGCGGCCACGGCACCATCGGCATGGTCACCTTCGGCCTTGAGCATGGCCTCATCCAGCCCACGACGCCCGGCAAGCTGCGCATCGAGGTTCCGGCGGGGGTGATCGACGTCGCCTACGAGATGCAAGGCGAGAAGGTGACGGCGGTGCGCATCACCAACGTCCCGGCCTATGTCGCGGCGACCGGCATCCAGGTCGATCTGGAGGGGCTGGGGCCGCTCAGCGTCGATGTGTCCTATGGCGGCAACTATTATGCGATCGTTGAGCCGCAGGGGGCCTATACCGGGCTCGATGATCTCGGCGCCTCGCGGCTGGTGGAACTCAGCGGCCGACTGCGCGAGGCGATCCGCGAGAAGTTCGAGCCGGTCCACCCGCTCGATCCCACCATCCGCGGCGTCAGCCACATCCTGTGGGCGGACAAGCCGCGCGGCGACGGCGCCGACGGCCGCAACGCGGTGTTCTATGGCGACCGGGCGATCGATCGCAGCCCGTGCGGCACCGGCACCTCGGCCCGCCTCGCGCATCTCGCCTTCAAGGGGCAGCTGAAAACCGGCGAGCGCTTCGTCCACGAAAGCTACATCGGCAGCCGCTTCATCGGCCGGGTGGAGGCGGACACCGCGATCGGCGACCAGCCGGCGATCATCCCATCGATTGAGGGATCGGCGGTCGCCACTGGCTTCAACACGATCTGGATTGATCGCGCCGATCCTTTCTGGAAGGGTTTCCAGGTCAAGTGACCCTGGCGGCCGAAGTCGATTGTCGGCGGGTCCGTCGCGGCCCTCCGGAGGTTTTTCGCAGATGAGCATCGTCGTTCGCACGCTCTCTGAACAGGTATTCGAAATCATCCGCGAGCGGATCATCACCGGCGTCCTTCCGCGGGAGGTGCCGATCCGCCAGGATGCGCTCGCCAACGAACTGGGCGTGAGCAAAATCCCCCTGCGCGAGGCGTTGGCGCGGCTGGAGCAGGAAGGGCTGCTCACCAGCCAAGCGAACCGCGGCTATTTTGTACGCCCCATGTCGGCCGCGGAAGCGGAGGAGATCTTCGAGCTGCGGCTGGTGCTGGAGCCGCCGGCCGCGGCCCGCGCGGCGGAGCGCGCCGATGACGCGGACCGTGCGGCCACCATCGCAGCGTTCGAGGCGCTTGACAGCGCCGCCAGCAACAATCTCGCCAGTGTCGCCAGCTGCAACCGCAGCTTCCACACCGCGCTGGTGCGGCCGAGCGGGCGGTTGCTCACCACCCAGCTCGTCGAGCGGCTGACGGTGCTGTCGGAACGCTATGTCATCGCGCACCTCCAGCCCGCCGGACGCGAGGATCGCGCACACCTGGAGCATCGCGACCTGCTCGATGCCTGGCTCGCCGGCGACGGGCCGTCGGTGGAACGGCTGCTGAGTGCACACATCCAGGCAACGCTGGACGATCTTCGAAGCCAGTTCGGCTCGGAATTGTCCGGCTAAGACGAAAAACCAGGGGGGAGAGCCGATGTTCGGGCCGCGTAAATCGATCCACACGATGGGCAGTCAACAAGAGGGGCACCGTCTCGCCAAGACGCTGAGCTGGCCGCACCTGATCGCGCTGGGGGTCGGCGCCATCGTCGGCACCGGCATCTACACGCTCACCGGCGTCGGTGCGGAACGTGCCGGGCCGGCCGTGATCCTCGCCTTCGCCATCGCCGGGGCGGTCTGCGCCTGCGCGGCACTCGCCTATGCCGAGATGGCGACGCTGATCCCGGCCGCCGGCAGCGCCTATACCTTCAGCTACACCGCGATGGGCGAGGGGATCGCCTGGATCGTCGGCTGGAGCCTGATCCTTGAATATTCGCTCGCCTGCTCGACCGTCGCGGTCGGCTGGTCCGGCTATCTCGTCGGCTGGATCCAGGCGGCGGGCGTGACCCTGCCGCAGGCGCTGCTGGTGGGGCCGCATGATGGCGGCATCATCAACCTGCCGGCCGTGCTGGTCGCGCTGTCCGTCATGGGCATGCTGATCGCCGGCACGCGCGAGAGCGCGACGCTCAACATCATCCTCGTCATCATCAAGCTGGTGGCCCTCAGCGTGTTCGTCGCCTTTGCGCTGCCCGCGTTCCAGGCCGACAACCTCCAGCCGTTCATGCCCTATGGCTTCGGCAGCACCGAGGTGATGGGCGAGAAGCGCGGCGTCATGGCGGCGGCTGCGATCGTGTTCTTCGCCTTCTACGGCTTCGACGCGGTCGCGACCTCGGCCGAAGAGGCCAAGAACCCGGGGCGTGACCTCACCATCGGCATCGTCGGCTCGATGCTGGTGTGCACGATCATCTACATGGCGGTCGCGGTCGCGGCCGTCGGCGCGCTGCCCTACACCGCGCTCGCCAACTCGCCCGAGCCGCTCGCGCTGGTGCTGCGGTCGCTGCAGCAGCCGGTCGCCGCCCACCTGATCGCGCTGGCAGCGGTCGTCGCGCTGCCCTCGGTGATCCTGGTGATGATGTACGGCCAGAGCCGCATCTTCTTCGTGATGGCGCGCGACGGCCTGCTCCCGCGGGGCCTTGCGAAGGTCAGCGCGCGGACCGGTGCCCCGACCCTGATCACGCTCGTGACCGGCGTGTCGGTCGCCGCCGTCGCCGGCTTCTTCCGCCTCGATGAAATCGCGGAACTCGCCAATGCCGGTACGCTGGTCGCGTTCATCGCGGTGGGCGCCTGCCTGATGATCCTGCGCCGCCGCTTTCCGGAACTGCCGCGGCTGTTCCGCTGCCCGGCGCCCTATGTGGTCGGCACGCTCGCGATCCTCGGCTGCATCTACCTGTTCATCAGCCTGCCGAGCTCCACCATCACCCGCTTCGCGCTGTGGAACGTCATCGGTCTGGTGATCTACTTCGCCTATGGCCGCCGCCACACCGAGGCGCGCGAACCGAAGCCGGTCGCCGCCGCCTGAACCTGCGCGGCGCACCGACGCCGCGCCCAGGTCTTCGCCCGGCATCAGCGCCGGGATAGTGCGGGAGGTGCGGGATGCCGCACCTCCCGTTTGTCGTTTCAGGCGCCGGGGTGCTTCTTGGCGATCGCCCCCAGCAGATCGTCGAACGCCTTCACGAACTGCGCGACGCCGTCTTCGACCAGCCGCTGGGTTACGCCATCCAGGTCCAGGCCCAGCCGCTCAGCTTCCGCCAGCACGTGACGCGCGCCGTCCAGATCGGCGGTGAGCGTGTCGGCGACGGTGCCGCGCTCGCGGAACGCGTCCATGGTCTTGGGCGGCATGGTGTTGACCGTGTCCGGACCGATCAGCGCGTCGACGTAGAGCGTGTCCGGATAGGCCGGGTCCTTGGTCCCGGTCGACGCCCACAACAGCCGCTGCGGCTGCGCGCCCTTGGCGGCGAGTGCCTGCCAGCGGTCGCTCCCGATGAAGTCCTGGTACCAGGCATAGGCGGCCTTGGCGTTGGCGATCGCGACCTTGCCGCGCAGCGCCTTCAGCGCCTCGGCCTCGGGATCGCCCTCGGCGACGCGCGTGTCGATCGCCTTGTCCATCACCGCGTCGATGCGGCTGACGAAGAAGCTCGCGACGCCCGCGATCCGGTCGATCGGCAGGCCCTGCGCCGCGCGCTGCTCCAGCCCTGCGACATGCGCCTCGGCGACGCGCTGATACGCCTCCAGCGAGAACAACAGCGTGACGTTCACGTTGATGCCGGCTGCAACCGTTGCCGCGATCGCCGGCGCACCTGCCGGCGTACCGGGGATCTTGATCATCAGGTTCGGCCGGTCGACCGCCGCCCACAGCTTCTGCGCCTCGGCAATGGTCGCGTCGGTATCGTCGGCGATATAGGGCGACACTTCCAGGCTGACATAGCCGTCCCTGGCATCGGTACGGTCATAGACCGGGCGCAGCGTCTCGGCCGCGGCCTTGATGTCCTGGATCGCCAGATGCTCGTAGCGGTCGATCGTCGCCGCACCCGGATGGGCGGCGTCATAGGCGGCCAGCGTCGCGTCATAGGCGTCGCCATAGCCCATCGCCTTCTCGAAGATGGCGGGGTTGGAGGTGACGCCGGTCAGCCCGTCCTCGGCGACGAGCTTTTCCAGCCCGCCCGCTTCCAGGAACTTGCGGTCGACGAAGTCGAGCCACGGTGCGGTGCCCTTGGCGCCGAGATCGTTGAGCAGCCCCATTTCCAGTCCTTTCAGCCTGCGCCGGACCCAAAACCCGGCTTTGGGAGCGCTATGCCGCCAGCCGCAGCAAAAATCGACTCACGCGTGCAGTCCCAATCTCGCGAGTGGCCGCCCGACCAGCCCCGCCACCAGCGCGGCCTGGATCCGCTCTACCAGCGGCAGGCGAGAGAGCGGCGCCACCAGCCGGTCTCGCAGTGCCGGGATTACCCGGCTGTCGGACTGATAGACCGGCGTCAGCAATGCCGTGAGGGCCTGGTACAGCGCGACATGCCGCCGCCGCAGCGCCACCGCGCGCGCCAGCCCTGCGCCAACCGTCGCGGCGCCGCGCAGCCCCTGCCGCAGCGCATAGGCATCGAGCAGCGCCATGTTCGCCCCCTGGCCCAGCTGCGGGCTCGCGGAATGCCAGGCGTCGCCGATGTGGATCAGGCCCGCTGCGGCCGGCTTCGAGAGCGTGCGATGCGCATAACGCGCGGCAACGAGCCGGTCGGGATGGTCGATCTGGGCGAGCAGCGGCTCGGTTGCGGGCCACAGCGCGCGCACTTCCGCCTTCCAGGCCGCCAGTCCGGCCGTGCGCCACGCTTCCAGCCGGTCGAGCCGAAGCGACCAGAACAGCGAGGCTTCGGCGCCACCGCCACCGGTGCGCTTGCCCGTCGGCAGCACGCCGACCATCTGGCTCGCCCGGTGATAGCGCTGCTCCAGCGTACTCGGCGACAGCGCGCTCCCTTCCGGCCAGGCGAGGCTCGTCCACAGCGCGCCATAGGCGAGTTCGCGGCCCGTGGGCGGCGCCAGCGGCGTGCGGCCGCCCAGCGCGTCGACCACCAGGTCGAACCGCACGCTGCGGGTGCCACCTTCGAAGAGCAGGCAGCGACCGCCCTCGCTCGCCGGCTCGCTGCCAACCACCGTCCGGCCCGTCTCGATCGGGATGCCGGTTGCGACCGCAGCATCGAACAACACCCCGAAGAGGCTCGCCCGGTGGATGCCGAGCCCGAAGCGCTCGCCCTTGAGGGCCCGATAGGCGACGTCCAGCACGACGCTGCCCTCGGCCGTGCACCCGAGCAGGCGATCGACGCGCGCGCCCCGCGCCAGCACTTCCTGCGTCAGTCCAAGCTCCCGCATCACGGCAAGCCCGGTCGGCTGCAGCATCAGCCCCGATCCGATCGGCTGCGGCGTCGCGAACCGCTCGAACAGGGTGACGTGGTGCCCGTCCCGCGCCAGCAGCAGCGCGGCTGCCAGGCCGGCGGGGCCACAGCCCGCGACCGCAATCGTCCGCGCCGTCACCGTGCCAGGTCCAGCGCCATCTGCACGCCCGGCGTTGCCGGATCGGGCAGGGGGCCCAGGTTGGAGAGGGTGACGCCCAGCAGCCGCACGCCCATTGGCAGCGGGTAGAGCCCGCGCACCAGCTCGACCGCGATCGCGTGCAGCGTGGCCCGATCGCCGACCGGTTCGGGGATGCTTCGGCTGCGCGTCAGGGTGCGGAAGTCGGCGAAGCGGATCTTGGTCGTCACGGTGCGGCCGGAACTGCGCATGCGTTCGCACCATTCCCAGACATCGTCGGCCATGGCACGGATTCCGTCCTCCACCGCATCGGGCGTGGTCAGGTTGGTGGCGTAGGTGGTTTCCGATCCGGACGACTTGCGCACCCGGTCGGGCGTCACTGCGCGATCGTCCTCACCGCGAGCGACGCGGTAATACCATTCGCCCGACTTGCCGAAGTGCGCGCGCAGCCATGGTAGCTCCTTCGCGCGCAAGTCGGCGCCGGTGTGGATGCCGAGCCCCGCCATCTTCTCGGCCGTACGCGGGCCGATGCCGTGGAAGCGCCCGACCTCCAGCTTGGCGACGAAGGCCTCGCCGGCACCCGGCGGGATGACGCACTGCCCATCCGGCTTGTTGGCGTCGGAGGCGAGCTTCGCCAGGAACTTGTTGTAGGAGATGCCGGCAGACGCGGTGAGGCCGGTTTCCTCGCGGATGCGCCGCCGGATCTCCAGCGCCGTCTCGGTCGCGGACGGCAGCCCCGCGAGGTTCTCGGTCACGTCCAGATAGGCCTCGTCCAGCGACAGCGGCTCGACCAGCGGCGTATAGCTGTGGAAGATCGCCCGGATTTGCTGCGACACCGCCCGGTAGACATCGAAGCGCGGCCGCACGAACACCAGTTCCGGGCACTGCCGGATCGCCCGCGCCGAGGGCATCGCCGAGCGTACCCCAAAGCGCCGCGCCTCATAGCTCGCCGCCGCGACCACGCCGCGCCCGCTCGAGCCGCCCACCGCCACGGGCCGCCCGCGCAGCTCCGGCGCGTCGCGCTGCTCCACCGACGCGAAAAAAGCGTCCATGTCGACATGGATGATCTTGCGGGTCATGGCACGCGAACAGGATAGGAACAAACGCCCCCGATGTCACCCGTGAACCTTGGTGGCTCTTCGCTGTCATGGTGCCGGCATCAAAGCCGCAGTGAGCCCGTACCCCGGCGAAGGCCGGGGCCCAGTCGGGAGACGGTTGAGGCGCGTGGCACATCGCGATTGCACCGCAACTGGACCCCGGCCTTCGCCGGGGTACGGATAAGCTCTTGCTACGGTGTCACCTCAGCGCCGAGCCCGCCCCGTTCGAACAGGATGCCCGGCGCGTCACGATAGTGGACCTCGCCGAAGCGCCGGTAGCCGAGCTTCTCCGCCACCCGCCGCGACGGCAGGTTGTCCGGGTGGATGAGGCACACCGTGCGCTCCGCACAATGCACCTCGGCCATCCACGCATGCACTGCCTGCACCGCTTCCGTGGCATAGCCCCTGCCCTGGCCCTGCGCCGCCAGGATCCAAGCCGCCTCCGGAAAGGGATCAAAGGCGGCGCCGAACCCGCGCGCGAAATGGGCGGTTCCCACTTCGCCCAGGAAGCGCCCGCCGTCCTTCTCGCGCACGGTGAAGATGCCATAGCCAAAGGCCGTCCAGTGGCCGATGTTGCGCAGCAGCTTGTTCCACGCATCCTCGCGGCGGATCGGCTGCCCGCCGATGAAGGCCATCACGCCCGCATCGCTCAGCATCGCGTGGCTCTCGTCCAGGTCCGCGAGCGTGGGCCGGGCAAGGGTCAGGCGCTCGGTCTCGAGTACCGGTTCACCGCGCGCGTGGGTGCCTTCCATCGAACCGTCTCCCCCTCAACCCTGCTGGTCGTGCTTGTCCTTCTTGCGCTTGCCGAACAGGAGCTTGCGTTCGAGCTCCAGCCGCAGCGCTGCGTAATAGGCTTCCAGGAACTCGCGGTCATAGCCCTCGTCGGGGTTGCGGCCGAGCTTGGTGCGGATGGTGCGCGCCACCATGAACTGGTCGTGCCGGTCGTTCCGGCGCAGCACGTCCTCCAGCTTGTGCAGCTCGAACGCGCCATAGGCGGCGAGTTCGTGCGGCGCGAAGCGATAGCGATCGCCCTCCAGCGCGGCCGGATCGAGCAGCTCCGCGCCGATCTGCCCGCGCTCGTTCTCCACCACCCAGGTGCCCGCCACCAGGTCGCCGGCGCGCATCCGGTCGCGGTTGAACAGCAGGAAGAACAGAAACAGGCACGCCCAGCCGAGCGCCAGGAAGCCGACCCAGCCGTCGATCGTCCCTTCCGCAAAGGCAAAGGGCAGGAAGCTCAGCGGCAGGAACAGCTCGACCTCGCGCATCAGGTTGCGCGCCAGCACGGCCGTCGGGGTCAGCCGCCCCCCGTCGCGCGCCACCACCCGCAGCTTCTGCATCCGCTTGCCCGGCGTCGCCGCGCGCCCGCCCGCCTCGAACGCCACGAAGTAGAAGTTGCGCAGCAGGAAGAAGCCGAGCAGCCACACGACCATCAGCAGCGGGCCGGTCGCGGTTCCTCCCGCGCGGGCGAGCAGCACCACCAGCAGGGTGAAGCCGATCAGGATGGCCAGCATGACCAGCAGGTCCAGCACCAGCGCGCCCGCGCGCGCGCCGCCGCTGCCCAGCCGCACGTGGAGCGTCACCCCCTCGGGCGTCACCAGCGCACGGTCGAGCGACAGCGGCGGGCGCGGCTTGCGCGGGCGCCTAGCCACGGCGACTGCCTCCCGCGAGACTGAAATAGCCGACCCACAGGGCGAACATCGCACCGGCGATCGCGTACCGTGCGCTGTCGCTGGTCACCAACTGGCGCGCGAACCCCTCCAGCAGGCCAGCCACCAGCAGCATCAGGATGACGCCCAGCATCACGGTGGCGGCGGTCCGGCCGGCCGCCCCTGCGGCAGCGACGCGCCCGCGCTCGCCCGGAAAGGCGATGGTGCGTCCGATCCGCAGCCCTGCTGCGGCCGCCAGAACGATCGCGCTCAGCTCGGTCGATCCATGGATCATCAGCCAGCCGAACAGCCCGGGCGCGAGGCCATGCGGCGTATAGACCGCGAACATCGCGCCCAGCATCGCGCCGTTCTGCACCAGCAGGATCAGCGTCGGAATGCCGAGCGCAAAGCCCAGCGCAAAGCACAGGAACGAGACCTGCGCGTTATGGGTGAACAGAAAGGCCGCGAACACCTCCAGCCCGCCGTCTTCCGGCTTGTCGTAGAGCGACTTGCGCAGGAACTCGGTGGAGGCGCTCATGTCGCGTCCGCTCGCCATCTCGGGAGGCATGATCGCGCCGAACCACGCGGGTTCGGCGCGGATCAAGGCGTAGGCGGCAACGGCGCTCAAGATGGTGAGCAGCGTCGCCACCAGGATCTCGGGCCACAGCGTGCGCACCGCCTGCGGCAGCCCGCGCGCAAAGAAATCGACGATCTGCCGCCCCCACGGCGCGCGGCAGCCGTAGAGCACGAAATAGGCGCGGGTCGACAGCCGCTCGAGATAGTCGACCAGCGACGCGTCGAGCGACGTCTCGCGCGCCACCGACAGCGCCGACAAGGTCGCGCGGTACAGCCGCGGCAGCTCGAACAGGTCCTCTTCGGACAGGCGGCGCGGGCTCTTGCTCTCCACGACGTCGAGCAGCGCCTCCAGCCGCGCCCAGTCGGCCTCGCGCTCGGCACGGAAGTGGCGGCTGGCGAACAGCGGCGCGTTCATGCCACCCGCTCCCGATGACGCAGATAGCGCTCGACCAGCCGGAGCGCCATCGCCTCGGCTGGCGCCTCGATCACGTCCACGCCCATCCGTCGCAACCGTTCGATCACGATCCGCCGCTCGCGCAGCAGCGCATGGGCGACGGTCGCGCGCACCACATCGTCGGCATCCTTCGGCTCGGCATCCTGGATCCCCTCCAGCTCTTCGTCGCGGAACAGCACGAACAGCAGCCGGTGGCGCTTGAGCATGCGTTGGGCGGCGGCGAGCATCAGTTCCGCGCTGGTGGGGTCGGTGAATTCCGTGAACAGCACCACCAGCGAACGCCGCTCCAGCCGCCCGTCCAGCGTCACCAGCGACAGCGTGTAGTTGCTCTCGTCGGTGCCATAGTCGATGTCGGCGGCGGCGTGGTGCAGCCGCGCAAAGCCGCGCGTGCCCGACAGCGTGCCCGAATCCACCTGCGGCCGGGCGGCAAAGGAATAGAGCCGCACCCGGTCGCCCGATTTCAGCGCCACGAATGCCGCGAGCAGCGCTGCCGACACCGCCCTGTCGACCCGCGGCACGCCGCCGACGGGATCGCTCATCGCGCGCCCGGCGTCGACCGCGAACACCACCGCATTGTCGCGCTCGGTCTGGTACTCGCGGGCAAGCAGCGACGCGTGCTTGGCCGACGCCTTCCAGTCGATGGTGCGCCGTTCCATGCCGGGCTGGAAATCGGTGAGTACCTGGAATTCCTGCCCTTCGCCGCTGTCGCGCCGCATGCGCAGGCCCGTGTGCTGGCTGTTGAGATACTGGCGCATCCCCTCGTCGCGCACGGGGCGGATGTCGGGCATGATGGCGATCGCCTGGCCGCCCGGCCGGCGCGTCTGCCGCCAGGCGAGGCCCATCGGCCCAGCATGGCGCGCCCACAGCGCCTCCACCACCGCACGCCCACGCCGTACGGCACGAAAGCGCGTGCTGGTGCGCGGCCCCTCGCGCTCCAGCGGGCCGGCAATCTCCGCGGTAAAGGCGGCGGGCAGCACGCGCGTGTCCTGCTCCAGTCGCGGGGCGAGGTCGAACGTCTCGCCCACATGGATCGCCGCCGGGGTCGCGATGGACAGCCGGGCGCTGCCGAGCGGCGGCGCCAGCAGCGCGTCGACGATCACCAGCACCACCATCAGGACCACCCAGCCGAGCGCCGCCATCCAGGCACCGGGCGCGACGATGCCGATGGCGAGCGCCACCGGGGCCGCCGCCGCGACCAGCCACACCGCGCGCTGGGTGGGATAGATCAACGCGGCGCCTCGGTCGCGTCGATCAGTGCGGTCACGACATCGTCGATCCGCCGCCCGTCGATCTCGGCCGCGGGCGACAGGATCAGCCGGTGGCGCAGCAGTGCCGGGGCGAGCAGTTTCACGTCGTCGGGAATGACATAGTCACGCCCCTCCAGCGCCGCTGCGGCCCGCGCTGCCGCGGCCATGGCCGATGCGGCGCGCGGGGAGGCGCCGCTGGCGATGTCGGGATGCTCGCGGGTCGCCCGCACCAGCCGCACGATATAGTCGATCACCGGATCGACCAGTCGTACCTCCGACACCGCAGCAATGGCGGCTGCAATCTCCGCGGCACCCGCGACCGGCTGCACGCCCGAATCCTCGGGGCGCGGCGTACCGGTGCGGTTGCCGTACTGCGCGACGATCGCGCGCTCCGATTCCTCGGACGGCCAGCCGATCGACAGCTTAAACAGGAAGCGGTCGAGCTGCGCCTCAGGCAGCGGATAGACGCCCTGCTGCTCGATCGGGTTCTGGGTCGCGACCACGGTGAAGCGGTCCGACAGCCGCTCGGTGCGCCCGTCGGTGGTGATCGCGCGCTCCTGCATCGCCTCCAGCAGCGCCGCCTGCGTCTTGGGCGGGGTGCGGTTGATCTCGTCCGCCAGCAGCAGCTCGCAGAACACCGGCCCCTTGGTGAGCGCGAAGCTCGACGTCTGGAAGTTGAACAGGTTCGCCCCGATGATGTCGCCCGGCATCAGGTCAGGCGTGAACTGAATGCGGCCGAAGTCGAGGCTCAGCGAGCGCGCGAAGCTCTGCGCCAGCAGCGTCTTGGCGGTGCCCGGCGGCCCCTCCAGCAGCACATGGCCCGCGGAAAACAGCGCGATTGCCAGGAAGCGTACCACCGGTCCCTGGTCCACCACGGCCTTTGCGATCTCGCGGTCGATCGCCTGTCCGAGCGACCGGACCTCTTCGAGCTTCATGCCAATGCGTCCTTCCATGCGTGGAGTTGTCGGGCCGCCGCCACCAGCTCCGCTTCTGTGCGGGCGGTGCGCAGGCGATGGTCGATCTGCGAATAGGGGGCGGGGCGGTCGCCCAGCCGGTCGAGGCGCTCCAGCACGCCCGCCTCGTCCAGGTCGCGCGGCAGGTCCATGGTGCGAACCAGCCCCTCGCGGGCGATGTCGGCGTAGCGCCCCCCGGCCGAGAGCGTTCTGCCGGACAAGCGGGTGAGGGCGGCGATGTTGTCGATCAGCGCCGCTTTCCCAAGCGCCACCGCCCGCCGCTCGCGCAGCACCGGCCCGAACCGCACCGCGGTCGCAAGTCCCGCCAGCACGGCGGCGGCGATCATCGCCAGGGTCGCCGCCAGGAACGGCGGCGTGAACAAGAGCTTCACCAGGTTGCGGTCGCCTGGGCCATAATGCAGCGACGCGTCGAACACGGCCGCACCCGGATATTTCGGGTCGAGCGCCGCGAGCAGTGCGATCGCCGCCTGCGCATTCTGCGGGTGCTTGAGCGCGGCATTGTTGAGGAGGTCCGGGTCGGACAGCACATAGGTGTTCGTCCGCCCGATCCGCGCCAGCACCGCCGCCCCGTCCTCGTCCCGCAGGATCGGGACCAGTGTCTTGCCTGTTACGGCGCTCAGATACCGGGGCGCCAGGAAGGGGCGGAGCTTCCAGTCCGGGGCGCTGCGCATCTCCTGCGTCGCGCCATAGGTCGTTTCGACAGCCTTGGCGGGCACCAGCGCTGCGACCTTCTCGGAACTCAGCAGCCCCACGCGCTGCACCCGATTGGGTTGCAACGGCAGCGCCGACACGTGCCACTTGGGCAGCACGATCAGCGTCGGAAAGTCGCCGCTCTCCTCTGCGTCTTCCTCCTCCGCCGCGGCCGCATGTGCCTCGCGCGCCTGCACCAGCCTGGCCACCTGCTCGGGCTGGGTGTCGATCGCCGGCGTCAGCACCGCCAATTCGGGCATCGCGGCCAAATCGTCCGGATCGGCCACCAGCGATCCGCCACCGCCGGTGCGGTCGACCAGCTGGCGCAGCGCATAATAGCCGGCGCCATGCTTCTGGTCGGCCGCCGGAAGCGAGCCCAGCTGGCGCGACAGCACGTCGGAAAAGCCGTTGAGCAGGATCGCCGCCAGCGCCAGCAGCGTGCCGACCACCACCAGCACGATCGCGGTGCGCCGCGCAAAGGGCTCGGGTGTCGCGCTCATGCGGTCTTCAGTGCGAACCGGGCGTAATCCGCACGGGCCGCTTCCCAGTCGCCCGCCTCCAGCGCACGCCCGCCGAACCAGCTGCGCTCCACCGCCGCCACGATCCGCGCGAACACCCCGCGCGCTTCCCCCGGCAGCCCCTCGGCTCGCGCGATGTCGCGGCTGGTGGAGGAGGGGCGCACCAGCTCGCCGCGCCAGGCGGCGATGTCGTCGATGCTGCGGAACAGGATCAGGTGCACCGCCTCGTCATAGCGGCCGCCGGCCGCCAGCGCGTCCGCCTCTTCCAGCAGCGCGCGTGCCTGCGTTTCGGTCGGCGCCCATTGCGGCGTCTCGTCCACGTCGCTGCGGCCGCGGCGGGCGAGCGAGAGCACCCACTCGCGTAGTCCCGGAACCAGCGCGAACAGCAACACCGCGACCACCACCGCCGCCGCGATCCAGCCGATCACGGTCCAGCCATCGCCGACCCAGGCGACGAAGCGCGCGATCGCTCTGCCGAGCGCCTTCAGCCACTCGGGCGTCTCACGCGCCTCGATGTGCCGCATCGGCAGGTCGAACTGGATGCTCTTGTCGGCCAGGATCGCGCGATGCGCCTCCGCCACACGCGCGGGGTCGGGCGGCGCTGCCGCCGATGCGGCCTCCATGGATGCGCGTGCCGTCATTCGTCCCCCTGCGCGCCGTTGGAGCAAATCGCCGATTTACACGCAACGCTTTTCGCCTAGGCTTGGCGAACCGGCGGGGGGCGGGGGATCCATGGCAGTCATTTTGATGTTGGTGGTGCTGCTTGCGCTGCCGTTCCTGTTCATCGCCGCCCTGATCTTCGCGGCGCGTACCGAGGCGCGGCGACACCCCTGGCGCTTCCGCATCACCGACGTGGTCTCGCAGAGCTTCTCGACGATCGGCCGTGCGCGCCTGCCGATGCTGGCGACCAGCCTGGTGACGATCGCGCTGCCAGCCACCGCCCTCCAGACGGCACTCGGCGTCGACGCAACCGCCCGGATGTTCACCATGCCGGACGAGCAGGTGCTGACCGCCCTCGGCATCGGCTGGCTCGTCAGCCTGCTGGTGGGCACGCTGGGCGAAGTCGTGATGATCGCGATCGCCCTCGACGTGCTTGCCGGGCGGCCGGTGCAGTTCGGGCCGGCGCTGGCGCAGGGACTGCGGCTGCTGCTGCCCGCCATTCTCGTCCGGCTGCTGCTGTGGGTGGGCGTCGCCCTCGGGTTGATGCTCTTCATCATCCCGGGGCTGGTGCTGATGCTGACCTGGGCGATCGTGCTCCCGGTCCTGGTCGCCGAGCGTCCCGGCATCTTTGCCAGCTTCGCGCGCAGCGGGGAGCTCCTGCGCGGCGCCCGCTGGCGGCTGCTGCTGCTCTTCGCGATCGTGTTCGTGGCCTGGTCGCTGTTCGGCGGCATGGGCCAGGGGTTCGCGCTCGCCAGCCAGACCAGCGGCGCCCGGATCGGCAGCATCGTCATCCAGACGCTGGTCGCCACGCTCACCGGCGCGATGGGCGCGGCCGGACTTTCGACCATCTACCACCAGCTCAAGTCCGAACGCGAAGGGCTGGTCGGCGAGGATCTGGAGGCGGTGTTCGCATGACCGCCCGACATCGACAGGAACGGAGAACAGGCTTGCTACGAACGTTGCTGATGCTTGCCGCGGCCGGCGGGCTCGCCGCCTGCGCGGCCGATGGGACGCGGGCGCATACCGCCGGCGATCGTTCGGCCAGCGCCAAGAAGGACAAGGGCGACGCGGCGCCCGGCGCGGGCAAGGGGTACAACCACGATCCCTATCCCTCCACTTACCGCGCCTATCCCGGCCGGCCGACGCTCCTCACCAACGTCACCATCTATGATGGCGAGGGCGGCCGCATCGACGGCGGCGCGGTGCTGTTCCGCGACGGCAAGATCGTCGAAGTCGCCCGGTCGATCGCGCCTGCTGAGGGCGTGACCGTGATCGACGGCACCGGCAAGTGGGTGACGCCCGGCGTGATCGACGTCCACAGCCACCTCGGCGACTATCCCTCGCCCGGCGTCGAGGCGCTGTCCGACGGCAACGAGATGTCGGCGCCGGTGACCGCAGAAGTCTGGGCCGAGCACAGCGTCTGGCCGCAGGACCCCGGCTTCGGCCGCGCGCTCGCGAACGGCGGGGTCACCACGCTGCAGATCCTGCCCGGCTCCGCCAACCTGTTCGGCGGCCGCTCGGTGACGGTGAAGAACGTCTACGCCCGCACCATGCAGGGGATGAAGTTCCCCGGCGCCCCTTATGGTCTCAAGATGGCCTGCGGCGAGAACCCCAAGCGCGTCTATGGCAGCAAGGGCCGGATGCCCACCACCCGCATGGGCAATGTCGCGGTCGATCGCGCCACCTGGGCGAAGGCCCGCGCCTATGATCGCAAGTGGGACAAGTATGAGGAGGACGGCGGCGACGCGCCCGATCGCGACCTCGCCATGGACACGCTGCGCGGCGTCCTGGACGGCGAGATCCTCGTCCACAACCACTGCTACCGCGCCGACGAAATGGCCGTCGTCCTCGATATGGCCAAGGAGTTCGGCTACAAGGTGACCGCCTTCCACCACGCGGTGGAGGCCTACAAGATCGCCGATCTGCTGAAGGCGAACGGCACCTGTGCGGCGGTCTGGGCCGACTGGTGGGGCTTCAAGATGGAGGCCTATGACGCGGTCGGCGAAAACCTCGCCATCCTCGACCGCGCCGGTGCCTGCGCGATGATCCATTCGGACGACGAGAACGGCATCCAGCGGCTGAACCAGGAAGTCGCCAAGGTGATGGGCTCGGCGCGCCGCGCCGGTATCGCGGTCACCCCCGAACATGCCTGGACCTGGCTCGCCATCGCGCCTGCGCGTGCGCTCGGCATCGACCAGGTCACCGGCAGCCTGAAGCCCGGCAAGATGGCCGATGTCGTGCTTTGGAACGGCGATCCGTTCAGCGTCTACACCCGCCCCGAAAAGGTGTGGGTCGATGGCGCGCTGCTGTTCGACGCCAATGACAAGCGGCTGCGGCCGGTTTCCGATTTCGAGCTCGGCCAGCCGGGCGAGGGGGATGTGAAGTGAAGCGCCTGATCCTTTCCACGGCGGCCGCGCTGCTCGCCACGGCCGCGGCGCTGCCCGCCTCCGCGCAGACGATGGCGATCACCAACGCCAAGCTGGTGGTCGGCACCGGCGCCGGCCCGGTCGATGGCGGCACGGTGGTGGTACGCGACGGCCGCGTCGTCGCCGCCGGTCCCGGCGTGGCGGTGCCCGCCGGCATGCGCACCATCGATGCCGGCGGCAAATGGGTGACGCCCGGCATCTTCGCCGGCTTCACGCGCATGGGCATCGTCGAGGTCGATGCGGTGCGCGGCACCAACGATGCCAGCGCCGACGAGACGGTGTTCAACGCTGCGCTCGACATCGCTCCTGCCGTGAACCCGCGCACCTCCGCGATCGCGCTCAATCGGGCCGAGGGCGTCACCCGCGCCGTCGTCGCACCCGAGAATGGCGGCTCGATCTTTGCCGGTCAGGGCGCCGTCATCGACCTCGCGTCCGACATGGACGCGGTCACCCGCCCGCGCGCGTTCCAGTTCATGGAATGGGGCGAAAGCGGCGCGCGCGCTGCCGGCGGCAGCCGCCCGGCCGCCTTCGCGATGCTGCGCAACGCGCTGTTCGAGGCGCGCGAATATGCCCGCAGCCCCGCGAGCTTCGCCGATCGCGGCAAGGACGCGCTGCTCACCCGCCTCGACGCGCAGGCGCTGGTGCCGGTGATCGAAGGGCGCATGCCGCTGCTCGCCCATGTCGAGCGCGCGTCGGACATCCGCGCACTGCTCGATCTCAAGCGCGAACTCGGCACCGTCAAGCTCGTGCTGGTCGGCGCCACGGAAGGCTGGACCGTCGCCGCCGACATCGCGGCGGCCGGCGTGCCGGTGATCGCCAGCGCGCTTGCCGACCTGCCGTCCTCCTTCGAGCAGCTTGCCGCAACCCAGTCGAACATCGGCCGGCTGAAGGCGGCGGGCGTCCCCGTCGCGATCGGCATGATCAACAACGACGAGGCGCGCCAGGCGCGGCTGGTGAAGCAGTATGCCGGCAACCTCGTGGCGCTCAGCCGCATTCCCGGTGCCGCCGGGCTCGACTGGGGTAGCGCCTTTGCGGCGATCAGTTCGCGTCCTGCCGAGGCGCTGGGCATGGGTGGCGAGTTCGGTTCGCTCCAGCCCGGCCGCCGCGGCGACGTGGTGATCTGGGACGGCGATCCGCTGGAGATCGGCTCGATGCCGACCCAGGTGTTCGTCGACGGGGTCGAGCAACCGCTCGTCCACCGCCAGCAGCGGCTGCGCGACCGCTACCTCGATCCGACCGAGGGCACGTTGCCCAAGGCATATCAATACTGACCGCTTCGTGCCGCCCGCGGGAACCGCGCGGGCGGCACGCGCTTTGTCAGGAGAGCCGCCGCCCGCGGCACCAGAGGAGGTCTATTCCGATGCGCTTTCCGACCCTGATCGTTCCCGCGCTCGCCCTGGCGCTCGCCGCATGCGGCGGCAACAGCGAGCCCCAGCCGACCGCTGCCGAAAACGGCGCAACGGCCGAGGCCACCCAGCAGCTGGACGCCAAGGTCGCCGCGCTTTCGGAAGGACAGCGCAACGGCGTGTTCATCCGCGCGATCCGCGACGCAGGGCTGCCGTGCCAGGGCGTCACCGCCTCCGAACGCTCGGGCGATGCACAGGCGACCTGGACCGCCACCTGCACCGACGGCTCCAGGCACATCATCGCCTTCACCCCCGACGGGATGGCCAAGGTCACCAGCATGACGCGCAAGTGAGCGCGCCCAACGGGTGACTTACCGGTGCGGCGCAGCTAGGGGCGATCCCATGGCCGCGCCGCCCTCCCGTCCCGGAAATCCGCCGAGTCTGATGGCGCGGGCGCTCTCGGCAGCGCGGGCGAAGGCGACTGCGCCCCGCCGCGAGCCCCCTTCCGCTGCCGAAGCCCCGCGTGTGCGGTCCCGGAAGACTAGGACCGCATCCTCGGATCGCGTCGTCGCCCAGGATCTTCGCTGGCCGGGCGTCCTGGCGCTGCTGCTGGCGCTCGGCCCCGCGTTGACCTGGGCCTGTGCCGCCGTCCTCGAACACCGCGCCCGCGCCGATGTCGCGGCCCTCGCACCCGCCGCCGAACCGTTGCTCGCCCGCGCCCGCGCCGCTGCCGGGACCCGTGCCGCCTGGGCGCCACTGCTCGATCGCCCGACGCTGGGCAGCACCCTCGAGCGTCTGGCGACGACGCTTCCTGCCGAGGACCGCCTGGCACGGGTATCCAGCGATCCCGACGGTACGCTGGAGGTGGCGATCCTCACCGCGGATCCCGACGCGCTTCGCGACGCCCTCCGCCGGGAGCCGGTGCTGGCGCAGCTGCGGGAGGCGGGGCAGCAGCGCGACGAAGCGGTCATGCGCGTGACCCTGCGGGGGCGTCCGCAATGACCACGCGGCTCTGGGCAGCGGCGGTCGTGGCGGGGCTCCTGATGGCGGCGGCGTTCTGCATCCCGATGGCGGCGACGCTCGATCGCCTGGCGGATGCGCGAGAGACCCGCAGCCGCTTGGCCGTCGCGCTCCACGCACCGCCGCCCCCGGCGCCGATCGCGCCCGAGTTAGCGCTCGCCGCGCCCGATCGTGCGACCGCCACGCGCCGGGCGGCCGGCCAGCTGCGCGCCGCTGCCACCGCCGCCGGCCTGCTGGTCGAGGGCATCACCCCTGCCGCTGCCCCGCCTCCCGGCGTCGTCCTGCTCGACCTGCGCCTCTCGGGCCCGGAGAAAGCGGTGCTCGCCTTTGCCGATCGCGCCGAACGCGGGCGTCCGCTCGCCCGCTTCGCCGGCTGGCGGGTGGAGGCCGGGGAAGGCGGCAGCATCCGTCTCGACGCACAGTTGATGATGCCATGGCGCGGCTGAGCCCCCGCTGGCTGCTGCTGCCCGCCGCGCTGCTTGTCGGCGCGATGCCGGCGCTGCTGCTGACGCCGCCCCACGCATCGGAGGCGCAGCCGGGCGCCTTGCCGCCGCTCGCAGCACCGCCGGAAGCGCCGCCACTCGCCGCCGCCTTCACTCGGCCCCTGTTCGCAGCCGGCGGGCAAGAGGCGCCGGCTGCCGAGGATGCGCCCGCGCTGGTGGGTGTGGTCGGGCGGCTGATGCACGACGCGGTCGCGCTCGTTCGCACCGCCGACGGGAGCACGCGCACGCTCGCGCCGGGCGAGAGCGTCGACGGCTGGCGGCTCGAATCCCTCGCCGCCGACGCCGCCTATTTCACCCGCGGCGGCCAGCGTGCGCGGGTGCCGATGCCGGGCGAAGACCCGCCTCAGTAGATCCCGTCGATTTCCACCGACAGGCGCGGCCGCGGCGGATCGAGCAACAGGCTGCGCTTCTCGCCCAGTTGCGCTTCGTCGCCGCGCAGCCGGTCGTACCGCGCCTGTGTCTCCGCCGCTGCCGTCGCGCCGTCGCGCAGGATCGTCGGCTTCAGGAAAATGAACAGCGTGCGCTTGGTGCGCTGTTCCTGGCGGCTCTTGAACAGCTCGCCCAGCACCGGGATGTCGCCCAGGATCGGCACCTGGCTCTTCAGCCGGTTGTAGTCGTCGGCGGTCAGGCCTCCCAGCACGATGGTCTGGCCGTTTTCCGCCAGCACGGTCGTGTTGATCATGCGCTTGTTGGTGATGATGTCGGCCGCCGCCTGCAGCTGCGTCGGCGAGATCGACGACGCCTCCTGCGCCACCTCCAGCCGGATCGTGTCGCCCGCGTTGATCCGCGGCAGGACGCGCAAGGTGATGCCGACGTCCCGGCGCTCGATCGACGTATAGGGGTTGGCGTTGGTCGTGTCCGTCAGGATCGATCCGGTGATGAACGGCACTTCCTGCGCCACCACGATCTCGCCCATCTTGTTGTCGAGCGTGGTGATCTGCGGGGTGGAGAGCAGGTTCGCCTTGGAGGACGTGCCCAGCGCCTGCACCAGGATCGAGAAATCGTCGCCGATGCCGATGTTGGCGGTCAGGCCGTTGCCGAGCAGCCCGGCCGCGGGCACGCCCAGCGTCTGCAGGATCTGCGATAGCGGAGTCGAGCCGCCGGGGCCGTTGAACGAAGTGCCGCCACCCGTGACCGACGTCAGCGCGGCGCCACCGGTGCCCAGCTGCACCGCCAGCCGCTCCGCGTCATCGCCGACGATCTCGGCGATCGCCGCCTCGATCAGCACCTGCGGCCGCCGCACGTCCAGGTCGGGGATCAGCCGGTCGATCTGCGCCACCGCCGTCGGCGTGCCGCGCACCACCAGCGCGTTGATGTCGGGGGCCGGCTGCACCGTCAGGTCCGGTGTCGAAAAGCCCTGCGGGGTCGGCGCCTGCTCGCCCATCGCGCCGCCGCTGCTGCCGCCGGACAGGCCGGCCGTGGTGCTCCCTGCCGCTGCTGCCTGTGCGGCGGCGTTGCCGCTGATCAGGCTCGACAGCGCCGCCGTCGGGCTCTGCGCCCCGCTTCCGGCGCGGGGGCGGGAGGAGAGGCTGCGCGCGACCGGATTGGACGCGCTCGCTTCCTGGCCCAGGATGCCGCGCAGCACCTCGGTCACCGCCTCGGCATCGGCATGGTTCAGCCGGAAGACGCGCGTGACCGGCGTGGCGCCGCCCGGTGCATCGAGCGCATGTGCGATCCGCCGCGCCTCCGCCACCGCCGCCGGGGTGCCGCGCACCACGATGGTGTTGCTCCGCGGGTCGGCCGCCACGCGCGCGCCGGTGCCGCCGGCGGCATCGCCCAGCACGCCCTGCATCGCCTGCGCGACATCGCTGGCATTGCCGTTCTGCAAGGGGATGGTCGCAAAGCTCGAACCGCCGCCGCCGTCCAGCGAACGTGCCAGCGCCTCGATCCGCGCGACATTGTCGGCATAGTCGGTGACGACGATCGCATTCGGCGCCGACAGCGGCTCCACGCTGCCGAAGCTCGCGACCAGCGGACGGACGATGCGCGCGGCGTCCGCCGAGGGAACGTTCGCCAGCCGGACCATGCGCGTCACCAGCGCCTGGCCGCCGCCGCCGCGTACGCCGCCGTCGCGCACCGCATTGGCCGCCGGCACGATCCGCCAGGCGCCGCCCGATCGCACCGCGGCAAAGCCGTTGGCGCGCAGCACCGACTGGAACAGCTCCCACACGCCCGCCGGGGACAGCGGCTCCGCCGACGTGACGGTGACCTGGCCCTTCACGGTCGGGTCCAGGATCAGCGTGCGCCCGGTCAGCCGGCTGATCTGCTCGGCGACGTCGGCGATTTCCACGCCGCGCATGTTGACGACGATGTCGCCCGCGGGCGCAGTCTGCGCGGCGAGCGGTTGGAGCGCGGTCGCGGAGAGGCAGAGCGCAAGGAGAGGAATACGGATCGGATGCGGCACGATGCTTTGACCTAACGGATCGGTATGGTGACGGTAATCGGCTTGCCGTCGCGAAGGATGGTGACCTGGGCCGGGCCGGTGCCGGCACCGGCTAGCGCGGCGTCGGCCGCTGCCGGGTCGCTGAGCGCGACGCCGTTGATCGACTGGACGACGTCGCCCGCCCGCATGCCCGGCGGCGCGTTCGCACCGATCGCATAGCCGCCGGGGACCTGGGTCGCGCCCAGCCGGTCGATTAGCGCGGAGGCTGCGGGCAGCGGCGCCGCGGGAGGCGCGGGCTGCGGCGCGGCGGACATTGGCGCGGAGCCGGGAGCGGCAGCGGCGGTACCGCCGCCCGGTTGGGCAGCCGCACCCGTCAGCACCGAAGGATCGGGGAAGCCCAGATATTCGATGCGGCCGCCGTTGTTCAGCAGGATGCGATCGCGCTGGATGCCCTCGATCCTCAAGCCCGCCAGCGTGTCCCCGACGTGATAGGCGCGCGCCGGCTCGGAGCCGATGGCTACGAACGCCACCGCCTGCTCGGCCGGGACGGTGAAGATCAGCCCCTTCAGCTCGGCCTGGATGCCCGTCTTCTGCGTAGGCTCGCCTACTGTCGCCTGGCCGAACGGAGCCCAGCCGAGCAGCGGCCCCAGGTCGCTGACGGCGGACGGGCGCGCGCGCCCTTCGCTCGGCACCGTCACCGCGCCGGTGCCGGCATGCCCTGCCATGCGCCACACCAGGCCGGCCAGCGCGAACGCCACGGATATGATCGCCAGCGCGATCGCCAGGTCGAGCGTCCGGCGTTTCTGGCGCGGCGTCAGCGCGGGCGGCATCCTCATGATCCGCGTCCTTCCAGGAAGCCGTCGAGCTGCGCAAGCGGCCTTTCCTCGCCCGCTGCCGAGACGGCGATGCGCACCCGGTCGAGCGCGGGATCGTCGGTGCTGCGCCGCGCGATTGCCACCTGCCAGCGGCGGCCCAGCATCTCCACGTCGCGCGCATCCGCCTCGGGCGCGCCGACCTCCAGCTCCGCCAGCCGGTTCTCGGCGATCAGCATGGCGATCGTGCGCCGCTCGATCCCGCGGGTCGAATCGATGTGCTGTTCGACCGCGCCGATCAGCCCGACGGTCGCGATCGCCAGCACTACGAGCGCGACCAGCGCCTCGATCAGCGAAAATCCCGCCTCGGCCGGGTGCGCCGTCATGCTGCCGCCGCCTTTGCGGGGTCGGCGGGCGCGTGCACGGCCTCTGCCGTCATTCCGTCATAGGTGACGATCCAGCGATCCCCGCCCGCGCTGATCTCGGCGGTGAGCGGCTGGCCGGTGCCATCGACGCCCAGCAGCACCGGCGGCCGCGCCGACAGCGCCATCACCATGCCGCCCGGCAGCGGGTGGAATGCCATGCCGGCGCCCGCGCGCGGCGTCCAACCACCCTTCGCGTTCAGGGTCGCAAAGCCATAGCCATGCTCGCCTGCGGTAAAGGCGATCGCACGATCCCCCAGCATCGCGTCGTCCGCCGCCGCCTGCAGCTGCGTCGCCAGGCGCCGCGCCTCGGTCTCGACGGTGGGCGCGCGCGTGGCAGCCCCGATGCCGAGCGTGACGGCCCCCGCCGCCACCCCCAGGATCGCGAGCACCACCAGCATCTCGACCAGCGTCATGCCAGCCTCGCCCGCGCGCCGCTTGCCTTCCTGCGCAGGCGCAGGATTCCGCACGCAACCGCGCGAAGGGACGGCCGGAATGGTGCCCGCGACCCGGGCGGGCGGCATCATGTCAGGGACGCTTGCCGTCGATGTCGGCGTCCAGATCCTCGCCGCCGGGCTTTCCATCCTTGCCGAGCGACTTCAGCTCGAAGCTGCCGTTGCCGGCCGAGCTATAGGCATAGGGGTTGCCCCACGGATCCACCGGCATGTCGGAGAGATAGCCGCCCGGCGCCCAGCTGCTCGGGACCGGCGGGGTGCTCGGCCGCTCCACCAGCGCCTTCAGCCCCTGCTGCGTCGTCGGATAGTCGCCGTTGTCGAGCCGATACATCTTGAGCGCCGCGGAGATGCTCTTGATGTCGGTATTGGCGGTGGTGACACGCGCCTGGTCCGGGCGGCTGATGACGTTGGGGACGATCAGGGCCGCGACGATCGCGATGATCGCCAGCACCACGATCATCTCGACCAGCGTCAGGCCCGCCTGCGAGGCGGGGACAGCACGCACGCGCGGCTTGCGGCTTTTCGTCCGGGCTGCCACGGTGCCCGTCACGCTGTCATGAAACTGTTGTGAAAAGATGCGCATCCCGGCCCCATGCGTTCGCCTGATGACTCAAATATGACTGTCCCTCCGGCCGGCCCCGCTGCCGGCGTGTGGACGCTTGAGGGCGAACGCCCGATCATAGCCGATGCCGAGGGACCCGCAACCTTGCTGGTGCCTTCCGAGCGTCTGCTGCTGCTCGCCGTCGACCTGCCGCTCGCCACGCGCGCCCAGCGGTTGGAAGCACTGCCCTTCGCGGTCGAGGATCGCATCGCCGACCCGCTCGATTCGGTGCACCTGGCGATCGGGGAGATGCTGGCGCCGCAGCGCTATCTGGTCGCGGTCGTGCGGCACAGCGTCATGGCCGAGTGGGTCACGCTGGCGGACGTGAACGGCCTCGGCGATGCGGCGCTGGTGCCCGATGCGCTGTCGCTGCCGCGCCCGGTCGAGGGCGCGTGGAACGTCGCGCAGCGCGAAGGCCGCGCGGTCGTGCGGGCAGGGGACGGCACCGGCTTTGCGGTGCCCGCCGCGCTGCTGCCCGCCGCCTGGCAAGCCGCCGCCCGGCCCGAGGTCACCACGTTCCGCGATCCGCTCGCCCAGCCGATCGTCGCGCAGGCGGCGGTGCCGCAGCCGCTCGGCATGACGCTCGCGGTGCCCGCCCTCGATCTGCGCCAGGGCCGCTACGCACGTCGCCGCACCGGATCGGCGTTCGTGCGCAAGCTCGCGATGGTCGGGCTCGCCGCGCTGGTCGCGCACGGCGTCATCGCCGCCGCCGACACGCTGATGCTCCGCGCGATCGCCGACCGGCGCGAGGCGGAGACGCGGACCCTGCTCGCCACCGCCGCACCCGATCTCGCCCAGGCGGAGGACCTGCCCGGCAGCATCACCGATCGGCTCCCGCGCGCCACCGGCGACAACCGATTCGTTCCCGCACTCGCCCGAGTCTCGGCCGCGCTCGCCCCCATGGGGCCCGCCATCGTCGTGCGCTCGATGCAATGGAGCGGCAACCGGCTGGTGGTGGATCTCGACGCGGGCGAGGTGGGCGCCGCCGACCGGCTTCGTGCGGCGCTCAGCGGTGCCCGGATCGACGCGACGGTCACCCCCGATCCCGCGGGCGGCATCCGCGTGACGGCGGCCGGCGCATGATCGTGCGGCTGCCCGGACGCTCGCGACTGGAGGCAGGGCTTGCCCGCTTCGACGCGTGGTGGAGCAATCTCAGCCAGCGGGAACGAAAGCTGGTCGGCAGCCTTGCGGCGCTGCTGGTGCTGCTGGTCGCCGTCTATGGCGTGGTGAAGCCCATTCAGGCAGCGCGCGCCGACGCCCGCGCCGACATCCGCCAGTTCGAGACGCTGAACGCCCGCATCCGTGCGGCCGGCACGCTGCCGCCGGTGCAGCCGCTCGCCGCCGGCCCGCCCGATGCCGCGATCACCGCCGCCGCCGGTCGCGCCGGGCTGGCCGTCCAGACGGTGCCGATGGTCACCGGTGGCTATCGCGTCACCGTCGCCGACGGCGCCTATGACGGCGTGATCCGCTGGATCGACGACGTCGCGCGCACCACCACGCTCGGTATCCGCCAGGTGTCGATCGTGCGCGGCACCGCCCCCGGCCATGTCTCGGCCACCGTGGAGTTCGGCGCATGACCGACACGCTGCTCCTGATTGAGGACGCGCCTGCCGAGCGGCTCCCTTATGGCTATGCCCGCCGTGCCGGCGTGCTGCTGCGGCCGGGCAGCACGGGCGTCGAGTGCCTCCACCGCACCAGCGCGCCGCTCGACGCGCTGCTGGAGGTCCAGCGCATCGCCCCCGGCGTCCCGTTCGTGCCCGTCGCCGACGACGCATTCGAGGCGGCGCTCGCCCAGGCCTATGGCGGCAGCAGTGCGACCACCGCCGCCGACATCGAACTTGCGGAACAGGACCTGGCCGCCCTCGCCGACAGCGCGGCGTCCGTCGACGACCTCCTCGACAGCCGCGACGACTCGCCAGTCATCCGCCTCATCAACGCGCTGCTGCTCGAAGCGGTGAAGGAGCGCGCGTCGGACGTGCATGTCGAGACGCAGGAAAAGCGCCTCGTCGTCCGCTTCCGCATCGACGGCGTGCTGCGCGACATCGTCGAGCCGCAGCGTGCGCTCGCGCCGCTGCTGGTCAGCCGCATCAAGGTGATGGCCAAGCTCGACATCGCCGAAAAGCGCGTGCCCCAGGACGGTCGCGTGACGCTGCGCATCGGCGGCCACGACGTCGACGCGCGCGTCTCGACCATCCCCACCCAGCATGGTGAGCGCGTGGTGCTGCGCCTGCTCGAGCGTGGCGGGCTGCGGCTCGACCTGCCGAGTCTGGGCATGTCGGACCGCGACGTCACCGTCTTCACCCGCCTGCTGGAGCGCCCGCACGGCATGCTGCTCGTCACCGGCCCGACCGGCTCGGGCAAGACGACCACGCTTTACACCGCGCTCACCCGCCTCAACGACCGCCGCCGCAACATCATGACGGTCGAGGATCCGATCGAATATGAGCTGCCCGGCATCGGCCAGACCCAGGTCAATCCGCGCACCGACCTGACCTTCGCGCGTGGGCTGCGCGCGATCCTGCGCCAGGACCCCGACGTCATCATGGTCGGCGAGATCCGCGACCAGGAGACCGCCCAGGTGGCTGTCCGCTCGTCGATGACCGGTCACTTCGTGCTGTCGACGCTGCACACCAACTCCGCGGTCGGCTCGGTCACCCGCCTGATCGACATGGGGGTCGAGCGCTATCTGCTGGCCCCGATGGTCGTGGGCCTGGTCGCGCAGCGGCTCGTCCGCAAGCTCTGCCCCGAGTGCCGGCGCGAGGACGTGGCGACTGAGGGCGACGCGCTGCTGATGGGCGGCGCCATCGCAGTCGGCGAGCCGCTGTGGCGCGCGAACGGCTGCGACGCCTGTCACGGCGACGGCTACACCGGCCGCGCCGGCCTCTACGAAGTGGTCGCGGTGGACGACGCCTTCCAGGCGCTGATCCACGACGGTGCATCGGAGGCCGAACTCGAGCGCGCCGCCCGCCGCGACAACCCCTCCATGCTCGACGACGGCGCCGCCAAGGTCCGCGCCGGCATCACCACGGTCGAGGAAGTCGCCCGCGTCGTCCGCGACGAGGGGTGAGCCGCTGCCGCTGAGGAGCGGTGTCCCAGGGGGTTCGCCAGACCCGTTCGTCCTGAGTAGCCATTGAGCGAAGTCGAAATGGCGTATCGAAGGACCGTCGGCGGTGCTTCGATACGGGTCTTCGGCAGGCTCAGCCCCTACTCAGCACGAACGGTCTCGGTTCCAAATCGTCCTGCGTCACGGCACCACCGCCTCCCGCTCCAGCGTCGGCAGCGCCGGCGCGCCGCTGGCATCGAACGTCACCCGCTGGATGTGCGGCGCACGCTTGCCGGTGCAGCCCATCTCGGCAGCGGTGTTGGCGTGGTAGACCATCCAGGTCGACCCATCCTTGCCCGTGAAGAACCCATTGTGCCCCGGCGCGTACACCCCGGCCGAGGGTGTGGTCTTCAGGATCGGCTCCGCCGCCTTGGTCCAGGACGATGCCTTCAGCGGATCCGCACCGGCCGGCGCACGCACCAGCCCCACCGCATATCCGTCCGACCAGCAGGCGCTGCCCGAATAGGCGAGGAACAGGTCGCCCTTCGGCCCCTTCAGGAACGCTGGCCCCTCCAGGATCTGCCGCCCGCCCTGCCGTTCCCACGCGCGGTCCGGCCGCGCGAGGATCGTCTCCGGCCCCGTCACCGTCCACGGGTTCGTCATGGCGACGATCGCCAGGTCGCTCTCGCTCCCGACATAAGGCGAATAGACGAAATAGCGTTTGCCGCGATGCTCGAAGGTGGTGCCGTCGATCCCCGGCTGTGCGGTCGCGACGCGGCCGCGGTCGATCCACGTGCCCGTCAGCGGGTCGGCACTCGCATTCTCCAGCACGAACACGCCGCGATGCGCGTCGTCGTCATGCCCAGCTGCTGCTGCGGTATAATAGATGTACCATTTGCCATCGATGCGGTGCAGCTCGGGCGCCCAGATCGACTGGGCATTGGGGCCGGTCACCGGCGGCCGCCACACCACCGTTTCCTTCGCCTCAGCCAGCCGGGAAAGGTCGCGCGTCGCCCGGATCGCCAGCCGGTCGCCCAGCGTCGCCATGTAGTAATAGGTGTCGCCTTGCCGGACGATCCAAGGGTCCGGTCCGCCGGGGAGCAGCGGGTTGATCGCCACCCGCGCCGCCGCGCCGCCGGCCGGGGTGCGCGCCACCCCCGCTTCCGACACCAGGGTGGCCGAAGCCAGGGCAGGCAGGATCCACCGGAACGCGCGCATCAACCTCTCTCCTCATATTTATCTGCTGTATGGCGGCAGTTCGGCGTGATGCTCAAGAGGACAGTGCGCTTGCCCCTGTCCTACGCCGCGCGCCTGTGCTTTCGTGGCCGACGATGCCTCTCCTCGCCCCCTTGTCCGCTCGCCGCCTGTGTCACGGTGCTGACATGGTTGAGGCAGAAGTGCGTTTGAGCCTCAACTTCCTCAACTTCCGCGCTCCCGAAAGCCTCGCATGACCGCCTATGCCTATCGCGCCGCCGATCGTGGCGGCGCCACCCGCAAGGGGATCATCGAGGCGTCGAGCCCCGCTGCGGCCCGCGCGATGCTGCGCGATCAGTCCCTGTTGCCGCTGTCGGTGGAGGTCGCGGGGGAGAAGCGCGCCTCGCTGGGAACGCTGCGGCTGCCCTCGCTCCGTCGGCGCGGCATTACCCCGCGCCAGCTCGCCACCATCACCCGCCAGATCGCGACCCTGGTCGGCTCCGATGTCTCGATCGAGGAGTCGCTGCGCCTGGTAGCCGGGCAGGCCGAACAGGCGGCGGTGAGCGCGCTGTTGCTCGACGTCCGCTCGGCGATCCTCGACGGCCGCAGCTTCGCCGCGGCTCTCTCGAAGCACCCGCGCGCCTTTCCCGGCTTCTACACCGCTTCCGTCGCGGCCGGCGAACAGTCCGGACGGTTGACGGACGTGCTCAACCATCTCGCCGCCTTCGTCGAGACGCGCCACGCCAACGGGCAGAAGCTCCAGCTCGCGCTGCTCTATCCCGCGCTGCTCGCCGCCGTCTCCTTCGGGATGATGGTGCTGCTGATGGTCTATGTCGTGCCGGACATCGTGCGCGTGTTCGTGTCGCGCGGCGCCGAGCTGCCGTTCCTCACCCGCGCGCTGATCGCACTGTCCGCCTTCATCCAGAACTACGGCCTCTATGTCGCCGTCGCGGCCCTAGTGCTGGGGCTCATTGCCGGCCGCTGGGCAAAGGTGCCCGCCAACCGGCTTCGCGTCGATCGTTTCCTGTCCGAACGGCGGCCCTTCCGCCGCTTCAGCCGCCAGCACAATGCCGCGCGCTTCGCCGGCAGCCTCGCGACCCTGGTCGGCAGCGCGGTGCCGCTGGTGGAGGCGCTCCACGCCGCCGCCGCCGTCACCCCCAACCGCTGGGTGCGCGACAAGGCGCTCGGCGTCGCCCATCGCGTCCGCGAAGGCCTCAGCCTGCGCGCCGCCATGGCGGAGGCGGAGGCATTCCCGTCGATGCTGGTCGCGATCGTCGCCTCGGGCGAGTCGAGCGGCCGGCTTGCCCCCGCGCTGGATCGCGCCGCCACCGAGCTGGAGCGCGAGCTCGACGCGCTCACCGCCACGCTGGTCGCCCTGGTCGAGCCGCTGGTGCTGCTGCTGATGGGCGGGCTGGTGCTGCTGATGGTGCTCGCGATCCTGCTGCCGATCATCAACCTCAACAATCTCGTGACGATCTGATGCGCTGCCCTACAGCCGGCTCTCGATCGTCACGCCCGGTGGCAACCCGGTGAACGGCAGCACCGCCGCGCCGTCGCTGGTAAGCGTCACCCGATATGCGCCGTCCTCGGCCAGCACCGCCTCCACCAGCGTCTGGCGGCGCTGGGTCTGCGGTGCCAGGCGGACGCGCGTCTCGCTGCCGACGTGCTCGGCGGTCAGGATCATCGCCGGCACCGTGCTTCCGGCGCCCGCCGGCTTTGCCATGCAGCTGCCGGCGTCGGACAGGATCGTCGCCTGCGCCTGGTGGTCGCTGCCGCCGGCCACCAGTCGCGGAAGCTCCACCTGCATGGTCATGTCGCAGGTGAAGGGCAGGTCCGGCGCCACCGCCTGGAGCAAGGTCGCGTCGGCGGATCCGCTCACCCGGTCCAGCCGGACGGTGCCCCCCAGGCGGAACAGCGCCTGGCCGCCCAGGTCGGTGTGCGGCCCCGTCGCACGCCAGTCGACCGCAAAGCCCAGGGAGGTGAGCGAGCGGAGCGGCGCCCATTGCCATTCGACCTTGCTGCCGCCGGCGACGCCCACTTCGCCGTTCCAGATCGTGCCGGCGACCCCGCTGCGCCACGGCCGGTCGGTCAGCACTGCGCTCGCCGGCAGCGTTGCGATCATGGCGACGGCGAACGAGGCTATGCCCAACCCCGCGAACGCGATAGAGCGCCGCCGTGCCTGAGCTCGCGCCCCTTCCGGAAGTATCGCGGCGGCAGACGCTTCGCCTGCTGCGGTCGACCCTAGTGCTATCGTCTGCGGCATGGGCCGCTGCTCCCTTGCTGGCGGCGCGGAAGGAAACCCGGCCCGTGGCGCTGCTGGTGCCGCTGACCGGCAGCCATGCGGCGCTGGGCCTTAGCATGCAGCAGGCGGCGATGCTTCCGCAATCCGGCGCACCGGCCGAAACGGGAATGCTGCGCGTGTTCGACACCGCGGGCACCCCGGCGGGGGCTGCCGCTGCCGTCCGGCTGGCGTTGAAGGCGAAGGCCGGCATGCTGCTCGGGCCGCTCACCGCGGCGGAGGTGCCCGCGGTGGTGCAGGCGGCCGGCGGTAAGGTGCCGGTGCTCGCCTTCTCCAACGACATGGCGCTGCGCAACAGCGGCGCCTTCCTGTTCGGCATCACCGCGTCGCAGAGCACCCAGGCGATCCTGCGCTATGCCCGCTCCCGTGGCGTGCGGACCGTGCTGGTGATCGGCGACGGCGGCGCCTGGTCCGTCGCCTCGGTCGATGCGGCCAAGGCGATGGAGGCGGAGCTCGGCATGACGGTCCGGACGGTGACGGTCGCCCCCGGGACGCCCTTGCCTGCGGTCGGCGATGCGCCCGATGCGGTCTTGGTGCCGGGTGGCGGTACGACGCTCCTCGCCGCGGCCCGCGCGTTGCGCGATGCCGGCGTGCAGCTGCTCGCGACCTTCCAGGGCGTGGACTATCGCCCCGAAGCGCTCACCGCGCTTGAAGGCGCCTGGATCGCCAGCCCCGATCCGGAAGCGTTCGAGGGCTTTGCCGGGGCCTATGCGGCGCGCAATGGCGGCCGCCCAGGCACCATCGCGGCGCTCGCCTATGACGCGGCCGGCATCGCTCGCCAGCTGCGTGCCGCCAATAACCTCAACCGCGAGGGCCTGCTTGCCGAAAGCGGCTTCCAATGCGCGACGGGTGCCGTCCGCTTCCGCACCGACGGCAGCTGCGCGCGCAGCTTCGCGATTCTGCTCGCCGGGCGCGACGGCTACTCCAAGGTGGCGGTGAGCCAGGGCGCGTGACTCAGCCCGTCCGGCACGGGGAGGGCGGCTTCACCCTCATCGAGCTGATGATCTCGCTCGGCCTGTTCGCGCTGATCGCCGTCGCGGGCGTCACGCTGGTCGACAGCATTCTCTCGGTCCAGGGCCGCACCGAGAAGCGGCTGGACCGCATTGCCGAGGTGCAGCGCGCGATGTTCGTGGTGGCCAGCGACTTCGACCAGCTCGCACGCGGGCGCGTGCAGGGGGACGGCGGCCGGGTCGCCTTCTCGCGTGCCGCCGGCGGCTTCGGTGGCCCCGCACTCGCCGTCACCTACACCCTCGCCAACGGCGTGTTCGTCCGCACGGTGGACGGCCGGGCGCAGCGGGTGCTCGGCGGCGTCCAGTCGGCCCGCTGGCGCTATTTCGACGGCGGCTGGCTCGACTCCTGGCCTCCCGACGAGGAGCGGGTCGACAGCTGGCCGCGCGCCGTGGCCGTCGAGCTCGCGGTCTCCGCCCCCAGCGGCATGGCAGGCACCGTCCGCCGCGTCGTCACCCTCCCAATTCCGGCGGCCGAGCCGAAATGAACCGACGTCCGCCTGACGACGAGGGGATGATCCTCGTCAACGTGCTGATGTTCGTGGCCATCGCCAGCGGCATCGTGCTGCTGCTCATCAGCCGCGAGGAAATCGCGCTCGATCGCGCGATCCGCTCAAGGGAAGCCGCGCGTGCGCTCGCGATCGTGCGCGGCGGCGAGACTTCGGCGCTGGTGGCGCTCCGCCGGGATGCCCGCGATGCGCCGGATGCCGATTATGCCAGCGAGCCCTGGGGGGCGATCGCCGACAGCGACGTGCCGATCGAGGGCGGCCGCTTCGACCTCGCGATCGCGGATGCCGAGGGGCGCTTCAACGTCAACGCCGTGCGCAAGGATGACCTCTCGGCCCAGCTGCTGTTCGCAAAGATCGGCCGCGCGGCCGGGTTCGACGACGACCAGCTCGCCTTTGCGGTCGGGTTGATCCGCGAATATGGCCCGATCAGCGACCTGCGCCCCCTGCGCTACTCCGGGATACCTCCCGAACTCGCCGACCGGCTCGAGCGGCTGGCGACGGCATTGCCGGGCAGCACGACGATCAACCTGAACGCCGCCTCGCCCGAACTGATGACGGTGCTGTTCGGCGATCCCGTCGTGGCCGAGCGGCTGGTGGCGACCCGTACCCGCCAGGGGTTCCTGTCGCTCCAGGACTTGGCCGACGAAGGCGTGACCATGCCCCCCGGCGCCGGCCTTCGCTCCAACACCTTCTGGGTACGCACCCGTGCCACGGTGGGCGGCACCGCGCAGCAAGGCGCCACCCTGATCCAGCGCCGCGAGGGCGAGGAGGGGCCGGTGGTGGTGCCCGTCGCCCGCTGGCGCAACGCCGCCGTCCCGCCCGAAGCGCCCGCCTTCGTGCTGCCCCGCAAGCCGCCTGCCTAGAAGATCGAGATCAGCGCGACCCCCAGGATCATCAGCACCGCGCCGGCGATGCGGCCGAAACCCGCCTGGTGCACCTCGAACCCCATCCAGCCGTAATGGTCGAGCACCAGTGCCGCGACCGTGGAGGCGGTGACGATCAGCGCCACGAACAGCCCCGCGCCGAGCCGGGGGGAGGCATAGACGGTCGCCAGCACGAACACGATGCCGAGCACGCCCCCGGTCCACGACCACCACGGCGCCTGCGCGATCGCCTGGCCGCTCGGCAGCCGCTCGCCCGCTGCCAGCGACAGCAGCAGCGACACGGACAGCGTCACCACCGAGACGATCGAGACCGTCCACAGCTGCGTACCCAGCGCCTTTTGCAGGGCATTGTTGGTGCCCGACTGGAGCGCACTGGTGATGCCAGCCCCGGCCGCGAACAGGATGAAGAGCAGGTACACGCCCTTACCCCTGCCGCAGACAGGGGAGGAACGGCGCGGCGCTGGGTTCGGGCAATCGGCTTCTCCCTCGGATCGTCCGCCAGCAACCACCGGCAGCGGCAAATGATCCGAGGAGGCGAACTCGCCCTAGTGAATGGCCTCGCCCAGCATCAGCGCGCGGACGTAGCGCACCGGCGGGGAGCCGTGGGCCAGCACCGCGTCATTGTAGCGCTTGAGGTCGAACGCCGCGCCCTCGCGCTTCTCCGCCGCCGCGCGCAGTTCCAGATGCTCGGAGTAGCCGACGAAGTAGCTCAGCAGCTGGGTGGAAGAGAGGCGCGCGCGCGTCCACTTGCCGGCGGCCTCGCGCTCCTGCTGGAACGCGCCCTGCATCATCAGCTCCATCGCCTGCGCCTCGGTCATCCCTTCGGTATGGATGCCGATGTCGAGCAGCGTGTTGGTGATCGAGCGCAGCCGCATCTTGAGGACGGTGAGCTTGAACAGCGGATCGCCGTTCAAATAGCCCTGGTCCGCCATCATCCCCTCGGCATAGACCGCCCAGCCCTCGATGAACGGTCCGGAGGCGAGCACCGCGCGCAGCATCGACGGATACTCGTTGGCGTGCGCGATCTGGAGGTAATGCCCCGGCATCGCCTCATGCACGCTCAAGTCGTGGATCATGTAGTCGTTGTACTCGCGCAGGAAGGATTCCGCCTGCGCGTCGCTCCAGTCCTCGGGGATCGGCGACACGGCAAAGAAGGTGCCGAGCTGCTTCTCGAACGGCCCTGGGCTATCGCAATAGGCGACGGCCACGCCCTGGCGGAACTTGGGCATCTCGATGATCTGGACGGGCGTGTCGGGCACGGTGATGAGGTTCTTCGCGCGGACGAACGCGGTCGCCTGCTGGAGCGTCTTGGTCGCCTCCGCGATCACGCCGCCCCGTGCGGGATGCTTGGCATAGGTGAGCTCCAGCGCCGCCTCGATCGCCTTCTGCTGCTGGTCGGGCGTAGGGGAGGCGGGGAGCGCCGGTGCGTTGGGCTTGCCCGCCAGAACGGTGCGCGCGATCGCATACATCTCCGCCCGCGCATCCGCCTTGGCCTTGAGCGCCCGCGCCTTGATCTCGGGGCGGGTGAGATCGGTCACCAGCGCAAAGCGCAGCTTCTGGTCGTAGCGCTCGGCGCCGAGCCGGAAGTCTCCCTTCGCCTGCGGCACCAGCACCGTGTCCAGCCACTTCTGCTGGTCGGCGACCGCCGTCTTGAGCGTCGCAAGCGCCGCGTCGAACTGCTTCTGGTCGGCGGCGGGAAGCTCGCCCTTGTGCGGCGCCAGCATGCCCTCCGCGATCTGGAGCACGCCCGAGTTCTGCTGCGCCACGGTCTTGGCGAACACCTCCGGCACGCGTGCGGGTACCAGGCTGGCGCGCATCTGCTGGAACAGCTGCGGCGTCTTCTCCATCCGCGCGATCGCCGCCCGCAGCCGCTGCGGCCACGGCGCGAAATCCCGCGCGGCGAGCAGGTAGAGTCCTCCGGAGACGGACTCGTTGGCGCCCTGCGGGTCCCATCCGTGAGGTTTCAGCGTCTCGATCGTCCACAGCTGGTAGGCGAGCTCGTTGGCGAGCAGCGCCGCATCGACCTGGTTCTCGCGGCTGAGCTTGCTGCGATCGATCCGCGCCAGCGCCGCTTGGGTACGCTTCAGCGCCGCTACCTCGCGTCCACGGCCCGCGGCGGACAGGTCGTCGACCTCTGCGTCGAAGCGATGGTCGCCCAGATACGTCGCATAAGTCGGGCGCAGCCGCGCCATCTCGTCCAGGAAGCGCTTGCCCAGCGCCTCGAACGCCGCGTCCTGCGCAGAAGCCGCGGCGGGTGCTGCAGGCTTGGCGACGATCGCGCTGCCGGGCAGCGTCGCCCCGGCCAGGAGCAACAGGGCAAACAGACCAGAGCGCATCGACGACCCCCACAAGTTCCAGTGGTTCGGGTCTATGCAGCGCACCGCCCGGCGGCAAGCGGCGGGATCGGATTACGCCGGCTTCGCCCGGCCGCTCAGCTCGGCGCCCGCCTGCGGGTCGAAGCGCAGGTTGACCAGCAGTGCCGCCAGCGAGATCGCCGTCACCGTCCAGAATGCGGCGGAGAAGTCGGGGAAGCTCGGGCTCGCCCGGCCGTTCGCGCCCATCGACACGTGCAGCGCGACGCTGGCCGTACAGATGCCGAGCGACAGCATCAGCTGCTGGAAGGTCGAGTAGAAGCTGGTCGCCGCGCTCATCCGCTCCTTGTCGATCTCGTCATAGGCGATGGTGTTGTAGGCGGTGAACTGGAACGACATCAGGAAGCCCGAGACCACCAGCACCGCAAAGATCGCCGGCAGCGGCCAATCCGGGCGAAACAAGCCGCAGACCGCATAGGCAGCCGTGCCGAGCACGCCCATCACCACGAGGCTCGAGCGAAAGCCGAAGCGATGAAGCAGGCGGCGCGCCACGCCCTTCATGCCGAACGAGCCGATCGCGGTGGCAACCGTCATTGCGCCGCTCTGCGCGGCGGTGAGGCCGAAGCCCAACTGCATCATCAGCGGCAGGAGGAACGGCTGCGCACCCTGGGTGATCCGCGCCAACGAGCCGCCCAGGACGGACAAGCGGAAGGTGGGAATACGCATCAGCGAAAGGTCGAGGATCGGGTGCTCGATGCGGCGTGCGTGCAGCATATAGAGGAGGCCGGTCACCGCGCCGACGGCGATCAGCGGCACCGCGACACCAGCCCCTTCCGATCGGCTCACCATCTCGAACCCCAGCAGCAGGCAGCCGAGGGCTGCTGCCGACAGGAGGAAGCCGGTTCGATCGAACGGCTGGGCCTCTCCCTCGCGAATGTCGGCGATGAACTTGCCAACCAGCGCGAAGCCGACGATGCCGATGGGCAGGTTGAGCCAGAAGATCCACCGCCAGTCGGCATAGGTGACGATGAAGCCGCCCACCGGCGGGCCCAGGATCGGCCCGATCAGCGCCGGCATGATCAGCCACGACATCGCCGACACCATGTCGCGCTTGGCGACGGAGCGCAGCAGCACCAGTCGCCCCACCGGCATCATCATCGCGCCGCCGACGCCCTGCAGGAAACGCGCGACTGCCATGGTCGGCAGGTTGGGCGCGAGGCCACAGGCGAGCGAGCCCAGCACGAACACCGCGATCGCCCAGCGGAACACGGGCTTGGCACCGAAGCGATCGGCCACGAAGCCCGAGGCGGGGATGAACATGGCGAGCGCGAGCAGATAGGAGGTGAGGGCGATGCTCATCTCCGGAGCACGCACGCCGAAATCCCGTGCCATCGTGGGCAGCGCCGTCGCGAGCACGGTGGCGTCCAGATTCTCCATGAACATCGCGCAGGCGATGATCAGCGCCACCGTCCGGTAGTTGGCGCTCGCCGGCGCGCCACCTTGTTGATCGGTGGTCTCGGCGATTCGCTCGCCCGCCGGCACGATGCCGTCGCGCACTTCGGAGTGGACGGAAGCGATGCCGCGACGCCGCGGGCGAAGGAAGTTGCGCGGATCGAGTCCGTGCGGGAGGTGCAAAGACATGAACCTGCAATTTGGCGTCTGGAGTCGCCGATGCAATGCTGCGGGTGCACAAAGACGCCGGGCGGGCTGCCGCTTGACCTTCACCATGGCCGTAGCGGTATGTCGGAGCTGCGGTGTTCGAGATTGTCAGGGCACCGTTGGGAAGGGGACCAGAATGCGTCACGTGGTCGCTGCGGGTGTCTGCCTTGCCGCTCTGACGGCTGCGGGCGCGGTGCAAGCCCCAGCATCGGGTCGGCAGGGATCAAGGACTTCCGCGCCGATGGACGCGCTGGCAGAGACCCTGCTCGCGCTCGCCCCGGAGGCGAATGCCGCCGGCACGCCGACGATCGCTGCGCTGCGGGCAAAGGACTCGCCGGTGCGATGGATCGACGCACCGCCCTCGGCTGCAGAAACGCCTCGGACTGTCGGCAAGCTGGCGGGCGGCACCGTTCTTGCGCCCAACGCCGACGTGGTATCGGAACTCACCTTCGAATGGGACGGCCCGCCCGGTCAGCCCTTCGGGTTCAATCCGGTGCAGGCGCTCCGGAGCAAGGGCTTCGAGGTGCAGGCGCTATACTGCTCGCCGATGGTGTCCGAGGGGACGAACTATTTCCTTGTCGCGCCACCGGGCAAGCGGCCGGGCTTCCTTGCGGTCTACGCGTTCGATGCGCCCCTGGCGATTTCGATCGCGAGCTGGTCGATCCGGTACCGACTGGATGGCCACATCCCCTCGCTTGCGGAGGTGCAGGCAGACGAAGATACCGAGGCCACCACGGATTGTTCGACGGAGACCTTCGGACCGGTCGAGCAGATCAGCCATGCCGAGGCAGAGGCGTTCGTGCGGAGCAGGGCCTCGGCTACGCAGGGTTCGCGCTAGCGGGACGCTGAAAAGCAGACCGAACGAAGCGAAGGTCGGCGCCGCGCCTGCCTCGCGAACGCTCCCCGAAGGGGGTGGTCTCATCGATGTCTTGGAAGAAATTGGTCGGGGAAAGAGGATTCGAACCTCCGGCCCCTGCGTCCCGAACACAGTGCTCTACCAGGCTGAGCTATTCCCCGACCGATGCCATCCCAGTCGCTGACCAGGTGGCAGGCGGCGGCTTATATCAGCGATTTCGCGGGTGACAAGCGTCTCTTTTGCGCTTTTCTGCGGTCTGGATCGCCGGCAGCGCGCGCGCCCCCTTCGCATCCGCCCGGCCCGGTGCTAACCGCGCGGGATCATGGCGACAGAACTCAGCAAGATCCGCAATTTCTCGATCATCGCGCACATCGATCACGGCAAATCGACGCTTGCGGACCGGCTGATCCAGCGCACCGGGGGGCTCTCCGACCGCGAGATGTCGGCGCAGGTGCTCGACAACATGGAGATCGAGAAGGAACGCGGCATCACCATCAAGGCGCAGACCGTGCGCCTGGAATGGAAGGGCCATGTCCTCAACCTGATGGACACGCCCGGCCACGTCGACTTCGCCTATGAAGTCTCGCGCAGCCTGGCCGCGTGCGAAGGCGCGCTGCTGGTGGTGGATGCGGCGCAGGGCGTGGAGGCGCAGACGCTCGCCAACGTCTACCAGTCGATCGAGCACGATCACGAGATCATCCCGGTCATCAACAAGATCGACCTGCCGGCCGCCGAGCCCGAGCGCGTGAAGGTGGAGATCGAGGACCTGATTGGCCTCGACACCTCCCATGCGGTGCTCGCCTCCGCAAAGGCCGGGATCGGCATCGAGGAAATCCTCGACACGGTAGTCGAGCGTATCCCCGCGCCCAAGGGCGATGCGGACGCGCCGCTGAAGGCGATGCTCGTCGACAGCTGGTACGACCCGTATCTGGGCGTCGTCATCCTGGTTCGCGTGATCGACGGCACGCTGAAGAAGGGCCAGCAGATCAAGTTCATGAACGCGGGCACCACCCACCTGGTGGACCGCGTCGGCTGCTTCCGGCCGAAGATCGAGCAGCTGACCGATCTGGGTCCGGGCGAGATCGGCTTCATCACCGCGCAGATCAAGGAAGTCGCGCAGACCGCGGTCGGCGACACCATCACGGACGCCAAGCGCCCTGCCGCCGAAGCCGTGCCGGGGTTCAAGGAAGTGCAGCCGGTGGTGTTCTGCGGGCTGTTCCCGGTCGACGCCAACGACTTCGAGAAGCTGCGCGAGTCGATCAGCAAGCTTCGGCTCAACGACGCGAGCTTCAGTTTCGAGATGGAGACCTCGGCGGCGCTGGGCTTTGGCTTCCGCTGCGGCTTCCTGGGGCTGCTCCACCTGGAGATCATCCAGGAGCGGCTGACCCGGGAGTACGACCTCGACCTCATCACCACCGCGCCGTCGGTCGTGTACGAGATCGAGCTGACCCATCCCGATCCCGCGGGCGTGACCAAGATCGACCTGCACAACCCGGCCGACATGCCCGATCCCAACAAGATCGCGAGCATCAGCGAGCCGTGGATCGAGGCGACGATCTATGTCCCCGACGAATATCTCGGCTCGATCCTGAAGCTGTGCCAGGATCGGCGCGGCATCCAGAAGAACCTGACCTATGTCAGCGGCCGTGCGCAGGCGACCTACGAACTGCCGCTCAACGAAGTGGTGTTCGACTTCTACGATCGGCTGAAGTCGCTGTCGAAGGGCTATGCGAGCTTCGACTATGAGCAGATCGGCTATCGCGAGGGCGACCTCGTCAAGATGAGCATCCTGGTCAACGAAGAGCCTGTCGATGCGCTGAGCATGATCGTCCACCGCGGCACGGCCGAGGTGCGCGGCCGCGGCATGGTCGAGCGGCTGAAGGAGCTGATCCCCAGGCACATGTTCAAGATCCCGATCCAGGCGGCGATCGGCGGCAAGGTGATCGCGCGCGAGACGATCAGCGCGATGCGCAAGGACGTGACCGCCAAATGCTATGGCGGCGACGCCACCCGCAAGCGCAAGCTCCTGGAGAAGCAGAAGAAGGGCAAGGCGAAGATGCGCGAGTACGGCTCGGTCAGCATCCCGCAGGAAGCCTTCATCGCCGCCTTGCGGATGGGGGACGAGCAATAGCATCGATGGGGCGGCGCCGGAGCGTCGCCCCTTTTCTTATGCGGCGTTGCGCGACGGCTCGGCCCAGTGCACCCGATCCCGGCCGGCGTGCTTGGCAGCGAACAGTGCGGCGTCGGTCTGGTGATAGAGCTGCTGCCAGTCGGCTTCCGTCGCCAATGGCCCGATGCAGCTGCCGATGCTCGCCGTGACCTTCAACCCATAGGGCATCGCCGCCGCGCGGAGCGACGCGAGCAGCGCCTCCGGGTTCAGTGCCGCGCGCGAATCGGCGAGGATCGCGAATTCCTCGCCTCCGATCCGTGCGATCAACGTCCCTGCCGGCGCTGCGCGACGGAGGGTGCGCGACACCACCCGCAGCACTTCGTCGCCGCCGTCGTGGCCGATGGCGTCGTTGATCCGCTTGAAATGATCGATGTCGGCGACCAGCAGCTGCTGTTCCGCCGTGCGGCCGATCGCCTGGGCCAGGAAGGCGCGGCGGTTCAGCAGGCCGGTGAGCGGATCGGTATCGGCAAGGCGTCGCGTGCTGATCTCCTGGCGGATTGCCGCATCCCGCTCCATGCTCAGCAGGCGGATTCGATAGGCGATTGCCAGGCTGGTGAGCAGCGCCTCGGCGCTCATCGCGAGCACGGTGCTGTTGTCGATCCAGAAGCTCCACGAAAGCAGCCCGAAGTTGCTGGAGACCCGCACGATCACCATGACGACCGGCGACGACCAGGTCAGTGCGAACAGCCACAGATAATTGCTCCGCCGCCGCCAGGCCCGCCACAGGATGGGGGCGATGACGCCGATCAGCGCCAGGAAAGACAGGGAGAACAGCGCGTCGAGAGCGTGGATGTTCACCGGTGCGATCAGCAGGAACAGGATTCCCAGGATCGCCATGCCCGCCGCCGAAAGCTCGGTGAGCCGCCCCACCCAGCCGTCGAAGATGCGCGCCTCGAAGAAGCTCCGGCTGAAGGCGAGCGCGGCCGCGCCGGCCCAGGCGAGCATCACATAGTTGATCGTGATCCGCTGGTTGTTCTGGATGTCGGGCAGCAGCCAGGCGAGCGCGGCCGAGGAAGATGCTGCATAGAACAACAGGCAAAGCAGCATCGCGCAGTAGGCGAGCTGGAAGCGGTGGCGCAGCGCCTTCCACAGCGCGAGATTGTAGACGATGAGCGCGATGCAGAGACCTGCGAAGGCTGCGTAGATCGCTGCCAGTTTCAATGTCTGGCGTTCGGCCTCGGCGCGGGTGAGGAGCCGCGGCCCGAGCACGATGCCCCGGACGTTCGCCGCTCCTTCAACGTGCCAGAGCAGCCGTGTCACGGGCGCGCTCCGCGAGGGCAGCGCGAACTCGATTAGCGCACCGAGCTGGAGGTGCTGCGTGAGCCCGCGCTGGTCGACGGTCACCGAGGCGATGTGTCCGTCGGCATAGAGCACGTAGACGGACATGCCGCGGATCCAGACGCTTCCGGACCGGACTCGAAGCGGCTCGTCGGCCGGGGGGCGGAGCGTCACCGGGCTGGACAGGACCCAATAGTCGCCTCGTCCCCAGGATCGCTGCGGAGTGGCGCAGTCGAAGCTTTGAGGCTGTGCGAAGAGGCTCTGCGGCGTCAGCCTGTCCGCATCCGGCCGTACGCAGGCCCGGAGGGACGCGGCGCCCTGCGGGGGGGCGGCGGCGGCCTGCTGGGTGAGGGCGAGACCCGCCAGCACCAGTGCGCAGACGATCCGCGCCAGTCGATTCAGGCTCCAGCTCACGCGATCGGACCTATCGCGTGCGGTGCGAAAAATCCGTTAAGCACGGAGAAGGGAAAATGTCCGGCCCCGGTCGCGAGGACCGGGGCCGGACATTGGTTACGCCTTGGCGGGTGCCTTGGCCCGGCCGCCTTTCTTGGGCTTGCGCGGAGCTGCCGGGGTGATCTCGAAGGCGAGCGCGCCGTCCTTCAGCTTCACCGACACCTCGCCCCCGTGGACGAGCTTGCCGAACAGCAGCTCCTCGGCGAGCGGCTGCTTGATCTTCTCCTGGATCAGGCGACCCATCGGCCGCGCGCCGTACAGCTTGTCATAGCCGCGCTCGGTCAGCCACGCCTTGGCTGCCTCATCCAGGTGGATGTGGACGTTGCGGTCGGCGAGCTGGAGCTCGAGCTGGAGAATGAACTTCTCCACCACGCGTTCGACCACTTCGGTCGGCAGGTACCCGAACGGCACGATCGCATCCAGGCGGTTGCGGAACTCGGGGGTGAAGAGCTTCTTCACCGCCTCCTCCTGCACGTCCTCGCGGCTGATCTGGCCGAAGCCGATCGACTCCTTGGCCATGTCCGACGCACCGGCGTTGGTCGTCATGATCAGGATGGTGTTCCTGAAATCGACGGTCTTGCCGTGGTGGTCGGTCAGCTTGCCGTTGTCCATCACCTGCAACAGGATGTTGAACAGGTCCGGATGCGCCTTCTCGATCTCGTCGAGCAGGAGCACCGAATGCGGGTTCTGGTCGACCGCGTCCGTCAAGAGGCCGCCCTGGTCATAGCCGACGTAGCCCGGAGGGGCGCCGATCAGCCGGCTGACCGAGTGGCGCTCCATATATTCGGACATGTCGAAGCGCTGGAGCGGAATGCCCAGGATTTCGGCAAGCTGGCGTGCAACCTCAGTCTTGCCGACGCCGGTGGGGCCGGAGAACAGATAGTTGCCGATCGGCTTGTCGGGATCGCGCAGGCCCGCGCGGCTCAGCTTGATCGCCGAGGACAGCACCTCGATCGCCGGATCCTGCCCGAACACGACCCGCTTGAGGTCGGTATCCAGGTTGGCGAGCACGCGTGTGTCGTCGGTCGAGACCGACTTCGGCGGAATGCGCGCCATGGTGGCGATCACCGCCTCGACTTCGCGGGTGGTGATGGTCTTCTTGCGCTTGTTCGGCGCCACCAGCATCTGCATTGCGCCCACCTCGTCGATCACGTCGATCGCCTTGTCGGGCAGCTTCCGGTCGTTGATGTAGCGCGCCGACAGTTCCACCGCCGACTTGATCGCGTCGGGGGTGTACTTGACCGAATGGTGCCCCTCGAACGCGGTGCGCAGGCCGGTCAGGATCTTGATCGTGTCCTCGACCGACGGCTCGTTGACGTCGATCTTCTGGAACCGGCGCAGCAGCGCGCGATCCTTTTCGAAGTGGTTGCGGAACTCCTTGTAGGTGGTCGAGCCGATGCAACGGATCGCGCCGCCCGACAGCGCCGGCTTCAGCAGGTTGGACGCATCCATCGCGCCGCCCGAGGTGGCACCGGCGCCGATCACCGTGTGGATCTCGTCGATGAACAGGATCGCGTGCGGCAGCTTCTCGAGCTCGTTGACGACCTGCTTCAGCCGCTCCTCGAAATCGCCGCGATAGCGGGTGCCGGCGAGCAGCGCCCCCATGTCGAGCGAGTAGATGACGGCGGGCAGCAGCACTTCCGGCACGTCACCCTCGACGATCTTGCGCGCCAGCCCTTCCGCGATCGCGGTCTTGCCCACGCCCGGATCGCCCACATAGAGCGGGTTGTTCTTGGAGCGGCGGCACAGGATCTGCACCGTGCGATCGACCTCGGCCGAACGGCCGATCAGGGGATCGACCTTGCCGTTCTTGGCCTTCTCGTTGAGGTCGACGCAGAACTGCTTCAGCGCGCTCTCGCCCTTGCCCTTGGGATCGGCCTTGGGCTTCTCCTCGTCCGCGCCCTTCACTTCGCGTGCCTCGGACGGCGAGCCGCCCTTGCCGACGCCGTGGCTGATATAGCTGACCGCATCGAGCCTGCTCATGTCCTGCTGCTGGAGGAAGTAGACGGCGTAGCTTTCGCGTTCGGAAAACAGCGCAACGAGCACGTTAGCGCCGGTCACTTCGTCGCGGCCGGAGGACTGGACGTGAAGAATCGCGCGCTGGACGACGCGCTGGAAGCCCGAAGTGGGCGAGGGATCGGTGGCCGAATCGACCTTCAGCGCGTCAAGTTCGGTGTCGAGATACTGGGCGACGGTCGCCTTGAGTTCGCCCAGGTCGACGCCGCAGGCGTTCATGACCTTGGACGCATGTTCGTCCTCCACCAGCGCGAACAGCAGGTGCTCGAGCGTGGCATATTCGTGCCGGCGGGTGGACGCAGCCTCGAGCGCCTTGTGCAGCGTGGTTTCGAGGGCGGAGGCAAAGGATGGCATCAGACGGATACTCCAACCGGGCCGACGAGCGTGCATCGGCCGTTTGCATCTATGTCGGAACGCAAGGGGCCTACATCAAGCGGCTGCCGGCCCCGGCGTTCCAGGAACGTTCCCGTGACCAGCGCCCCGATGGTCACCTTCGAAAGAGCGCGTCGGCGCTGGCCCGATGGGTCGTCGCCCGCTCAACCTGGCTTCGGCACCGGGCGATCTCCGCCTCCAGCGCCGCGATGCGTGCGTGAAGCTCCGCGACGGACAAAGGATCCAGGTCCTCGCGGGCCAGCTGCGCCAGCGGATCGTCCTTGCGACGCGGCAGAAATTCCTCGGCGTCCATCGGCACAGCGTTGACCCTCCTTTGCGCGATGTCAATAACGCTGGGCAACGCGCGGGGAAGCAAAGGGAGCCAGATGCCGATGAACCTTCCCGAGAGCATTCCGGGTACCATGATCGCGATCGACCCGGAGGTGGCGGGCGGGCCCGAGGTGCTGGTGCCGATCGAACGTCCGGTGCCGCAGCCGGGGCCCGGCGAGGTGCTGATCCGGGTCGCGGCGGCAGGCGTGAACCGGCCCGACCTGCTCCAGCGGGCGGGCAATTACCCGCCGCCGCCTGGCGCGCCGTCCATCCCCGGGCTCGAGGTTGCCGGCACGGTCGCCGCAGTCGGGGAGGGCGCGGACCAAAGCTTGGTCGGTTCCACCGTCTGCGCGCTGCTGGCGGGCGGCGGCTATGCCGAATATGCGCTGGCGCCCGCTGGGCAGTGCCTGCCGGTTCCCGAGGGGCTTTCGATGGCAGAGGCGGCGGCGCTGCCGGAGACGCTGTTCACCGTGTGGACCAACCTGTTCGAGCGCGCCTATGTCCAGGCCGGGGACGCGGTGCTGGTCCATGGCGGCACCAGCGGCATCGGCACCATGGCGATCAGCCTGTGCGCGCTGTTCGGGGTCGAGATCATCGTGACGGTCGGCTCCGACGACAAGGCCGAGGCGGCGCTGGCGCATGGCGCGACCCACGCGATCAACTACAAGACCGAGGACTTCGTCGAGCGGGTCAAGGCGATCACCGGCGGCGCAGGCGTCGCGGCGGTGCTCGACATGGTCGGCGGCGACTATGTGCCGCGCAACCTGAAGTGCCTGGCCGAGGATGGGCGCCATGTCTCGATCGCGGTGCAGCGTGGCGCGGAGGCGACCATCCCGATCTGGCAGGTGATGCGTCGTCGCCTGACGCTGACCGGTTCGACGCTGCGCCCACGCGATTCGGAGTTCAAGACGCTGGTTGCAGAGGAGATCGCGCGGCTGGTCTGGCCGTTCGTGGCCGAAGGCAAGCTGCGCCCGCTGATGGACCGCAGCTTTCCGCTCTCGCAAGCCGCAGAGGCGCACCGCCGCATGGAGGCGGGCGACCACGTCGGCAAGATCGTGCTGACGATCGGCGACTGAACCGCCGGCGACCCGGTCGCCGGCGGAATGCCTCTACAGCCGCGTGACCGCGTAATGCTCCTGCAGCGCGGCCACGACGGCATCGCTGTGGGTCGCGTCGCGTGCCTCGAACATCACCTCCAGTCGCGCCGCCTGGACGCTGGGGGAGGTGAAGAGCCGGTGGTGCGACACCTCGATGATGTTGGCCCCGGCTGCACCGATCCGCGTGGAGATCTCGCCGAGCACGCCCGGGCGGTCGGGGATGTCGAGGATCAGCCGCATCAGCCGCCCGTCGCGCACCATCACCCGCTGGAGCACGTTGGCGAGCGCGCGGTTGTCGATGTTCGCCCCGCACACCGGCACGCCCACCTTGCGGCCACGGAACAGCTCCGGATAGGTCAGCAGCGCGGCGACGCCAGTTGCGCCGGCGCCCTCGGCAACGATCTTGGCTTCCTCGGCCAAGAGCGCGATCGCGCTCTCGATCGCGCGTTCGGGCACGGTCAGCACCTGCTTCACTAGCTGGCGCACGATCTCCAGCGGCTTGCGGCCGACGTCGCGGACAGCAATGCCTTCCGCCACTGTCGCACCGCCGACGCTGACGGGCGTGCCCGCCAGTTCCTGCGCCATCGCCGCATAGCTCTCGACCTCGACGCCATAGGTGACGATCGGGCGACCGGCGCCCTCCGCTGCGAGCGCGGCGCCTGCGACCAGCCCGCCGCCTCCCACCGGGATCGCCAGCGTGTCGAGTTCGGGCACATCCTCGATCAGTTCGAGCGCAAGCGTCCCCTGACCCGCGATCACCGCGTCGTCGTCATAGGGGTGGACGAACACCAGCCCCTGGTCTTGGGCGAGATCGTGGGCGTGGGCGGCGGCCTCGGCCAGGGTCGTGCCGTGCAGCACGACCTCTGCGCCCCAGCGGGCGGTGCGGGTGACCTTGGTGGAGGGGGTGAAGGCCGGCATCACGATCACCGCGCGGATGCCGAGCAGCGCTGCGTGGCGCGCGACCGCCTGGGCATGGTTGCCCGCCGACATCGCGACCACCCCCGCCGCGCGCTCTTCCGCGGAGAGCAGCGCGAGGCGGTTGGCGGCGCCGCGCTCCTTGAACGCGCCGGTAACCTGCAGCGTATCGAGCTTCAGCCAGACGTCCGCGCCGGTAATCCGGCTAATCGCATCGCTGTGCACCACGGGGGTGCGGATCACCTTGCCGGCGATCCGGGTAGCGGCTGCGTGGACGTCTTGGGAAGTGATCACGTACGGCCCTCTTCGTTGGTGCCTCGTCGGCGGCGCGATACGCCGCGCCTGCCTACAACCACCAAAGCCGCAACCGGACAAGGAAAAGCCGCGGGGTACACCGCGTAGCGACTTCCCCCGCGTCGATCCGATTCCGCTAGAGTGCGAGTAGAAGCACCCCTAAGCTCGACTTCGAATCGGGGAGGGGGAGTTGCTCGAGTTTCTGGGCCTGCCGCAGAACATCGCCTTTACTGCGGCGCTTGTTCTGATGCTGCTGATCGGACTGGTGCAGTTGATCGGCTTCGGCGTCGAGCTGGATGCCGATGCGGATCTGGACGCCGACATGGGTGGTGATCTGTTGTCGTGGCTCGGCGTCGGCCGGGTGCCGCTGCTGATGCTGCTGGTGCTGTTCCTCGGGATCTTCGGTTCGATCGGATTGCTTGGCGAACAGGCAGCGCTCGAATGGGCGGGCGCTCTGGTGAGCGGCTGGATCGCTGTCCCGGCCGCCACCATCCTCGCACTGCCGCTCACCGGCCTGGCCGCGCGCGGCCTGGCGCGCCTGCTGCCGCAAGACCACACCACCGCGATCCTGCTCGAGGAACTGGTCGGTCGCTTCGCCCGGGTCGTGATCGGTCGCGCAGTTCCCGGTGCGCCTGCGCGGGCGCGGGTCGAGGACCGTCACGGGCAGCCGCACTACGTGATGGTCGAACCCGATAACCCCGGACAGACCTTCGAAGAGGGCGAGCAGGTCCTCCTCGTCCGGCGCGAGAACGACGTGTTCCGCGCCATTTCCCGCGGCGACCACAAGTTGCCCCAGCTAGGAGCGTGACGATGAATACCGACGTGGTGGTGCCCCAGTCCGGAATGCTGACCACGGTCGGCATCGTGGCAGGTGCCGCGCTCCTGCTGCTGCTCGTGATCGGCCTGTTGTTCGCCAAGCTCTACAAGCGTGCGTCGAAGGAAATCGGCTTCGTCCGCACCGGCGCAGGCGGGGAAAAGGTGGTGATCAACGGCGGCGCGCTGGTGCTGCCGGTGTTCCACGAGACCATGCCGGTGAACATGAACACCGTGCGCCTGGCGGTGGAACGCAAGAACAGCGATGCGCTCATCACACTTGATCGGCTGCGCATCGACGTGAAGGCCGAGTTCTACGTCCGGGTGAAGCCGGATGCCCAATCGATCGCGATCGCCGCGCAGACGCTGGGCATGCGGACCATGCATCCCGATGCGCTCAAGGAACTGGTCGAGGGCAAGTTCGTCGACGCGCTGCGCTCGGTGGCGGCCGGTATGACCATGGCGCAGCTGCACGAGCAGCGCAGCGAGTTCGTGCAGAAGGTGCAGCAGGTTTCCTCCGCCGACCTCGCGATGAACGGCCTGGAGCTGGAGAGCGTGTCGCTGACCGGGCTCGACCAGACGTCGATCGAGCATTTCAACGCCAACAATGCCTTCGATGCCGAGGGCCTGACCAAGCTCACCGAGCAGATCGAGCTGCGCAAGAAGGCGCGCAACGACATCGAGCAGGACACCCGCGTCCAGATCGAGACCAAGAATCTGGAGGCGGCACGCCAATCGTTTTTGCTCGGCCGCGACACGGAGTTCGCGCGGCTGGAGCAGGAGCGTGAGCTGGAGGTTCGTCGCGCCGAACAGGCCGCCGAGATCGCGCGCGAGCAGGCCGCGCGCCAGCGGGAGTCCGATGCAGCGCGGATCGAGGCCAAGCGCCAGATCGACGCGCAGCAGATCGAGGCCGATCGCGCGATCAAGGAAGCGCGCATCGCCCAGGAACAGGCGCTCGAACTCGCCCGTCAGGAGCAGCAGATCGCCGTCCAGAACAAGAGCCGCGACGAGAGCCAGGCTCGTGCGGAGGCCGACAAGGCGCGCGCCGATGCGGTGGCGGCCGAGGAACAGGTGTCGACCAGCCGCGAGACCGAGATCGCCGAGCGCACCAAGCGGATCGAACTGATCGACGCCGCGCGGGAGGCGGAACGCGCCGCGATCCGCATCCGCGTCGAGGCAGAGGCCGAGAAGCAGGCCGCTGCCGACCGCGCCGAGGCCGCCCGTCTTGCCGCAGAGGGCGAGGCCGAGGCCGCCAAGCTGCGCGCGGAGGCCGACCGCGTCCGCTTCGAGGTGGAGGCCGCCGGTCAGCGTGCGGTTAACGAGGCGGCGAACCTGCTGTCGTCGGACCAGGTGTCGCTCCAGACCAAGCTCGCGCTTCTGAAGGTGCTGCCGGAGGTCATCCGTGAGGCATCCAAGCCGCTGGAGGCGATCGACAGCATCAAGATCGTCCAGGTCGACGGGTTGACCGGCGCCGGTGGGACGACGGGGGCAGGTGTCCCCGCGGACGGCGGCGTCGATCGCAACCTCGCCAACTCCGCGGTGCAGGCGGCGCTTCGCTATCGCGCGCAAGCACCGATGATCGACGGGCTGATGAAGGAGCTCGGTTTCGACGGCGGCTCGCTGGATGGGCTGGTAAGGGGCGCGGCGCTTACGGCCAGCGGTCCGGTGACGCCAGCCGCCGCGGACCTGCCGGCTGCGGCGGAGTAGCGGCGTCAAGCGAGGGGAAGCGGTGTTGCTCCTGCGCAGGGCGGTCTGATCGGACCCGCGCCCCTTTTCGCAAAGCATTGCCGGAATAACGCTTTGCCGGCAGCTATGCTTGCCTCTGTCCACTTCGCGCACTAAGTCTGTTCCGGATACGGCCACCCCGCGAGGGGTGGCCCTTATTGTTTCTGGAGAACTGCCGTGGCCCAGCCGTTGATGCCGCATGCGACCGCTTCCTGGCTGGTCGATAACACGTCGCTGTCGTTCGAGCAGATCGCCGACTTCTGCGGCCTGCACATCCTGGAAGTGCAGGCGATCGCCGACGACACTGCCGCAACCAAGCTCACCGGCCGCGATCCGGTCCGCGCCCACGAACTGACGCAGGACGAGATCGAAAAGGGTCAGGCCGATCCGAACTATCGCCTCAAGATCCAAAAGGGGCCCGAGCAGGTCCGCCGCACCAAGGGGCCGCGCTACACCCCGGTGTCGAAGCGCCAGGACAAGCCGGACGGCATCGCCTGGATCATCCGCAATCACCCGGAGATCTCGGACGGCGCGATCGGCAAGCTGATCGGCACCACGCGCACCACCATCGCCGCGATCCGCGACCGTACGCACTGGAACATCGGCAACATCGTGCCGAAGGATCCCGTCACGCTCGGCCTGTGCTCGCAGCGGGAGCTCGATGCACTGGTGACCAAGGCCGCCAAGGCCGCGGGCATGGAAGCACCGACCGACACGCGCCTGGAGGGCGACCGCGAGGCACTGTTGGAGCAGCTGCGCAACGAGCGGCAGCAGGCGGTGCGCGATGCCGAGGCACTGGCGAACGGCGAGACTGCCGAGCCCGCCCCGGCCTTCATCGATCCGTTCAAGCGCTGATCGCCAGCGTTCCCGTCCCTCCGCGCTTGCGGGGGACGGGCTCGGCGGGCCCGAGGTCCTGCCGCTTCTGCTGAGGCAGAAAGCCGATTAGCTTCTCCCCGTCCGACTCGGGGAGAACTGGCATGACCGACCTTCGCGAGCGCGCTGTCGCGCTCTACGACGCCTTCACCCACGAGCACCGCGACCGTCGCGCCTTCATGCGGGAGATGGTCGCGCTCACGGGCTCCGCCGTCGCTGCCGAGGCGCTGGTCGCAGCGATCGCGGCGTCTCCTGCCGCAGCACAGCAGGTCCAGCCGGACGATCCTCGCCTTCGCACTGCCACGCGCAAAGGGGCCGAGGCGGGCAAACCAGCCGCAGCCTATTTCGCGGCACCCCGAGAGGCCGGCGGCCGCAAGCTCGGTACGGTGTTGGTCATCCACGAGAACCGGGGGCTGACCGAGCATATTCGCGACGTTGCAAGGCGCGTGGCGCTGAGCGGGTTCCGAGCCGTCGCACTCGACCTGCTGGCGCCGCAGGGCGGCACGCCTGCCGACGAGGACCGCGCACGCGAGATGATCGCCGGCATCGACATGGACTTGGCCCTTCGTCAGGCAGTCGCCACCATCGATCGTGCGGCGCGGCAGCGGGGCGGCTCCGGCAAGGTGGGCGCGGTCGGCTTTTGTTGGGGCGGCGCCTTCGTCAATCGCCTGGCGATCGCCGCCGGACCTGCGCTCAGCGCAGGCGTGGCATATTACGGACCTGCGCCCGCTCCTTCCGAGGCGGCGAAGGTCGAGACGCCGCTGTTGCTACACTATGCGGGCAAGGACCAGCGCGTGAACGCGACGGGCCTGCCTTGGGCAAAAACGCTGGAGGCGGCAGGCAAGCAGGTCGAGGCCCATGTCTATCCGGACGTCGACCACGCCTTCAACAACGACACGTCGGCAGAACGATATGATCCCGCGGCGGCAAAGCTCGCCTGGGAGCGGACCACGCGCTTCTTGCATACCCGGATCGACGGCTAGGCCGCCGAAGCCGGCGATCAGCCGATCGAGGCGGCAATCCGCTGTTCGAGTGTGCCGCAGCGCTCGGGGAGGGCCGCCATCACGGTGCTCCGCTCCTCGGCCGACATCGCCGTCCAGTCGGCAATCTCCTCGCGCGTGCGGCCGCAGCCGAAACACCAGCCGCTCTCGAGGTCGAGCGTGCACACCAGGACGCACGGGCTTTCGACCGCGACCGGCGCAACATACTCGATGAAATCGTCCACGCGGCCTTGCACGATCAGGCGGTGAGTCGAACGTCCAGAAAAGCCGGGATGGGGCCGTTCCAGCCGCCATCGTCCGCCACCGCATCCTCGACCTCGCGACGACGGCGTGGTTCTTCATGGCGGGGCGCCCGTTCCTCCCGGGTGCGGCGAGGTTCTTCGGACCGCGGGGTGCGATCCTCGCGGCCGCGGCGATCGCGTGAACGCTCGGTCCGCGGTGCCCGTGGCTCCGGCGTAGCTTCCGCTTCCGCAACCGGCACGCCGCCCAGATCGAGCACCTCGATCTTCTGGCCGGTCAGCTTCTCGATGTTGGCGATGTTCTCGGCATCGTCGGGCGTGACGAAGGTATAGGCCGTGCCCGTCGCACCGCCACGGCCGGTGCGGCCGATGCGGTGGACATAGTCGTCCGGATGCCAGGGCGCGTCATAGTTGAAGACGTGGCTGACACCCTTCACGTCCAGGCCGCGCGCCGCGACGTCCGACGCGACCAGGATGTTGACCTCGCCGTTCTTGAACCGGTCCAGCTCGGCGATACGCGCCGACTGTTCCATGTCGCCGTGGATCTCGGCCGAACGGAAACCCGCGCGCTGGAGGCTCTTGTTGAGCTCGCGCACCGTCGTCTTCCGGTTGGAAAAGATGATCGCGGTGCGGACCTCGTCGGAGGACAGGAGCCGGCGCAGCACGTCGCGCTTCTTGGCCGCACTGACATGGACCACCCGCTGGGTGATGTTGGTGTTGGTGGTCGCCGGCCGGGCGACCTCGATGGTCTTGGGGTTCTCGAGGAACTTGTCTGCCAGCTTCTTGATCGGCGGCGGCATGGTGGCCGAGAACAGCAGCGTCTGCCGCTGCTTGGGAAGCTTGGTGCAGATTTCCTCGATGTCGGGGATGAACCCCATGTCGAGCATGCGGTCGGCTTCGTCGATCACCAGGAGATTGCAGCCGGTGAGCAGGATCTTGCCCCGGCTGAACAGGTCCATCAACCGCCCCGGGGTCGCGATCAGCACGTCGACGCCCTTCTCGAGCGCCGCCAGCTGGTCTCCCATCGATACGCCGCCGATCAGCAACGCCATCGACAGTTTATGGCCAGCGCCGTACTTCTCGAAGTTCTCGGCAACCTGGGCCGCGAGTTCGCGGGTGGGCTCCAGGATCAGCGAGCGCGGCATGCGTGCGCGGCTGCGACCCTGGGCCAGAATGTCGATCATCGGCAGCACGAAAGCGGCCGTCTTGCCGGTGCCGGTCTGGGCGATGCCGATCAGGTCGCGCATCATCAACACGGACGGGATCGCGCTCGCCTGGATCGGCGTCGGCTCCGTATAGCCCGCCTCCGTTACAGCGTGCAGCAGTTCATCGGAAAGACCGAGATCGGCAAAGTTCATGGGGTTTCCGGAAAACGGCACCGTCGCGGCACCGGAATGCAGGTCCGCGCCTTGCGGATTTCTGCCGGATTGTCAAGCAGAACGCGCTTCAGCGGCCGGGAACGAGCATCCGGAAAGACGAGATGCGGCACTGCCCGCCAGAGCGGGAGCGAATCGTATCGCGTGACGCGCACACCATCCCGTCCGCGGTCGGCTTGAGGTAGAAGCCCGAGTAGAAGTCGAGCGTGGGGCAATCCTCCTCCAGGCGCGCCCGCAGCCGCTTCCCCCCGGTCAGCATCAGGTCCACGCTGTCGGTGCGGGTGATCGACACCGCAGCCAGATTGGCGACGGGCACACAGCGGTCGGTGCGTTTCTCCACCCAGTTGATCGCCGGCAACGCACGCGAACTGGAGGCGGGGGTGACTTCCATGCGCGGCACCCGCACGATGATTCGCTGGATGCGCACCTCCCTGTGCACGACCGTGCCGGCCGGAACGCTCACGCGCTGCTGGGCCCCGGCCATGGGGGCCGCGAGCGTCAGCAGCAGAAGCACGGGTACAGGCTTCGGTACGGGCATGGGGCTCTCTTCTCAGCCCCTGGGTTTTAACCGGTGATGAACTGGCGGCAAGCCTCTCGGCCGTGTAGCGCGACGGGATGACCGCACAGACCCGCCTGATCCATGCCATTCGGAAAGCGCTAGGCGAGTGCAGCCTCACCACCGACGCCGACCGGATCGCGCCCTTTCTCACCGATTGGCGCGGGCGGTTCCATGGCGCGGCCGCCGCGATGCTGCTGCCGACCTCCACCGCCGAGGTGGCCACCATGGTTCGCCTGGCGGTTGAGCATCGGGTGCCGCTGGTCGCACAGGGCGGCAACACATCGATGGTGGGTGGCGCGACGCCGCCTGCGGACGGATCGGCGCTGCTGCTGTCCACCCGCCGCCTCGACCGCATTCGACGCCTAGACGCCGGGGTTGCCCTCGCGGTGGCCGAGGCAGGCGTGATCCTGCAGAACCTTCATGAGGCCGCTGCGGAAGCCGGCTGCCGTTTTCCGCTCACCCTGGGCTCGCGCGGGACGGCGACAATCGGCGGCCTGGTCTCGACAAACGCAGGCGGTACCCAGGTGCTGCGCTGGGGGACGATGCGGCGGCTGGTGGCCGGGGTAGAGGCAGTGCTGCCCGATGGCAGCATCCACGATGGGCTCACGCCGCTGCCCAAGGACAACCGCGGCTACGACATCGACCAACTTCTCGTCGGCGCCGAAGGTACGCTGGGAATCATCACCGCCGCGACCCTGCGCCTTGCCCCTGCGATCCTTGGCCGCGCTGTCGCCTGGGTGGGCATCGCCGACCCGGAGGCGGGGCTGGCGCTCCTGCGACGGATGCAAGGGACGACCGATGCGATCGAGAGCTTCGAGATCATCCCTGGCGAGACGCTGGAGCGCGCGGTGCAGTATCTGCCGGACGCGCGGCCGCCGCTCAGCGGTACCCACCCATGGCACCTGTTGATCGAGGCGGTCGCTGCGACCCCGGAGGCCGAGGCGCCGGATGCCCTGCTCGCACGACTGCTCGGCGACGCGCTGGACGCCGGTCTCGTTGCCGACGCGGTGATCGCCACTTCAGAGGCGCAGGCGGAGGCGTTCTGGCGGCTGCGGGATTCGCTGTCGGCGGCGGAGCGCGCCGCGGGCCCGGCGGTGCAGCACGACATTTCCGTGCCGGTGGACCGGATGCCGCGCTTCATGGTCGAGGCGGCCGCGGCTGCCGAGGCGCGCTTTCCGGGCACCCACGCCACCGCCTTCGGACACTTGGGCGACGGCAACGTCCACTTTCATGTGCGGGCGCCTGCGGGCGTCGATCCGGCCCGCTGGATGGCGGGGGAGGCGCCCGGCATCACCACCTTTGTGCACGATCTGGTGGTTGCCGCCGGCGGTTCGATTTCGGCCGAGCACGGTATCGGGCAGATGAAGCGCGATGAACTTGCCCGCCTCGGCCCGCTCGCCCGCTTGGCGGCGCTGCGGGGGATCAAGCAGGGGCTCGATCCGATGAACCTGTTCAATCCCGGCAAACTGGTGACGCTTGCGCCCGTCGACGGGGCGAAATAGACGCGCAAGCTGGGTTCCAGGAGATCAAGAATGGCCACGGCGCCGAAGAACAACGGGCTTCCTCTGTTTTACAACCAGCTCGAACCGCTTTCGAGCCAGCAGCACGCCAACTACAAGGTTCGCGTTGCGGATCGTGCGCCGTTCCTGGTCAACGAGCATGCCGTGCCGGTCACCGTCGAAGAATTCCCACTGGTGCAGCGCCGCATGCCGATCGTCTTCTCGGTGGGCGAGGATCCCGTGCCCCTCGCGCTGATGGGCCTGAACGAGGGCGTCAACACCTTCATCGACGCCGACGGCCGGCTGATCGACCCGGAAGTGTACGTCCCGGCCTATGTCCGCCGCTATCCGTACATGCTCGCCCGCCTGCGTCCGGACAGCGAGGACCTGTCGCTGTGCTTCGATCCGACCGCGGACACGATCGGCGCGTTCGAGGACGGCGAGGCGCTGTTCGACGGCACCGAGCCGAGCGAGACCACCAAGCAGATCCTGCAGTTCAACGAGCAGTTCGAGCAGGCCGGCCAGCGCACCGCGATGTTCATGAAGGAGGTCAAGGACCTGGGCCTTCTGATCGACGGTGAAGTCTCGATCCAGCCGGACGGCGCCGAGCAGCCGTTCATCTACCGTGGTTTCCAGATGGTCGACGAAAAGAAGCTCAACGAGCTTCGTGGCGACCAGCTGCGCAAGATCCAGCAGAACGGCATGCTGCCGCTGCTCTATGCGCACATCTTCTCGCTGTCGCTGATGCGGGACCTGTTCGCGCGTCAAGTGCGCGCGGGCATGATCGCGCCCCAGCCGACCGCCTGATCGGACGTCCCGCCGGGTCAAGCCCGGCGAGACGCAGTACGAAGCGCAAGCGCCGTCCGTCTTCCCGACGGGCGGCGTTTCGTCGTGCGCGGCAGGCAATGCATCGCAAGTGTCGGCAAACGCTTGAACCTTTGCGCTTGATATCTATATTCTCTGGTACGCGGTCTCGTGTTCCCCCCTTTCGCGGGATCGTGTGACACGCTTTCAGCGTGTCTCCTCCCTGAACCTAGGCCACCTCGTGCTTCGTGCACGGGGTGGTTTTTTTATGCGCTATTCGGCGGCAAGCGCCGGCGGAAGCGCTTCCGCGGCGACGGCTGCGATCATGCGGGCGAGGGCGGCAGCGAGGTGGGGTAAGCCGGGGCCGGCTTCCGTCAGCGTGGGATCGAGATAGAGGCCACGATCGAACTCGATCTGGATCGCGTGCACATTGCGTGCGGGCGCGCCATGGGTCGTCACCACGTGCCCACCGGCATAGGGCTGGTTACGGGCGACCCGAAGGCCGGCATCCCGCGCGGCGGCTTCGAGCGTATCGACCAGGCGCCGCGCTGCCGAGCGCCCGTGTCGGTCGCCGAGCACCACCTGCGCAGGCGTGACGCCCGGCAGCGATGGCATGGAGTGGATGTCGAGCAGGATGGCGACGCCGAACCGCGCGTGCGCCGACGCGAGCGCGGCAGCCACCGCGGCGTGGTAGGGACGATGGTGGGCCATGATGCGGGCGGTGACCTCGTCCGCGTGCAACCGGCGCTTCCAGATGTCGCCCGCGCTGCTGGCGCGCCGGGGTATGAGCCCCAGCCCGCTGCGCAGCCGCGCCGAGGCCCGGGGCTGCACCATCGGATCGGCGCCCGCGTCGACCTGCGGATCGCGCTCCTGCTCGCTCCGGTTCAGGTCGATCCAGGCGCGAGGCAGCTTGGCGACGAACAGCGTGTGGGGGCCGCGCGCCGCAAGCGCCACCTGGTCGACCAGCCGGTCCTCCAGCGGCAGCAGCGCCGCAACCGGCACCCGCAGCAGGTCCTGCATCTCCTCGGGATAGGCGCGGCCGGCATGCGGCACCGAAAGCACCAGCGGCGTTGCCGGTTCGGCGGGACCGTGCAGGTCGAAGGAGAGGGGCGGCGCGGGCACGCCCTGGATGCTAGGCCCCGCAGCGATCCGGAGCAACGCGCTGGAAAAGCGGCAGGGGTTCGCCCATAGACGCGGGCGCTCGTACGAGAGGGATGCATGTACAGGATTCTGCTGGCCGAGGACGATCAGGTGATGCGCGAGTATCTGACGCGCGCGCTCGAACGTTCCGGCTACCGCGTGGCGGCGGTCGATCGCGGGACGGCCGCCTTGCCGTTGCTGGAGAGCGAGACGTTCGATCTGCTCCTCACCGATATCGTAATGCCCGAGATGGACGGCATCGAACTCGCACAAAAGGCGCAGGAGATCGCACCCGAGATGCGGGTGATGTTCATCACCGGCTTTGCGGCAGTGACGCTGAAGGCGGGCAAGGCCGTGCCCCAGGCTCGGGTGCTGTCGAAGCCCTTCCACCTGCGCGACCTGGTGCGCGAAGTGGACCAGCTGTTTGCGGAGGACAGCGTTCCCTCGCACAGCTGAGCAGATTTTTTAGGTTCGGCCGCTTTCGGTGCTTGCGCTCCCCAGCGCTCCCCGCTAGAGGCCGCACTCCCGGCGGGCGTGTAGCTCAGTGGTAGAGCACTGTGTTGACATCGCAGGGGTCGCAAGTTCAATCCTTGCCACGCCCACCACGGAAAAACCCGCCAGCGCACTGCGTTGGCGGGTTTTTTCATGTCGGTGCCCTGTGCCAGAAACTCGGCACATCTTTCGTTCGGCATCTCGACGACTTGGCGCCGCCCGACGGGTCCATCGTTCCCGACAGACCCGCTTCAGCCCGCCGATCAGGGATCGAGCGGGTCGAGTGGATCGATGCGCGCCGAACGAGGGTCGGGGCGGAAGGTGAGCTCGGTAGGCGAGAGCCGGCGGCCGATCACGCCGGGTTCGTAGCCGAGTTCGCGGCGGTTCCTCTCCCCAAAGGCGGGGCTCTCGATCATCCGGCTTTGGTCCGGGTTGCAGACGATCAGCGCCTCGCGATCGAGCGGGGCGCCCAACGCCATCAGCCGTCGCGTGGCGTTGCGCAGGTTGGTGGTCGTGTGGCGGGCGTAGGGCTCGATGACGATCGCCTCGGCAGGCACGCCATAGCGCTCGATCAGCGCGCGGCGCATCTCGACGGCCTCGTCATGGGGCGTGCCGTGCGGGTGTGCACGGCCACCGCTCACGATGATGAAGGGGGCGTCTCCCTCCGCGAAGCGGTTCGCGACGAGCCGGACGTGGTATTTGCCGCCGGGACTGAGCGGCATGTCGGGAACCTCGGGGCCGATCCCCGTCAGCACGATGGCCGTGTAGCGGTAGCGGGACCAGTCAAGGCCGCGGGCCCGCGCCATCGCCGCGGCGTTGTCACCGCCGTCGATCGGCTCGAATCCGCTTGCATCGGTGCGGTCGTTCACGTCGAGCAGGGCCAAGCCCAGTTCCACGCTGGGATCGAGCGCCTGCAGGGAGCCGGCACGCGGCGTGTTGCGCAGGCGGACCGCAGCCGCCAGGCGCGTCTGCGCCACCGTGCTCCCGAACGCCGCCGATGGCCCGTCGATGGAAGGGTAGCGCGCCGGCATTCCCAACGCATAGACGCGGACGATCGCGTTCAGCCCGCGGATCTCCCGAGCAAGGCCGGAGGCGAGGCCGTCGTCAGGAATCAGCCGCCGATCGCGCAGCAGCGGGGTGGCATTCCGCTCCACCGCATGCGTGAGGGTCGCCAGTTCCTGCTCGTCCCACAACGCGGCTTCCGCCACGCACGGGGCCGCCTCTGCGCAGGCGGCGGTGCGTTTCGCACGCGTCGCAAGCGTGGTGGCGAGGCTGCGATCGGCGCGGAGCCGGGTGATCGTCTCCGGCGACCGACCCATCGCATCGAGCATCGGGAACAGCCGTTGTGCCAAAACCTCGCTGGCGCGGTCGCGGACCTCGGCCGCCACAGCGGGCTGAACCGCCGCCGCGAGGATCGCGGCGGCGAGAGTCATGCGCAGCGCCCGATGCCTCACCACGACTTGGAGACGACCAGGCGGAAGTTCCGGCCGAAGATCGGGCGGCCGTAGATGGCCTCGCTGCTGCCTTGGCCGCTCAGCGAGTCGGTGCGGGTGTTGCCTTCGGTCAGGCCATGCGCGTTGAACAGGTTGTCGCCGACCACCTGCACCTGCCAGCTCGCCCGGCGCAGCGTCACGCCCGCGCCGATCGTGCCGTAGGAGGGCAGCGCAGTGTTGTTGTACAGGTCGACGTAGCGCTTTCCCATATAGGTGTAGCGGCCATAGACCGAGATATCAGTCGCGCCCGAGGTGAAGTCGAAGCTCGGCCGGATGTTGCCGTAGATCTTGGGCTGGCGGACGATCTGATTGCCTTCGGCCTGCTCGGGATCGGCGCCGGTTGCGCTTTCAAAATTCTTGTACTTCGGGTCGCTGACGGTGAGCGCGCCGTTCAGGGTGAACCAAGGGGTCACCGACCAGGCGCCGTCGAATTCCACGCCCTTGACCTGCGCTTCGCCGATGAAGGGGACGTTCACGTCGTTGCGGCCCGTCGTCGGGTCATACGCCAGGAACGAGGCGTTGAGCGGGTCGAAGTTGGTGTAGAAGCCGGTGACGTAGAGGTAGGAGCGTCCCGCCGCGAGCTTCAGCCCCGCCTCGAACTGGTCGGCGACGGTGGTGATGACGGTCGGGTTGATGCTCATCACCGTCTGGACGCTGGGCGGCGTCTCGAGGTGCGACGCGCGCCCATAGACGCCGACATGGTCGCTGAAGTCGTAGTTGGCGCCGACCGTCCAGTTGGTGACATGCGGCTTGCGCTTCTGGTTGATGATCGCCCCGGTAAAGGCGCGGGTGGCATCGTCCGCCAGCGTGGTTCGATCGCCGAGGTCGGCCTGCTCGGTGAGTGCCGCCCAGCCCTTGTAGCTGTAGCGCTCGTGGCGGATGCCGGCATCGACGCGCAGACCCGGCACGATCTCCCAGGTGTCGTTGGCATAGATGGCGAACATCTTCGCGTCGGAGTCGCCTTGGTTGAGCGTGGCGGCGTAGTTGAGCACGCCGTTGTCCGTCACGCGGCCGAGCTCTGCGCCCGTGGCCGAATAGGCCACCAGGTCCAGCGTGCGCGGCTCGCCCGCAACCTCGATCAGATAGTTCTGGTAGAGCGTCCGGCTGTCTTCGCCATAGAGGCTGGCATAGAGGCCGAGCTTGATGTCGTGGCTGCCGATGCCGGATTCGAACTTCTTGGCGACCGTGAAATTGCCCTGGCCCGAATAGAACTTCGAGTGGATGTCGCGATACTGGCCCTGCATCACCAGACCGGACGCCGCGTCGGGATCATAGGCGGTGTTGGTCCCCGCCAGCACATAGCCGAAGCGGTTCACCGCGCCGAAGGCAGTGGTCGCGCGCGTCAGATAGCCGTTGGCGAAGCTGTCGGCGTCAGCCGGATTGGTGGTCGAATAGAAGGCCGTGAAGTCGAGCTTGCCCTGGGTGTACCCAACCTTGGCGGAGACGAGCCACCCGTCGAAGTCGGCATCATATTGCGCGCCGAAGTTCACCATCTGCATGTGGCGTCCGTCGGACAGGTCGCTGGTGCGGCTCTGGATCACGCCGGCGCCGTCGCGGTACTTCAGGTTGACGTTGCGCAGCGCTGGCGAGTTCATCGTGCCGGTGAAATAGTCGATGTACGGATCGAGCGAGACGCTCGGGTCGCGCGGGTCGGCGATCGGAATCGGCAAATAGAAGACGTTGTGGTCGTTGACGTAGTTGAGGTTCAGCTTGATCGAACCGTTGTCGAGGTCATGCTTGAGGTTCGCGCGGATCTGGCCACCCTTGTCGTTCGGGAAGCCGTTGTCGCGATAGCCGTCGTGGTACCGGAGGAAGCCGCCGACGGCGTAATAGGTGTCTTCGGCGATCGGGCCGGACTGATAGGCGTCCAAGCGATAGAGGCCGGTGTCCCCGAGCGTCAGCTGCGCCTTTCCGCGCGGCGTCTCCTCGCCGGTGACGGTGATGGCGTTGATGATCGCGCCCGAATAGCTGGCGTAGACCGGCGCCGGACCGCCGCGGACGACTTCGGCATGGTCCGTCATCAGGTCCTGCTTGAGGATCGCGTCGCCGCGGAAGAACACGCCGTCGTTCTCGTGGAACAGGGGCAGGCCGTCCTGCTGGAAGCTGACGAAGCCGCCGTCGTTAGGCAGGCCGCGGATGCGGTAGATGTTCTGCACCTCACCGCCGGTGATCTCGGTCTGGAAGCCCGGCAGCTGGCCGATCAGGTCGGCGAAGTTGACCGGCGCGATCTTCTCGACATCCGCCTGGGAGATGGTGTTGATCGCATAGGACACGTCGAACCGCCGCTGCGCGCGGGTCGATCCGGTGACGATGATTTCTTCGGGCGACACGTCGCCGGCTGCTGCCTGCGGGTCCGACGCTTCGGCCGATGCAGCCGCTGGAGTCGTTTCCTGCGCCCAGGACGGTGCGGCGACGAAGCACAGCGCGGGAAGAGCGGCGTAGGCGAGCTGCTTGATGTTCGGCATGATATCCCAGTTCTGAACAATACCCGGAAAGGGCAGGCGACTGGGGCCGAGCGGCTACGGCAAAGCCATGACAGATCTGTTACGGAGTCGAACCGGTTGCAGGCCTATCTGCCTGCTGATCGAACCTTCTGGTCATCAATGAAGGGCAAGCAGGCATGTCTTTGGTACTATGCGCGCGGATGGAAATAGCGCTGGCTTGAATGGGGTATCGGCGAGGGCAGAGCTGATGCAGTCAGCTCCGCCCTCACAGGGCATCAGGGGCCTACGTCCGCACCGTCCGGCTTCAGGCGATAGTTGGTGGTGGTGCCGAGGCCGAGCGCCTGGGCGACGCGATCGTTCCAGCCATAGGGGTCGTTGCGGATCACCGGTTCGCCGGCTTCGTCGAACAGCACGGTCTGGTAGAGCATCCGGACCGGGATCTCGCGCGGCAGCTTGACGAAGGTCTCCTTGCCGGTCGCGCGCGCCTTGTTCCACTCGTCGATCACGCCCTCGTCCTTGGCGAGCATCTCGGCAAAGCCCAGCGCATCCTCGACGCGAACGCAGCCGTGGCTGCGCTGACGCTGCACCTGCTGGAACAGCGGCTTGGCCGGCGTGTCGTGCAGGTAGATGGCGTGATCGTTCTGCATGTCGAACTTGACGAGGCCGAGCGAGTTCTTCGGGCCTGGCTGCTGGACGATCCAGCCGTCTTCCCACGCCATGTTGTTGCGGCGCAGATAGTCCGATCCCTTGCCGGCGATCTCCTTTTCCTGGATCGAGCGGGGCACGGTCCAGGTCGGGTTGGCAACCAGGCGGAAGATCGGCGAGCCCAGCTGCGGCGTCTCGTTGTCGGGCTCGCCGACCACGACCTTGCGGCTGTTCACGAGCTTGCCGTCGCGCCAGTAGCTCAGCCGCGCCGCCGCCACATTGACGTCGATGCGGGTGCCGGGAGGGGTGCGCTCGATCCAGCGCAGCCGCTCCATGTTCACCGCGATCGCACGGGCACGGTCGGCATCGGAAAGGTTGAGAATGGCGAGCGCATCGCTGCCGATCACGCCGTCCGGCTTGATGCCGTAGTCGGCCTGCATCTGCTTGACGGCAGCCGCCATGGCCGGCGTGTAGCGATTGCCGCCTGCCGCCGCCCGATCCAGATAGTCGGAAGCGACCAGCTGGCTGGCGATCATCGGGATGCGCGCGTCGGTTGCGCCCGGCTTCAGCGGCTCGCCCTTATCGGGGATCGCCGGCGTCGCCGCCTCGCCCTGCTTGCGCAGCGCCAGATAAGCTTGCGACAGCTTGCGATAGTTCGCGTCCTGCGGGGCGAGGCTTTCCAGCCACTCGCCGACCTTGCCCTGCTGCAGCGCCTGGGCGAGCCCCTGTTTCAGATCGGGGTTGGGCCGGGGAACGGTGTAGACCTCATAGAGCTTGGTCGGATCGGTTGCGCCACGCGCCAGCGCGCCGGCATAGGCGAGCGCCGCCTTTGTCAAAGCCGCTTCGTCCTCGCCGGCCGGAACCTCGAAGTTCATCTTGTCGAGGCCATGGGCGGCGCGCTTGTTGAGGGCGTCGCGCAGCTGGTCGGTTGTGGATTTCGACCATTGCGCGGGCTGGGCGCTCTCGCCGGCTTCGGTCTGGTTGGACGGGGAAGTGTTGACGTTGCACGCCGACAGCGTGAGCGACATCGCCAGCAACGATGAACCGATAAGACCGACGCGCACCCGCTTCTCCTCGTTATTTTGCAGGCAGATAACGTCCGGACTGCCGTTTCGCTCCCGCAAGGAGCCTTCCGAGCCGTTGCCGCAACCGCGGGGCTGTTCGTCGGTTGAGGGGGGAAGAAGAGGAGACGCGTCATGGTCGACCGCGACATGGGTACGCCCGATCACAATCTGTCCACCGAGCATCAGAAGACGGGGGACGCAGCCCTTCCGAGCGACACGCTGGACAAGCCTGCGGACGAGGTGTCCCCGGCCAAGGACTTCGATCCCGCGGGCGACGTGGGCAAGCCGCAGCCGAGCGGCCGCTGACCGGTCAGAGATAGTCGGCGAGCGCCAGCCAGGCCTTCTGCTTGGCCGCGACCCCGACCGTGTGCAGCGGGCTGCTGGAGGGTAGGGCGAGGATCGCATAGTGCGCTGCCGCCTCGCCCAGCTGTGCCCGCCCATGGCGAAGCGCCGTGCCGCCGTTGAAGCCGATCGCGCGCAACTGCGGCAGCGTCGCGACCAGTGCGACCAGGTCATTGGCGGCGAGGTCACGGATGGCCGCGTCGCTGCTGCCGGTCCGCCGCGCCTGGGCGACGACGTCCCACAAGCCGATCTTGGCGGCCTGCAAGGCGGCGAGCCGCTCCGTATAGGCGAGTGGCGCCAAGTCCTGTCCGGCGACCGGCGACATCAGCCGCCAGAACTGGTTCTGCGGGTGCGCGTAATAACGCTGCTCGGCGAGTGAGCGCTCGCCGGGCAGGCTGCCGAGCACCAGCACGCGCGTGCCCGCGTCGACCACAGGCGGGAAGCTGCGCTTGAGCGTGTCGGTCACAGCGCCTTGCCCGCCGCCCAGCCGCTCGCCCAGGCCCATTGGAAGTTGTAGCCGCCCAGCCAGCCGGTCACGTCCATCGCCTCGCCGACGACGTACAGCTCCGGCAGGTGCCGCGCCGCCATGGTGCGCGAGGAGAGCCCCTCGGTCGCGATGCCGCCTACCGTCACCTCCGCCTTGGCAAAGCCTTCGCTGCCATTGGGGACGAAGCGCCAGTTGCCAAGCCGCTGCTCGGCGTCGCGAAGCGTGGCGTCGCGCTGGTTGCCGAGTTCTCCCACCACCGCTAGGCGTTCGGCGAGGGCTTCGGCAAGTCGGTCGGGAAGCGCCGTCGAAAGCACCGTGCGCAGACCCGCACGGGGGCGGGTGCGCTTCGCCTCCAGCAGCCACCCCGCATCCTGATCAGGCAGGAAATCGATGCCGATCGCATCGCGGTGGCGCCAATAGGAGGACACCTGGAGGATCGCCGGACCCGACAGGCCGCGGTGGGTGAACAGCGCCGCCTCGCGAAACGTCGCCTTGCCGCAGCGCGCGACCACTTCGGTGGCCACGCCGGACAGGGAGCGGAACAGCGCTTCCTCCGGCGGCAGCGTTAGGGGCACGAGCGCCGGGCGCGGCTCGACGACCTTCAGCCCGAACTTGCGGGCGAGATCATAGGCGAAGCCGGTGGCGCCGAGCTTCGGGATGGAGGGACCGCCGGTGGCGATCACCAGTGCCGGCGCCGTGAGCGTGGCGTCCCCATGCACCACGGTGAAGCGTCCGTCCGCATGCGAGACGTCCCGGATCGCCGCACCCAGGCGCATCGCCACGGCGCCCGCCGCGCACTCGTCCAGCAGCATGGCCACGATCTGCCGGGCGGAGCCGTCGCAGAACAATTGGCCGAGCGTCTTTTCGTGCCAGGCGATGCCGTGCCGCTCGACCATCTCCAGGAAGTCGCCGGGGGTGTAGCGGCCGAGCGCCGACTTGGCGAAATGCGGGTTGGCGGACAGGTACCGGTCTGGCGCGGTGCCCAGGTTGGTGAAGTTGCAGCGACCGCCGCCCGAAATCAGGATCTTGCGGCCCGGCTCCGGCGCATGGTCCACGACGACCACGCGCCTGCCGCGCTGCCCGGCGACGGCCGCGGCCATCAGCCCGGCGCCACCCGCGCCGAGCACGATCGCATCGAAGCTCTCCATCGATCAGCCGGCGGCAGGCGCGAAGCTGAGGATGGCCTCCTCGTGCTTCTCCGGACGGATGTAGATGGAGGTGAGGGTGGGGATCGCGGCCTTCAGTTCGGCCTCCAGTTCCTCGATCAGTGTTTCGCCTGCGCCCATGGTCAGCGCATCGTCGAAATCGGCGCTGATCGCAACGAAGACCGCATCGGGTGCGGTGTGGATGGTGCGCACGTGGTTCACCGCCGAGATGCCGGGCTTCGCGCCCACCACGGATCGCACCCGCTCGATCAGCACCGGGTCCGCGCGCTCGCCGATCAGCAGCCCCTTGGCCTCCCGCGCCAGCAGTGCGGAGACGGTCGCCAGGATCAGGCCGATGAGGATCGATGCGACGCCATCGATGCGGGGATCCCCAAAATAATGGCTGGCCCACACGCCAGCGCCGGCGACGGCAAGGCCGATCAGCGCCGCGGAGTCCTCGAACAGAACGATGAAGCCGGCGGGATCCTTGGACTCGTGGATCGCGCGCCACCAGCCGGTGTCGCCGCGCTTGGCGTTGAACTCGCGTACCGCGATCGTCCAGGACGAACCCTCCAGCAGGACGGCGACGCCCAGCACGACGTAGTTGATGAGGGGATCGCTGAGTGGCTCTGGGTCCAGGATATGGAGGTAGCCTTCGTAGATCGATACGCCGGCGCCGACCGCGAAGATCAGCAGGGCGACCACGAATGCCCAGAAGTAGAGCTCGCGGCCATAGCCGAACGGGTGCTTGGCATCGGCCGGTCGGCGCGCGCGCCTTTGCCCGTAGAGCAGCAGCACCTGATTGCCGCTGTCCACTACCGAATGCACGCCCTCCGTCAGCATCGAGGACGAGCCGGTGATACCGGCGGCGATGAACTTCGCGACACCGATCCCGAGATTTGCCGCGAGCGCACCATAGAGAACGAGGTTGTTCTTGATGTGCGCGCCGGCGCCGTCCTTCGCCATGAACCATTCCCTGCCTGTGCGGATGCTGAAGTGCCTGGGCAGCACCTGTGGTTCCGCCAGCCCTCGCGTGGCGGCGTTCGGGCTGCTAGGCGGCAGCGATGCTGAATCTCAACGGAATCACGGTGCGCCTGGGCGGGCGGCTCATTCTCGATGGCGTCAACGCGGCGCTGCCGCCGGGCAGCCGCGTCGGCCTGATCGGTCGCAACGGTGCCGGCAAGTCGACCCTGGTGCGCGTGATCGCGGGCGAGCTGGAGCCCGATGGGGGCGCCGCGGAGATGCCGCGCGGCAGCCGCCTGGGCTATGTCGCGCAGGAAGCGCCTGCTGGCAGCGCCACGCCGTTCGAAACGGTACTCGCCGCCGACACGGAGCGGGCAGCGCTGATGGAAGAGGCCGAGACGTCGCACGACCCCGACCGCCTGGCCGAGGTGCACGAGCGGTTGCTCGCAATCGACGCCCATACCGCGCCGGCACGTGCCGCCCGCATTCTGGTGGGCCTCGGGTTCGACGAGGGCATGCAGAACTCGCCGCTCGACGGCTTTTCCGGTGGCTGGCGCATGCGCGTCGCGCTCGCCGCCTTGTTGTTCAGCCAGCCCGACGTGCTGCTGCTCGACGAGCCTTCGAACCACCTCGACCTGGAAGCCGTGCTGTGGCTGGAGGATTTCCTCAAAAGCTATCGCGCGACGATCGTGATCGTCAGCCACGAGCGCGACTTCCTCAACAACGTCGTCGACCATATCCTTCACCTGCAAGGCGGCAAGGTGACGCTCTACCCGGGCGGCTATGACGCGTTCGAGCGGCAACGCGCCGAGCGGATGGCGCAGCTGGAGGCGGCGCGGGCCAACCAAGTCGCGCAGCGCGCAAAGCTGCAGGATTACATCGCCCGCAACTCTGCGCGCGCTTCGACCGCCAAGCAGGCGCAGTCACGCATCAAGGCGCTTGCCAAGATGGCGCCGATCGCCGCGATGGCAGAGGATCCGTCGCTGTCGTTCGATTTCCCCGACCCCGACGAACTGCGCCCCCCGCTGGTGACGCTCGACATGGCGAGCGTCGGCTATGGTGAAAAACCGATCCTCAAGCGGCTCAACTTGCGGCTCGACCCCGACGATCGCATCGGTCTGCTTGGTCGCAACGGCAACGGCAAGACCACGCTCGCCCGACTGCTCGCGGCGCAGCTGACGCCGATGGAAGGCGAGATGGCATCCTCGTCCAAAATGCGGGTCGGCTATTTCACCCAGTATCAGGTCGAGGAACTCGACGCGCGCGACACGCCGCTCGAGCACATGACCCGGCTGATGAAGGGCAAGACGCCGGGCGCGGTGCGCGCGCAGCTCGGGCGGTTCGGCTTTTCGGGCGACAAGGCGACGACGCTGGTCGGCAAGCTTTCCGGCGGCGAGCGCGCGCGCCTGGCGCTTGCGCTCATCACCCGCGACGCGCCGCACATGCTGATCCTCGACGAGCCGACCAACCACCTCGACGTCGACGCGCGCGAGGCGCTGATCCAGGCATTGAACGCCTACACCGGTGCGGTGGTGGTGGTCAGCCACGACCGCCACATGCTCGAGACCACCGCGGACCGTCTGGTGCTGGTCGACGGCGGCACCGCCAGCGACTTCGACGGCAGCCTGGACGACTATATCGCGCTGGTGCTGGGCGGCGGCAGCAAGGCGGACAAGGCCGAGAAAAAAGCCAACAAGAAGGAGGACCGCCGGGTCGCGGCCGAAGCACGCGAGCGTGCCCAGGGGCTGCGCAAGGAGGCGCAGGCTGCCGAGCGCGAGGTGGTGAAGCTCACCGCCGAGCGTACGGCGATCGACCAGGCGATGTTCGCCCCTGCGGAGGCGGCGCCGGCGCTTGCGAAGCTCACCATGACCGAGTTGATGAAGCGCCGAGCGGATCTGTCCGAGCGGATCGAGGCCGCGGAGACGCGCTGGATGGAGATCAGCGAGGCGTTGGAGGGCGCAGCGGCGTAGCGGCCACACTGATCGGCGCGGTGGGGGCCGGCTGGTTGGCAGGCCTGCTTCCCTCTGGCATCAGTCCGATGATGCCGAAAATAGCCTGTGAATGGGGCCTGTCCGGAATCGAGGCGTGGAAGGCCTCTGCGGACGTCTTCGTCATCGTCGACGTGTTGTCGTTCTCGACGGCGGTGAGCGTAGCCGTCGGAAACGGTGCGATCGTGTTCCCCTTCCCGTACGGGGACGCCGCCGCGGCAGCTGTCGAAGCTGCTCGGCATGGAGCGGTTGCAGCTTCACCGCGCAGTGCTGGAGGGGGACAGCTCAGTCTTTCGCCGGCCAGCCTGAAGCATATCGCGCCGGGAGGCCGCCTCCTGCTGCCGTCGCCGAATGGCTCCCGGCTGTCGCTGGCCACTGGTGACGCTCCGACCCTCTGCGGCTGTCTCCGCAACGCCCGAGCGGTCGGTGCGGCGGCAAGCTCTCTCGCCGGTGATGGAATGATCGTCGTGATTGCGGCAGGGGAGCGGTGGCCGGATCAAACGTTGCGACCAGCCATCGAGGATTGGCTCGGAGCAGGTGCCATCATCGATGCTCTTGGCGGGACATGGAATGCAGAGGCCGATCTAGCAGCCGAAGCGTACCGGGCAGCGAAGCCTCGCCTGGCCGAAATCCTCCGCGACAGCCGCTCGGGCCGCGAACTCTCCGGTTGGGGATACGCTGCCGACACCGAGGTCGCGCTTGAGGTGGATTCTGCCGACGTCGTGCCGATGATGCGAGAAGGTGCATACCAGGCCCTCTGAACCGGCTTCATCATTGCCTCGCAGTCCCCGCGCTGCAACATTCTCTCCCTTGCGAAGGGGAGCCCAACACTTGCGATCGATTCTGCGCCTATCCGCCGCCGCCCTGCTGCTCGCGTGCACCAGCAGCCTTGCTCATGCCCAGTCGGCGGAGACCACCACCGCCGTCGAGAAGAAGAAGGCCGAGGACGAAACCAAGCCGCCGCCGCTGCCGGGTGACAAGACGATCAGCCAGTCGGCGCGGATCGGGGGCCGTACGCTGTCGTACAAGGCGACCGTGGGCACCATTCCCGTGCGCGACGGGAAGGGGAAGGAAATCGGCCAGGTCACCTATACGGCCTACACCGTGCCGGGACGCGATCCGGCGCGTCCGGTGACCTTCGCCTTCAACGGCGGGCCGGGCGCCGCGTCGGTCTATCTTAACCTGGGCGCCATCGGGCCTAAGCGCGTCCAGTTCGGTGCGCAGGGCGATGCGCCTTCCGACGCCCCGATCGCGAGCGACAATCCCAACAGCTGGCTCGACTTCACCGACCTGGTGTTCATCGATCCCGTCGGCACCGGTTTCAGCCGCAGCCTGGTGGACGAGGCGGAGACCAAGAAGGCGTTCTACGCCAACGATCCCGACATCAAGTATCTGTCCAAGGTTGTCTACGACTGGCTCGTCAAGGAAGGCCGGCTGCGCTCGCCCAAATACGTGATGGGAGAGAGCTACGGCGGGTATCGCGCGCCGCGGATCGCCTATGAACTCCAGTCGCAGATCGGCGTCGGGGTCAACGGGATGATCCTGGTGTCCCCTTATCTCGATCCCGCCTCGGGGGACGGCGCGACCGCCCTGTCGCCGCTGCCGTGGATGATCGATCTGCCGTCGATGGCGGCCTCCAACCTGGAACGGCAGGGACGCCTGACGCCGGCCGCAATGGCGGAAGTGGAGGCCTATGTCCGCGGCGACTATGCCCGCGACCTGCTGCGCGGCCGGTCCGATCCCGAAGCGACCGCGCGTATCTCGCAGCGCGTGGCGGAACTGACCGGGCTCGATCCTGCGATGGTGCAGAAGCTGGGCGGACGGATCGACAGCCGCACCTATCTGCGCGAGATCCATCGCAACGAAGGACGGATCGGCAGCATCTATGATTCCAACGTGACGGCGTTCGATCCCTTCCCCTGGTCGGCACAGCAGCAATCGAACGACCCGATCCTGGACGCGCTGATCGCGCCGACCACCAGCGCGATGGTCGACTTCGTCACCCGCGAGGTGGGCTGGAAGACGGATGCGCGCTACCATGCGCTGTCCTACGAGGTGAATCAGGCGTGGGATCGCGGCAAGCCGGACGATACGCCCGTGACCGATCTGCGCAAGGCGATCGCCAACGATCCCAAGATGCGGGTGATGATCGTCCATGGCTGGGACGATCTGTCCTGCCCCTTCTTCGCCTCGCGCCTGATCGTCGACCAGATGCCGGCGTTCGGCCAGTCGGAGCGCGTGCAGCTGCGCGTCTATCCCGGCGGGCACATGTTCTACAGCCGCAGCGACAGCGGCGCGTCGTTCAAGCAGGATGCCCAGGCGCTGTATCGCTGATCCCGTCGCTGCCGGTCGCGCAAACGGGCGCGATCGGCAGCGCCATGCTCGTTCGCCGTGGCGCCTCAGCGGCGCTTGAGCAGCGTCTCCACGCTATCGTCCACGGTGCCGATCTTGCCCGGCTCGTGGCCGGCCTCTTGCTCCAGGGCAGCCCGGATCTGCTCGATCTGCCGGTCCGTCAGATGTTCGATGCCGATGAACTCGCCGCGAGCCGGGCCAAGGGCACGGATGAGCTCGTCGAGCTTCGCCTGCATCGCCGCTGCGTCCCGGTTCTGGGAGTTCTGGATCAGGAACACCATCAGGAAGGTGACGATGGTGGTCGCGGTGTTGATCACCAGCTGCCACGTGTCGGAATAGCCGAAGATCGGCCCGCTGACCCCCCAGGCGAGGATCGTAACGAGCGCGAGCACGAACGTCAGCGGCTGTCCGGCCGCAGTTGCAATGCGGGTGGATATGGCGGTGAAGATGTTGTCCAGCATGCGCGTACCCAAGGCGCGAACTGCCGCGAAAGCAAGCAGCGCCGCGCCCTGGTCATAGCATCAGAAGTTGAGTCCGACCCGCGCCAGCAACCGGCTGTCCACGTTGCGGCCATCCGCATAGGGGGAGTCGACGATCGCCCGGTCGGAGATGTCGGTATCGACATAGTCGATGCCGATCACCAACGGGCCGGTGACATGCTCCACGCCCAGGCGCCAGTCCATGTAGTTGCCGCCCGGCCGCAGGCGCGCAGCACGCAGCGTGTTGTCGACGTTCCCCGAGCTGCGCCCGATCCCCGCGATGACCGTGAACGGCGTCACGGGGATGCCCATGCGCCCTTCCGCGCCGATGTAGAAATTGTCGCCGCCGATCGCCGACTGCTTCGGCGCATAGCGTGCAAAGCCGTCGAGTTGCACGGGACCCAGCGCAAAGCCGGCGCCGCCGCCGAGCTCGAGATAGCTGAGCGCGCGGTCGCTGCCCGGGAAGAAGTGGCCGGTGATCCCGCCGTCCACGCGGACCGGTCCCAGATATTGTGCGTAGCTGGCGGCGAGATCGATCCCCACCGCAGCGCCGCCGTGGCGCGGGCTATCGTTCAGCGTCGCGACCGAACCCGTGACCGAGAAGCCCTGGCCCCCAAGCGGAATGGTCGCCGTGCCCCGCAGGCTGACGTCGCCGTCGCTCCAGCTGATTCCTCGCTCGCGATCGTCGGTGGTGAGTTCCACGGAAAGGGTTGAGCGCTCCGTTTCGCTCTGGGCACGGGCGGGCAGGGCGGCGGCAACGGAGGGAAGGGCGCTGCCGACCAGAAGAAGCAGGCGGGACTTGGCTCCCGGGGCGGAACAGCGCGTGCGCATCGACGATCTCCGAAGATTGGGTGGTGCGATCGCGTTCGGCAAACGCGACCAGCTGGGTGTGGAGGCTCGGCAGGTCTGCCTCGACGTGGCTGCGATAGCGATGCGCCCTGCGTCGCGCCACCCCGAGCGGTGACCCTCATCGGCTGCGACGCACCTGTCGGCGCGGGCCGCTGGATCATTCCCAAAAGAAAACCGCCGCCCGGTCTCCCGGACGGCGGCTTCGTTGTTCAGGCTGATCGCGGCGATCAGTCGTTCAGATACTCGCCGGCATCCCCGTCGGTGCCGTGACCGCTCGGGGTGACCGAGGCGAGGGCGTCGCTCGTACCCTGGTCGTCGCGGACAGAACGCGCATGCTCGGCCTCATGCTCTTCCTCGGCGCTGTTCGGCGCGATGAGAGCGGCCTGAAGCGCCCGCTGCTGTGCGCGGAGCGCCACGTCGCGGCTGGTGGCCGCCACGCGCAGGCGGTTCATGCCCGCACCGGTGCCTGCCGGGATGAGCCGGCCGACGATCACGTTCTCCTTCAGGCCGTTCAGCGAGTCGATCTTGCCCTGCACCGAAGCCTCGGTGAGCACGCGGGTCGTCTCCTGGAACGAGGCGGCCGAGATGAAGCTGCGGGTCTGCAGCGACGCCTTGGTGATGCCCAGCAGGATGGGCTTGCCCTGTGCCGGCTGCTGGCCCGGGGCCAGCTTGGCATTGGCTTCGTCCATCTCGTCGCGGTCGAGCTGCTCGCCCGCCAGCAGGGTGGTGTCGCCACCGTCGGTGATCTCGACCTTCTGCAGCATCTGGCGAACGATCACCTCGATGTGCTTGTCGTTGATCTTCACGCCCTGCAGTCGATAGACTTCCTGGATTTCCGACACGAGATATTCCGCAAGCGGCTCGATGCCGAGCACTTCCAGAATGTCGTGCGGATCCGGGCTGCCGCCGATCAGGTTGTCGCCACGCTTGACGTAGTCGCCTTCCTGAACGTCGATCACCTTGGACTTCGGCACCAGATACTCGACGACCTCGCCGCCGTCCTCGGGCTGGATGCCGATCTTGCGCTTCGCCTTATAGTCCTTGCCGAACACGACGCGGCCGGAGACCTTCGCGATGATCGCGTTCTCCTTCGGCTTGCGTGCCTCGAACAGCTCGGCGACGCGCGGCAGACCGCCGGTGATGTCGCGGGTCTTGGCAGCCTCGCGGCTGACACGGGCCAGAACGTCGCCGCCCTGGACCTGCGCACCGTCCTCGACCGAGAGCGTCGCGCCCGGCGCCAACATGTAGCGGCCGGCTTCACCCGAATTCTCGTCGAGCAGGGTCAGGCGAGGACGCAGATCCTCCTTCGACTTGCCGCGATATTCGGTGACAACGCGCTGGGTGATGCCCGTCGCTTCGTCGGCCTGCTCGGTCAGGGTCTTGCCGTCGATGAGGTCCTGGTACTTCACGGTACCCGGATTCTCGGTGATCACCGGCATGGTGAACGGATCCCACTCCGCCATGCGGTCGCCCGCGCTGATGATGTGGCCATCGTCGCACAGCACATAGGCACCGTACGGGATGCGATCCACGGAGAGCTCGCGGCCGTCCATGTCGACGATCGCCATCTCGCCCGAGCGGCTGAGCACCACGCGGCGGCCACGCTGGTCCATGATGACGCGCAGGTCGCGGTATTCGACCTTGCCGTCGACCGGCGCCTCTAGGTTCGACTGCTCGTTGAGCTGCGCCGCACCGCCGATGTGGAAGGTACGCATCGTCAGCTGCGTGCCCGGCTCACCGATCGACTGCGCCGCGATGACGCCGACGGCTTCACCGATGTTCACCGGCGTACCGCGAGCGAGGTCACGCCCGTAGCACTTGCCGCACACGCCGATCTTGGCCTCACAGACGAGCGGGCTGCGGATCTTCATGCCCGGCACGTTCAGCGCCTCGATCTGCGTGATCATCGCCTCGTCGAGCAGCGTGCCCGAAGGGATGACGACCTCGCCGGTCTTGGTGTCGACCACGTCCTCGGCCGTGGTGCGGCCCAGGATGCGCTCGCCAAGCGAAGCGATGGTCGAACCGCCCTGAACGATCGCCTTCATCTCGAGCGCACGCTCGGTACCGCAGTCCTCTTCCATGATGACGCAATCCTGCGACACATCGACGAGGCGGCGGGTCAGGTAACCCGAGTTGGCGGTCTTCAGCGCGGTATCCGCGAGGCCCTTACGAGCGCCGTGGGTCGAGTTGAAGTACTCAAGGACGGTCAGGCCTTCCTTGAAGTTCGAGATGATCGGCGTCTCGATGATCTCGCCCGACGGCTTGGCCATCAGGCCGCGCATGCCCGCCAACTGCTTGATCTGCGCTGCCGAACCACGAGCACCCGAGTGCGCCATCATGTAGATCGCATTGACCGGCTTTTCGCGACCGTTCTCGTCGCGCTTCACCGCCTTGATCTCGTCCATCATGGCCGCCGCCACCTGGTCGCCGCAGCGGCTCCAGGCGTCGATCACCTTGTTGTACTTCTCCTGCTGCGTGATCAGGCCGTCCTGATACTGCTGCTCGTAATCCTTCACGAGCGCACGCGTCTCGTCGACCATGCCTTCCTTGGCGGCCGGGATGATCATGTCATCCTTGCCGAAGGAGATGCCGGCCTTGAACGCGTTGCGGAAGCCCAGCGCCATGATGGCGTCGGCGAACAGCACCGTCTCCTTCTGGCCGGTGTGGCGATAGACCTCGTCGATCACGTCGCCCACGTCCTTCTTGGTGAGAAGGCGGTTGACGGTCTCGAACGGCACCTTGTGGCTCTTCGGCAGCGTCTCGCCGAGCAGCATGCGGCCCGGCGTCGTCTCGACGCGCTTCATGTAGGTGTTGCCGTCCTCGTCCGTCTGCGGAACGCGGCTGATGATCTTGGTGTGCAGCGTGACGGCGCCGGCGTTGAGGGCCTGGTGCACCTCCGCCATGTCGGACAGCATCATGCCTTCGCCCGGCTCGCCCTGCTTCTCCATGGAGATGTAGTAGAGGCCGAGGACCATGTCCTGCGACGGCACGATGATCGGCTTGCCGTTCGCGGGGCTCAGGATGTTGTTGGTCGACATCATCAGGACGCGCGCTTCCAGCTGGGCCTCGAGGCTCAGGGGAACGTGCACGGCCATCTGGTCACCGTCGAAGTCGGCGTTGAACGCCGAGCAGACCAGCGGGTGCAGCTGGATGGCCTTGCCCTCGATCAGCACCGGCTCGAACGCCTGGATGCCCAGGCGGTGGAGCGTCGGCGCGCGGTTGAGCATCACCGGGTGCTCCCGGATCACCTCGTCCAGGATGTCCCAGACTTCCTTGCGCTCCTTCTCGACCCACTTCTTGGCCTGCTTCAGGGTCATGGACAGACCCTTCGCATCGAGGCGCGCGTAGATGAACGGCTTGAACAGCTCGAGCGCCATCTTCTTGGGCAGGCCGCACTGGTGCAGCTTGAGCTCCGGACCGGTCACGATGACCGAACGGCCCGAATAGTCGACGCGCTTGCCGAGCAGGTTCTGACGGAAACGGCCCTGCTTGCCCTTGAGCATGTCGGACAGCGACTTCAGCGGACGCTTGTTGGCGCCCGTGATCGTGCGACCGCGGCGACCGTTGTCGAACAGCGCGTCGACGGCTTCCTGCAGCATGCGCTTTTCGTTGCGGACGATGATGTCCGGCGCACGCAGCTCCATCAGCCGCTTGAGGCGGTTGTTACGGTTGATCACGCGGCGATACAGATCGTTCAGATCCGACGTCGCGAAGCGGCCGCCGTCCAGCGGCACCAGCGGGCGCAGTTCGGGCGGGATGACCGGAACGACGTCCAGGATCATCCACTCGGGGCGGTTGCCCGAGTCGATGAAGCTCTCGACGACCTTCAGACGCTTGATGATCTTCTTGGGCTTCAGCTCGGACTTGGTGACGGCGAGCTCTTCGAGAAGCTCCTTGCGCTCACCTTCCAGGTCGAGCTCCATCAGCATCGTCTTGACCGCTTCAGCGCCGATGCCGGCGGAGAAGGCGTCCTCGCCGAACTGGTCCTGCGCCTCGAGCAGCTCGTCCTCGGTGAGGAGCTGATACTTTTCCAGGCTGGTGAGGCCCGGCTCGATCACGATGTAGCTCTCGAAGTAGAGCACGCGCTCGAGCTGCTTGAGCTGCATGTCGAGCAGCAGGCCGATGCGCGACGGCAGCGACTTCAGGAACCAGATGTGCGCAACCGGAGCGGCCAGCTCGATGTGGCCCATGCGCTCACGACGGACCTTCGAGACGGTGACCTCGACGCCGCACTTCTCGCAGACGATGCCCTTGTACTTCATGCGCTTGTACTTGCCGCACAGGCACTCATAGTCCTTGATCGGACCGAAGATGCGCGCGCAGAACAGGCCGTCACGCTCGGGCTTGAACGTGCGATAGTTGATCGTCTCGGGCTTCTTGATCTCGCCGAACGACCAGGAACGGATGCGCTCGGGGGAGGCGATGCCGATCTGGATCTGGTCGAAGGTCTCCGGCTTCTGGACCGGATTCGCGAAGTTGGTCAGTTCGTTCATGTCGTATTCCCTCTAGGGGCAAAACTCCGGGCGAAACGGGGAGGGGCACCGCCTGCGCGGCGCCCCAGCTCCCTTATTCCGCCGCCTCGGCCAGACCGTCGTCTTCCTCGAGTGCCTTGAGCTCGACGTTGAGGCCCAGCGAACGCATTTCCTTGACGAGCACGTTGAAGCTCTCCGGGATGCCGGCCTCGAAGGTGTCGTCGCCCTTGACGATCGCCTCGTAGACCTTGGTGCGGCCGACCACGTCGTCCGACTTCACCGTCAGCATCTCCTGCAGGGTATAGGCCGCGCCATACGCCTGCAGTGCCCAGACCTCCATTTCGCCGAAGCGCTGACCGCCGAACTGCGCCTTACCGCCCAGCGGCTGCTGGGTGACGAGGCTGTACGGCCCGATGGAACGCGCGTGGATCTTGTCGTCGACCAGGTGGTGGAGCTTCAGCATGTAGATGTAGCCCACGGTCACCTTGCGGTCGAACGCGTCGCCGGTGCGCCCGTCGTAGAGCGTCACCTGACCCGACGGATCGAGCCCTGCCATCTCCAGCATCCGCGACACGTCCGCTTCGCGGGCGCCGTCGAACACCGGCGTCGCCATCGGCACGCCGTTCTTCAGGTTCTGCGCCAGCTCGACGATCTCCTCGCCGTCACGGGCGTCGATCTCCGCATGGTACTGCTCGCCGTAGATGGTCTTGAGGCGATCCTTGACCGCGTCCGGCATCGCGCCGAACGACGGGTTCGGATTGGCCTCACGCCACTGCTCCAGCGCCTCGGTGACCTGCCGGCCAAGACCGCGCGCGGCCATGCCCAGGTGGGTCTCGAAGATCTGACCGACGTTCATGCGCGACGGCACGCCCAGCGGGTTGAGCACCAGGTCGACGGGAGTGCCGTCTTCCAGGAACGGCATGTCCTCCTGCGGCAGGATGCGCGAGATGACGCCCTTGTTGCCGTGACGGCCGGCCATCTTGTCGCCCGGCTGCAGCTTGCGCTTCACTGCGACGAAGACCTTGACCATCTTGAGCACGCCCGGCGGCAGCTCGTCCCCACGCTCCAGCTTCTCGCGGCGATCCTCGAACTTCTCGCGGATCTTGCGGGCAGCCTCGTCGTACTGGGCCTTCACGGCTTCCAGGTTCGACTGGACCGTGTCGTCGGCGACCGCGAACTTCCACCACTCGTGGCGGTCGACGCTGTCGAGCACGTCGCTGTCGATCACGACGCCCTTCTTGACGCCCTTGGGCGCCGCGGTGGCGGTCTGGTCGAGCAGCATCTCGCGCAGGCGGCTCCAGGTCGCCCGGTTGAGGATCGTGCGCTCGTCGTCCGAGTCCTTCTTCAGGCGCTCGATCTCCTCGCGCTCGATCGCCATCGCGCGCTCGTCCTTGTCGATGCCGTGACGATTGAAGACGCGGACGTCGACGATCGTGCCGGCAACGCCCGGCGGCAGACGCAGCGACGTGTCGCGGACGTCGGAGGCCTTTTCACCGAAGATGGCGCGCAGGAGCTTTTCCTCCGGCGTCATCGGGCTTTCGCCCTTCGGCGTGATCTTGCCGACCAGGATGTCGCCCGGCTCGACCTCGGCACCCACGTACACGATGCCCGCCTCGTCGAGGTTGCGCAGCGCTTCCTCGCCGACGTTCGGGATGTCGCGCGTGATGTCCTCCGGCCCGAGCTTCGTGTCGCGGGCCATCACCTCGAACTCGTCGATGTGGATCGACGTGAACACGTCGTCCTTCACGATCCGCTCGGAGATGAGGATCGAGTCCTCGTAGTTGTAGCCGTTCCAGGGCATGAACGCGACGAGCGCGTTGCGGCCCAGCGCCAGTTCACCGAACTCGGTCGACGGACCGTCGGCCAGCACATCGCCCGCCTTCACCACGTCGCCCACCTTCACCAGCGGGCGCTGGTTGATGCAGGTCGACTGGTTCGAGCGCTGGAACTTCATCAGCGTGTAGATGTCCACGCCGCTTTCGTTCGCATCGACGTCACCGGTCGCACGGATCACGATGCGGGTCGCGTCGACCTGGTCGACCACACCGGCACGCTTGGCCGAGATCGCGGCGCCGGAATCCCGGGCCACGGTCTCTTCCATGCCGGTGCCCACGAACGGAGCCTCGGCCTGGACCAGCGGCACCGCCTGGCGCTGCATGTTCGAGCCCATCAGTGCGCGGTTCGCGTCATCGTTCTCCAGGAACGGAATGAGCGAGGCCGCGACCGACACCAGCTGCTTGGGGCTGACGTCCATCAGGGTGATCTGGTCACGCATCGCCATCAGGAACTCGCCTGCCTGACGCGCGGAGATCAGGTCCTCGACGAAGCGACCCTCGGCATCGAGCTCGGCGTTCGCCTGCGCGACGGTGTGCTTCTGCTCTTCCATCGCCGACAGGTAGACGACCTCGTCGCTGACCTTGCCGTCGATGACCTTACGGTAGGGCGTCTCGATGAAGCCGTACTTGTTGACGCGCGAGAACGACGCCAGCGAGTTGATCAGGCCGATGTTCGGGCCTTCCGGCGTTTCGATCGGGCAGATACGGCCATAGTGGGTCGGGTGAACGTCGCGGACTTCGAAGCCCGCACGCTCACGCGTCAGGCCGCCCGGCCCGAGCGCCGAGACGCGACGCTTGTGCGTCACTTCGGAGAGCGGATTGGTCTGGTCCATGAACTGCGACAGCTGCGACGAACCGAAGAACTCGCGCACCGCGGCGACCGCGGGCTTCGCGTTGATCAGGTCGTTCGGCATCACCGTCGAGACGTCGACCGAGCTCATGCGCTCCTTGACCGCACGCTCCATGCGGAGCAGTCCGACGCGATACTGGTTCTCCAGCAGCTCGCCCACCGAACGCACGCGGCGGTTGCCGAGATTGTCGATGTCGTCGACTTCGCCCTTGCCGTCCTTCAGGTCGACCAGCGTCTTGACGACCGCGAGGATGTCCTCGGTGCGGAGCGTCGTGACCGTGTCCTCGGCGTCGAGGTCCAGGCGCATGTTGAGCTTCACGCGGCCGACGGCCGAGAGGTCATAGCGCTCGGGATCGAAGAACAGGCCGCCGAACAGCGACTCCGCGGTCTCCAGCGTCGGCGGCTCGCCGGGGCGCATGACGCGATAGATGTCGGACAGCGCCTGCTCGCGCTCCTCGGCCTTGTCGGCCTTGAGCGTGTTGCGGATCCACGGACCGGTGGTCACGTGATCGATGTCGAGCAGCTCGATGCGATCGATGCCGGCCTTGTCCAGCAGCTCGAGGTTCTCGGCCGAAACCTCGTCGCCCGCCTCGATGTAGATGCGGCCGGTGGTCTCGTCGATCAGGTCATAGGCGCTGTAGCGGCCGTAGATTTCCTCGGTGGGGATCAGCAGGTCGGTGAGACCGTCCTTGCCGGCCTTGTTGGCGGCACGCGGGCTGATCTTCTGGCCGGCCGGGAAGATGACCTCGCCGGACTTCGCGTCGACGATGTCGAACGCCGGCTTCTGGCCGCGCCAGTTCTCGGCGGCGTACGGGATCTGCCAGCCACCCTCACCGCGCACGAAGGTGACGGTGTTGTAGAAGTGGTTGAGGATCTCTTCCGAGTTCAGGCCCAGCGCGTACAGCAGGCTGGTGACCGGCAGCTTGCGCTTGCGGTCGATGCGGACGTTGACGATGTCCTTGGCGTCGAACTCGAAGTCGAGCCACGAGCCGCGGTACGGGATCACGCGCGCCGCGAAGAGATACTTGCCCGACGCGTGGGTCTTGCCGCGATCGTGGTCGAACAGCACGCCCGGCGAGCGGTGCATCTGCGAGACGATGACGCGCTCGGTGCCGTTGATGAAGAAGGTGCCGTTCTCGGTCATGAGCGGCATGTCGCCCATGTAGACGTCCTGCTCCTTGATATCGAGAACCGAACGGGCTTCCGTATCGGGATCGACCTCGAACACGATCAGGCGCAGCGTGACGCGCATCGGCGCCGCATAGGTGATGCCGCGCTGGCGGCACTCTTCGACGTCGAACTTCGGATCCTCGAGCTCGTAGGTCACGAAGTCGAGTTCGGCGGTGCCGGCGAAGTCGCGGATCGGGAAGACGCTGCGCAGCGTCTTTTCCAGGCCCGAGACATAGCCCGTCGACGGATCGCTCCGCAGGAACTGCTCGTAGGATTCGCGCTGAACCTCGATCAGGTTCGGCATCTGCACCACTTCGTGGATGTCGCCGAACACCTTGCGGATACGGCGCTTCGCGGTGCCGTTCTCGATTGCCTTGGTCGCCATGGGAGTAGGTCGCCTCGCTTGGTCAAATTTCGCGCCCGGGAAGCCCCGGGCAGATGCGCGAACGAGACGCAAAAAGCCGCGTCATCCCTGATGGGATCGCAGCTTCGGGGCGTCTCGAAAGACCTCGGCCGATCCATTCGTCCAATGCGTTGCGCGACGACGCATCATTTCCCGATCGTGAGGCAGAGCCGGGATATAGGGCACGGGTCGGAAACAGTCAAGGAATCGCGAACCTTGGGTGAGGGCGTGGCTTGATCCCGAGCCGAGGGGTGTGATTCGGCCTGGCGCAGCATTGCCACGGTCCGGCGCACCGAGGCCTGATGGGTGCTGGCGGCGCGGACGCGGATCGGCGTTGGCGGAACGCATGACCATTCGCGCCATCGCTGCAACCACCGTTCTTCTCCTGCCTCTGGCCGCCGCCGCGCAGGATGCGGCGCCAGGACCGGTGCCGCTTCCCTGGACGCTGCCGCCCGGCAACAGTGTGACACCGCCAGCGGTCGAGCCGCCGGCAACGACGCCGCCCGGTCCGGAAGCGGAGCCCAGGCCGACGCCGACCCCGCGCCGGACCGCGCGCCCGCAGCCGACGGCGACGCCCGCGCCAACACCGGTCGCGGCGCCACGACCGCGGCCGACTCCTTCGCCGACTCCCGAAGTGGCGCCAACGGCTGAACCAGCGCCGGAAACCGCGCCGACGCCCGAGCCGACGCCGGTGGTCCAGGCCGAGCCCGAGCCCGAGGCCGAAGCGGCGCCGGAGCCATCGGTCGCAACCGACCTGCCGCCGGCGACGCCTGAGCCCGCAGGGGAGTCGCGCAGTTCGCTGTTGTGGATGCTGCTCGCGGCAGGGCTGGTCGCCGCACTAGCCGCGCTGCTGTTCTGGCGCCGCCGCAAGCCCGAAGACACCCCGGACGAGGTTACCGAAGTGGCGGCCGAGCCTGCGCCCCTCGTGGCGGCCGCACCGGAGCCTGCCACTCCGGTGGAACCCGCGACACCTGCGCAGCCGCGCTTCCTGAACCGCGCGGTGCCCCGCCCTGCGCCGACGCCTGCTGCTCCGCCCCAGGCATCCGAGCCGGAAGGCCCGAGCTTCCTGACGCGTCCGATGCCGGAACCAGAGGGCCTGGTCGTGTCGACCGCGTTCCGCACGCCGCCCGCCACGCCCGCCCCGGCTCCAGCGCCAGCGACAGAGCGGGCGCCGCTCGACTTCACTTTCCTGCCAATGGCGATGGGCACTGACGGCGACAAGGCGGTGGTTCGCTTCGAACTCGGAGCCAGCAATCCGACCGACATGGCTGTGCCCGAGCTGCGCTTTGCCGCAGGCCTGTTCGGCGCCAGCCCGCAGCAGGATGCCGAGATCGAACGCTTCTTCGCGGAACTGCCGGTCCATGCGCAGCTCCAGCCGTTCCCGGTGGCGGCAGGGGAGGCCCGCAAGGTCGAGGCGACCGTGTCGCTGCCGCTCGACAACCTTCCGGTGCTGAGCGCCGGCGAGCGCCGCTTCTTCGTGCCGGTGATGGCCATCGACGCGCGTTACCGCTGGTCCGATGGACGCGAGGCACGCACCCGCGTCGCCTTTGTGGTGGGTCGTCAAATCCAGGGCAGCGACAAGCTGGCACCGGTGTTTCTCGACCGTGGCGACCGGATGGTCGATCGGCTCGAGGCGCGGCTCCACGGTGAGGTTCGTCGGGACTGAGGGAGGCACAGCCTCGCCTAGCCTCTTCCAGGAGGCGGGCGGGGCCGTGACATCGCCGGCGGAAGCTGGGGCTTCCGAGAGCAGCGGGCTCCTGCGCAGGCAGGGGCCCAGGGCCTAAGCCGCTGTACTCGACCGGCCTTACAGAAAAGCGCGTGAGCTCCGGTGTCGGGCTTCTAAGGCGCGTTTGCACGGCAAGGCGCAGGGCCGCGTCTGCGTCGGCCGAAGCGGCGACCCGTATTCGGCGTCTTCAAGCACGAAAAAGGGGCGGCTCCTGGTCGGAGCCGCCCCTCTTCTTGTCGGCAAGTGCCGCCCGGCCGAAGCCGGACGTCGCTTACTTGACCTCGACGGTCGCGCCGGCGCCTTCCAGCTGCGCCTTGATCTTGTCGGCTTCGTCCTTGGCGATGCCTTCCTTGACCGGCTTCGGCGCGCCCTCGACGAGAGCCTTCGCTTCGGTCAGGCCCAGGCCGGTGATCGCGCGGACTTCCTTGATGACGTTGATCTTCTTGCCACCGTCGCCGGTGAGGATCACGTCGAACTCGGTCTTCTCTTCGACAGCAGCAGCGCCGCCAGCAGCGCCGCCAGCAGCCGGAGCAGCCGCAACCGCAGCAGCGGCCGAAACGCCCCACTTCTCTTCGAGCAGCTTCGAGAGCTCAGCGGCCTCGAGGACAGTCAGTTCGCTCAGCTGGTCGACGATCGCGTTCAGGTCAGCCATGTGTAATCTCCAAAATCAGATAGTTCGGGTTGATAGTCAGGGCAGGGGCGCCGATCAGGCGGCCTCCTGTTCCTTGTCCGCATGCGCCGCAAGCACGCGAGCGATCTGCGCCGCCGGTGCCTGGGTGATGGTCGCGAGCTTGGTCGCAGGTGCCACGATGAGCCCCACGATCTTTGCGCGCAGCTCGTCGAGCGACGGCAGGCCGGCAAGTGCCTTGATACCTTCCGCGTCGAGAAGCTGGCCGCCCATCGCCCCGCCGACGATCTCGAGCTTGTCCGTGGTCTTGGCGAAGTCGTTGACGACCCGGGCAGCAGCCACGGGGTCGACAGACGTCGCAAGCGCGGTCGGCCCGGTCAGCAGGTCGGCGATAACCGAGTAATCGGTGCCTTCCGCTGCGATCTTGGCAAGGCGGTTCTTCGCGACCTTGTAGCTGGCGCCGGCTTCGCGCATCTTCGTACGGAGTGCCGTCGACTGGGCGACGGTCATTCCGAGGTTGCGGGTGATGACCACCACGCCGACCTCGTTGAAGGTGCGGTTCAGCTCGGATACCAGCTCACTCTTTTGAGCGCGATCCATGCCGTTCTCCTCACAAATGGGCGGTGCGCTAGGCACAGCCCGGTACATGTCCCGATGGCGAACCACCGGGGGCGACGTGTCCGAGGGGCATGGGCTCTGGTGCCAGCGGATCAACCCGATGGCGGACCCGGCGCTGCGGATGCAGGTCGCCAGGAATAGAATCACCTTCCCCGTCTAGGCAGGGCATTAAGCCGGAAGCCGGCACCTGCTGTCTCGGACGGCGAGCCGGACGCGCACGCGCGCCGGATCAGGTGGCGCCCATAGCAGACCGGCGCGGCGAAGCAAGCGAAACCGATCGGGGTCCCGGAACGAAACAAGCCGGTCCCAGCAACTTAGCTGCTGCTGGTAAACATCGGGAGCCAAGCTGGTAAACGAAACGTTAAGACTCGGCTCGTGGCACGGTGCCACGGCCCGGAGGCCGTTCAATGCGTTTCGCCCGTTCTCTTTTCCTTGCAACTGCGCTCGCGGGCACGGTGCTCGCGGCCGCGCCGGTTCTAGCTGCGCCACCGCAGCCGAAGGTGGTGAGCGTGATGGAGACCGGCGGCGTCCTGCAACCCGGCGAATATCTCTGGGCGCCGGAAGGCGTGCCGCCGGGCAAGCTCGCCATCGTGGTCGATCTCCGGCGCGAGCGGCTCTACGTCTATCGTGGCGGCGTGGAGATCGGGCGGACGCTGATCATCTATGGCGCGGACCACAAGCCGACCCCGACGGGCAGCTTCCCGATCCTGGAAAAGGATCGCGACCATGTCTCGAACCTCTACAATGCGCCGATGCCGTACATGCTGCGGCTCACCTGGGGCGGCGTCGCGATCCACGGGTCGGGCGAGGACGTCGACAGCCGCTACGCGACCCACGGCTGCATCGGCGTCCCCGACGAGTTCGCAGCGCTGCTCTATGCGCAGGCCAGGAAGGGCGACACCGTCCTGGTGACGCGAGACTGGATGCCGGAGGTGTATGGCACCGAGGGGGTGCAGGTGGCCTCCGCAGACTAGCGAGGTGCTCGCGGAGCCGAACGCAAAAAAAAGCCGGCCGGACCATGGGTCCGACCGGCTGTCTCTTATTCAAAAGCGCTTGGCTTACATCTTCACCGAGACGCCGACGTACATGAAGCGACCGACGTTGTCGTAGATCGCGTCCTCGCCGTTGCCCAGCAGGCCATAGGGCGGCCGCTTGTCGGTGAGGTTGTCGATGCCGCCATAGAGACGGAACTGGTCGTTCACCTCCGCCGACGCACGGATCGCATGATAGAACACACGCGGATAGTAGACGACGTCCGCATAGTTCGGATCAAGCGCGGGCACGCCATAGGTGTCGTGCTGGGCTTCCCAGTCGGTGATCGACTGGCGGCCGATGTAGCGCAGCTGGTAGCCCAGCGTGACGTTCTTGTGGGTGTAGTCCGCCGAAAAGTTGATGTTCCAGATTGGATCGCCGAGTTCACCCTTGATCCGCTCGCGCTGCTCTGGATTGTCGAGGTACGGATAGTCGTCCCGCGTGCGCACCCAAGTACCGACTGCCCGCAGCGCGAGGCGGTTGTCCGCGTCGAAGCTGTGGTTGTAGGCGATATCCATGTCGATACCGCGCGCCTGGAGCGCCGCGAAGTTCACCGTGCTCTGCAGCAGCGCGGTGGGTGCGAACTCGCCATTCGCCTGGCGCGGATTGATCAGACCACAGAACTGGTTCTCCAGCGAAGCCGCGTCATAGCACGCGTCGAGGATGGTCTGCGCGTCGACCGAGGCGATCACGTTGCTGATCTTGATGTCGTAATAGTCAGCGGTGATCGCCAGTCCCGGCAGGAATGACGGCTGAACGATGACGCCATAGGTCCAGCTGCGCGAGCGCTCGGCTTCCAGGTTCGGATTGCCGCCAGACAGGATCTCCGTACTGCCCGCGCGTGCCGCATTGTTGACGAAGCCCGTCGGAACGCCCGCTGCGGCGCAGTTGGCGACGCGGTTCGGTCGACCCGTGTTGATGAAGTTTACATCGCACGGATCGTTGAGCTGCGCGAAGTTCTGCGTGGGCGAGGAGTAGAGGTCCGAGAGGGTCGGCGCGCGTACGGCCTTCGAATAGTTCACGCGGAACTTGATGTCGCGGACCGGTGCGTAGATGCCGCCCACGTTGTAGGCCCAGACGGTGCCCGTCGAACCCTTGTAGTCGGCGACGCGCACGGCGCCGGTCGCGGTCAGCTCCTCTGCAAACGCCATGTCGCGCAGAACCGGCAGTTCAATCTCGCCATAGGCTTCCTTCACTTCGAAGGACGGCGGGTTGAACGGCGGAATGGCGTTCAGGAAGGTCGCGCCGCTGCTCACGAGCTCGTCATAGGCATAGGACGCGGTTTCGCGCCGGTATTCCGCGCCCAATGCGAAGCGAACTGGACCACCCGGCAGTTCGAACAGCTGCGAGCTGTCGCCGACGACGTTCGCATTGATGTCGAATTCGGTGGCCTTGCCCGTGCGAGTCGAGTTGGTGTTGATGTAGTTCAGCGCCGCCTGGCTCGGCGCACCTTCGCCAAGGACGTTGAGCGGCACGCAGTTCGGGTCGGTGACCGACGCCTGGTTGATCCGGCAGACGATCTCGCCCGCACCGTTCCGCACCGCGTCGACCGCGTTGTAGAAGTTCTGATTGATGCGGTTGTTATAGAAGGTCGAACGACTACGGAACTCGCCATAGTTGACCGAGAAATCGTACTTCCAGTCCTCGTTGAACGTACCTTCGGCGCCGACGACGATGCGATAGGTGTCGCGGCGGTCATATTCGTCGCGCGTGCCGAAGTCGTTGTTGTTCCGGTTCAGACGGAAGAAGGTCGCACCTGCCGGCAGCATCGAGCGGATCGTCGCGGCTGCACCGGGCTGCAGATACGGGTTGTCGAGCGAGATCGGGATGCCGATCGACTGGCGCGCGAAGCCCGAATTTGCGGGGCGGAGAATATCGTTCCCGTCATCATCGGTATCTGCAACCAGACCCTGCTCGCCACCCTGGGCGAAGGTCGGCGTGCCCTGGTTGAAGCTCTCCACTCGGACGAACTTGGCTTCGAAGAACGGCTTGAATCCCTCCGACACGTCGTAGTGACCAAGCAGGTTCGCGACATAGCGCTTCAACGACGGGTTGAGTGTGCCGCGGTCGTTGAGGATCGCGCCGTCGCCGCCATTGTTGTTGTTCGAGCCGGCAGGACGGAAGTCCTGGCCGTAGTTGTACTCGCGCAGCGAACCGTCGGTGTTGAAGCCGAACACGCGCGGATAGCCGTTCGGCAGGCACGCCATGGTCACGCCGTTGCCGCACGTCCCGATGCCGGCGCCGCTGTAGGCGATGAAGTTGCCGCCGTTGTCATAGCCGAAGCTGCGAACGCGGTTCAGATAGGTGCGGTTGGGGGTGTCGTTGTCGGCAGCCGGGCTGTCTACCAGCTGGAACTGCCGGCGGCCCGTGAAGGCGCCGGTGAGGTCCGGGCGGTCGCTGTAGGTCAGCAGGTTCTGACGGTTATACTCAAGTGCAAGCGCGATGTTGCCGCGGCCCTCGGCGAAGTTCTTTCCGAACGTGCCCGATACGCGATAGGTACCGCGATCCCCCTCGTCACTGAGGCCGCCCTGCGCGTTGAGCGTGATGCCGTCGAAGTTCCGCTTGAGCACGAAATTGACGACGCCGGCCATCGCGTCGGAACCGTAGACGGCCGAGCTGCCACCCGTGACTACGTCCACCCGGTCGAGCAGGTCGGTTGGAATGGTGTTGGTGTCGACCAGGAAGTCGCCTTCCGATCCGGTAATGTGACGGCGGCCGTTGACCAGCACCAGCGTGCGGGTGACGCCGAGGCCACGAAGGTCGAGGAAGTTGACGCCCGAGGTGCCAATGTACTGGGTCGAGTTCGCCTGACTGTAGGTCGAGCGCAGCGACGGCAGGTCGTTCAGTACGTCGCCGACGACGACTGCGCCGGTGCGAGTCAGGTCCGCCGCAGTCACGCTGGTCACCGGAATTGGCGAGTTGAGCGTCGGGCGGGAAATGCGCGAGCCGGTAACGACGACTTCGCCGCCCGTATCCTCGAGCGCGGGAGCCGGAACCTCGGTCTGGGGAGCGCCGATCTGGTTCTGGTCGGTGGAGGCCGAATCCGCGTCGGCCGGGGTGGTGGTCTGCGCAGCAGCGCTGCCGGCGAGAACCAATGCGATGGTGGAGGCCGTCAGCCCGAGGACTGCCTTCCGTACAAATACGCGTGTCATGTGAAACCCTCTGTCTACACGGCTGCCCGTTACTCGGCTGCGCCAGCTAGACGTGAGACACCCCTCCCGCACGAAGAACAACATGCTGCGCAGCATTGCTGCAAAAACATGCAGGGTGTTGTCTACGGGCAACACTATGTAAACAAAGGTAAATAGTGCCGTCCCGCAGATCCTCCCGGCCGCACAAACAAAAAGGGCCGGGATCGCTCCCGGCCCTTTTCCGTTTGTATCGAGTCCCGAAGGGATCAGGCGGTGGCGACTTCCGCCACGTCCACCCGCACGCCCGGGCCCATCGACGAAGAGAGCGCGACCTTCTTCAGGTACTTGCCCTTGGCGCCCGACGGCTTGGCCTTGACGACCGCGTCGACCAGCGCGTCGAAGTTCTCGCGCAGGTCCTCAGCCGAGAAGCTCGCCTTGCCGATGCCGGAATGGATGATGCCGGCCTTCTCGACGCGATACTCGACCTGACCGCCCTTGGCGGCTTCCACGGCGGCTGCGACGTTCATGGTCACGGTGCCGAGCTTCGGGTTCGGCATCAGGCCCTTGGGCCCCAGCACCTTACCGAGGCGGCCGACCAGGCCCATCATGTCCGGGGTGGCGATGCAGCGATCGAAGTCGATCTTGCCGCCCTGGATGGCTTCCATCAGGTCCTCGGCGCCGACGACGTCCGCGCCGGCTGCCGTTGCTTCGTCAGCCTTGGCGCCGCGGGCGAACACGCCCACGCGGACGGTCTTGCCGGTGCCCTTGGGCAGGGTCACGACGCCGCGGACCATCTGGTCGGCGTGGCGCGGATCGACGCCCAGGTTCAGCGCGACTTCGACGGTCTCGTCGAACTTGGAGGTCGCGTTGGACTTCACCAGCGCGATGGCTTCGTCAACGCCGTGCAGCTTCTCGCTGTCGATCGTCCAGGTCTTCTGCTTCTTGGTCAGCTTGGCCATGATCTCAGCCCTCCACCACTTCGAGGCCCATCGCGCGGGCGGAGCCTTCGATGATCTTGGTCGCTGCCTCGATGTCGTTGGCGTTCAGGTCCTTCATCTTCGCGGTGGCGATGTCGGCCACCTGCGAACGCTTGATCGAACCCGCGGTCACCTTGCCCGGCTCCTTGGAGCCCGACTTCAGGTTCGCTGCCTTCTTGAGAAGGTAGGTCGCCGGCGGCGTCTTGGTCTCGAACGAGAAGGAGCGGTCGGCATAGACGGTGATGACGGTGGGGAGGGGGGTGCCCTTCTCGACGTCGCCGGTCTGCGCGTTGAACGCCTTGCAGAATTCCATGATGTTCACGCCGCGCTGACCCAGCGCCGGGCCGATCGGCGGCGACGGGTTGGCGGCACCAGCTGCAACCTGCAGCTTGATATAGCCGGTGATCTTCTTTGCCATGTTTCTCACTCTGTAGCGGGGCAGGGTCTGGCGACCTCGCCCGTTTCAAGTTTAGCGGTTCGATCGGCCGCCCGATGGACAGACGCCTCCCGCAAGTTTTCCACGCATGACGTTGGAAGGCGCGCGCATAGCCGAAGCGGGGGCGAAAGGCAATTGGCCGTGCCGGAGCCTCAGACCCGTGCGAACCAGATGACGTGCATCGGTCCCTTGCCATTCTCCCGGGCGCGGACGCGAACCTCGTCGACGGCAAAGCCCGCCTGGGCAAGTCGCCGTGCGAATGCCGGATCGGGCGCGGCCGACCACACGGCGAGAATGCCGCCCGGCCGCAGCGCTGCCCGGGCTAGCGCCAGCCCGCGCGCCGTGTACAGGCCGTCATTCTCCTGTCGGGTAAGACCGTCAGGACCATTGTCGACGTCCAGCAGGATCGCGTCATAGCGCTCGGGGCCTGCCGCAGCCTCGCCGATTGCCGAGCCTACGTCGCCTATCCGGATGGTGACGCGCGGATCGTCCACACATCCCTGGGCGAGTTCCGCCATCGGGCCGCGCGCCCATTCGATGATGCCGGGCACCAATTCGGCAACAGTCACCTGGGCGTCGGGACCTACCAGGCCGAGCACCGCACGCAGCGTGAAGCCCATGCCATAGCCGCCGATCAGCAGCCGCGGTGCCGGTCTCGCCCCGAGACGATCGCAGGTCATGGTGCCCAGCGCGACCTCGGATCCGCGCATGCGGCTGCTCATCAACTCATTGCGTTCGAGCAGGATCATGAAGTCGCCGCCGCGGCGAACCAGCCGCAGCGGCGGCCCTCCCGGGACCTCGGCGACTCCGATCAGCTCGCGCGGAGTCACCGCTTGCGGGCTTTGCGCGCAGCGTATCGCGCGTCGCGAGCGGCTTTCAGCTCTTCCGCCGTCTTCTGGGGCTTGGGCGCAGCAGGTGCCTGGGCGGCACGGGCTGCCTCCGCCTCGGCCAGCTTGGCTGCCCTCTCGGCTTCGGCGGCCTTCAAGCGCTCGGCACGGCGCTCGGCCGCGGCAGCCTTGCGGGCTGCCTGGGTCGCCTCGCGCGCCGCGATGGTCGCCGGATCCGCGGCGGGCTTGTTGCGGAGCTTTTCGAGCGCCGTCTGCTTGGCAGCACGCGATGCGGCTGCACGTTCGGAGAAATCGGGAGTCTTGTACCCTGCCATGTCTAGTCCGTCATGGGTCGCGACCGTCGCGACCGGAGAGGGAGCCCTTTAGACCAATCTCCCGCAGAGTCTCGCATGCGAATGGTGCGGATCCGGCTACGATGTCGAAAACGGCCTGCAGAACCCTTCAGTATCTATGCCCAGCTGCGTGGCCGCGTCCACTTCAAGGCTTGAGTGCTTGATGCCTCGTCGCAAACTGCTTGCTGGAAAGGCCGATGCACCTGTACGTGACATTTCGATGACCCCCCCTCCACCGGACCAGTCACGCGATCGCCGGATCGAGGATCCTACCAACCTGTGGGTCATACACCCGGCGGGGCGGATGCTGCTGCCCTGGTTCATCGCACGGGGAATCTCGGCAAACGCAGTGTCGGTCGGGGGGCTGACGCTCGGCGTCTTGGCCGCTCTCGCCTTCGGCCGCTGGGAACACTGGCCGTTCGTCGTGGCGGGATCGGTGCTGTCGGTCGCTTGGCTGATCGCCGACGGACTCGACGGCATGATCGCGCGGGCGACCGGCACGGCAAGCCCGCTCGGACGGGCACTCGACGGCCTGTGCGATCATGGCGTCTTCATCCTGATCTACCTGGTTCTCGCCTCGTCGATCGGCACGCTCGATGGCTGGTTGCTGGCCATTGCAGCAGGTGTCGCGCACGCGCTGCAATCGAACCTCTACGAAGGCGAGCGCGCGCGCTTCCACCGCCGGTGCAAAGGATTGGCCTCGGCGCCCCCGCAACCCAGTCGCAACCCGCTTGTCCGGTTCTACGACCGCATTGCCGGGACGGTCGATCGGTTCGCCCGTCCGTTCGACGACGCCCTCCGCAACAGGAGCGACTCCGCGCGGCTTGCGGCTGTCTATGGCCAGCAGGCGGCCCGGCCGATGCGGTTGATGCGGTTGCTGACCGCCAACACGCGGGTCGGAGCGATCTTCGTCGCGTGCCTGGCGGGCGATCCGCGGCTGTTCTGGTGGTTCGAGATCGGACCGCTCACCCTTGTTCTGATCATCGGGCTGGTCTGGCATCGCAGCGTCGAGGCCCGACTAGCCCGCAGCGCGTCTCCGGTGGAGCGCGCCTTTTCCTCTATTCCAATCATCCAGTCGAAGGACGTGAAGAAGTAATGCCGAGCATCAACATCGCAGTCGTCGGCGTCGGTAACTGCGCCAGTTCCCTCGTTCAGGGACTTTCCCACTATCGCGACGGCGCCAACGAGCGGACGGGCCTGATGCATTGGGACCTTGGTGGCTACCGCCCGAGCGACATCAAGGTCGTGGCCGCCTGGGACGTCGACCAGCGCAAGGTCGGCAAGGATGTAGCGGAAGCGATCTTCGCCAAGCCGAACTGCACCGCCATCTTCTGTGCCGAAGTCGAGCCAACCGGCGCGATCGTTCAGATGGGCAAGGTGCTGGACGGCGTCGCCGAGCACATGTCCGAGTACAAGGACGACCGCACCTTCCTGCTCGCCGACGCGAAGGAGCCGACGAAGGAAGAGGTCGTCGCAGCGCTCCGCGCGACCAACACCGACGTGCTGATGAACTATCTGCCGGTGGGCTCCCAGGCTGCGACCGAATTCTACGCGGAATGCGCGATCGAGGCAGGGGTCGCGTTCGTGAACAACATTCCGGTCTTCATCGCCAGCAACCCGGAATGGGCGAAGCGGTTCGAGGATGCGGGCGTGCCGATCGTCGGGGACGACATCAAGGCGCAGCTCGGCGCGACCATCGTGCACCGCGTGCTGACCGACCTGTTCGCCAAGCGCGGCGTGAAGCTGGAGCGGACCTACCAGCTCAACACCGGCGGCAACACCGACTTCCTCAACATGTCGAATCATCGCCGCCTGGAGTCCAAGAAGATCTCCAAGACCGAGGCAGTGCAGTCGGTCGCAGCCGAGCGGCTCGAAGAGGAGAACGTCCACATCGGCCCGTCCGACTATGTGCCGTGGCAGAACGACAACAAGATCTGCTTCCTGCGCATGGAAGGCTCGATGTTCGGCGGCGTGCCGATGAACCTCGAACTGCGTCTTTCGGTCGAGGACAGCCCGAACAGCGCCGGCGTCGCGATCGACATGATCCGCTGCGCCAAGCTGGCGAAGGACCGCGGCCTCGCCGGTCCGATCGACGGCGCCTCCGCCTATTTCTGCAAGCATCCGCGCACGCAGATGACCGACGACCTCGCCCAGCAGGCGGTGGAAGCGTTCGTCGCGGCCCATTGAGGTGATCGATACCGCCATCCTGCTGGCAGCCGGTGAAGGAAGCCGGCTGCGTTCCGCAGCGCCGTTCAAGCCCTTGTGTACCGTCGGGGGGCGCCCCCTGGTGGATCACGCGATTGCGGGGCTGGCGGAGGCAGGCATGGCGCGCGTCGTGGTCGTGCTCGGCTATGGTGCCGAGCAGATCGAATCGCATCTCGGCGAGCGGGCCTGGCCGCTCGCCGTCGAGACGGTCCGGGTCGAGGATTATCGCCAGCCCAATGGCGTGTCCGTCTTGGCGGCAGAAGGGCATGTCGCCGGCGCGCCGGCCTTGCTCGCCATGTGCGATCATCTTGTCGACCCGGCGCTCTATCGACGGATGGCGGAGACGGGCGAGGCGACCACCGGCGCTCGCTTGGGCATCGACCGGCGGCTCGACAGCGACTGGATCGACCTGGACGACGTGACGCGCGTGCAGACCGCGGGCGAGCACATCGTCGCGATCGGCAAGGGGCTGCATCCCTACGACTGCTTCGACACGGGCGTGTTTGCGGTGGGGGCGGGGCTGTTCGCCTCGCTACGGACGCTCGCGGCGCCCTCGCTGACGGAAGGGATGCGCGCCCTTTCCCGCGATGGCGAGGCACGGGTGACCGACTGCAGCGACCTCGACTGGATCGACGTCGACGACCAATGGGCGCTCGACAAGGCGGAGGCGTGGCTCGCGGCCACCAGCGTCGCCTAGGCGCAGTTCCGTTGAGCACAGGCTGGTGACGCAAAAGAAAGGCCGGAGCATGAAGCTCCGGCCTTTCTTGTTCTTACGGTGAGGACGACCGCGTAGTGCGATCGTGCGAAGCTTACTTGCTGCGCTCGACCTGCTCGAAGTCCAGTTCCACAGGCGTGGCGCGACCGAAGATCGACACCGACACCTTGACCTTCGACTTGTCGAAGTCGAGTTCCTCGACCAGCCCGTTGAAGCTGGCGAAGGGGCCGTCGAGTACCTTCACCGAATCGCCGATCTCGAAATCGACCTTGATCTTCTGCTTGGGCGCAGCGGCCGCTTCCTGCTTGGTGTTCAGGATGCGCGCGGCCTCGGCCTCGCTGATCGGCTGCGGCTTGCCCGACGAACCCAGGAAGCCCGTCACCTTCGGCGTGTTCTTCACCAGGTGATAGACGTCGTCGTTCATGTCGAGCTTGGCGAGGACGTAGCCCGGAAAGAACTTGCGCTCCGACTGCACCTTCTTGCCGCGACGAACCTCCGTCACGGTTTCCACCGGCACCTCGACCGATTCGACCAGCCGGTCGAGCCCGAGGCGGGTGGCGTCGGCCAGGATCTGGTCGCGAACCTTGTTCTCGAAACCCGAATAGGCGTGGATGATGTACCAGCGCGACATGCAGTATCCTTTAGGCGGCCAGGCTCAGCAGCATCTTCACGATCGCGTCGAACGCCGAGTCCACCGCGAAGAAGAAGACGCCCAGCAGCGTTGCCATGATGACCACCATGACCGCCGTCATGACCGTTTCGCGGCGCGTCGGCCACGTGACCTTCTTGGTCTCGGTCTGGACCTGGCGGATGAACTCTGCCGGAGATGTCTTCGCCACTGTTTCACCTGAAAGTCTTGTGCGTCACCGACCGCGGGGCAAGGGTCCGCTGCCCGGTTCCTTTCCGAAGGAACCGGCGCAGGCCATCCACGCTGTCGGATTGGGTCTGGTATCTAGCGACGAAGCCTGCACGGTGCAAGCGATGGATGGGAAGGGCCCGCAGGGGCCTCTTCCCTGATGTCAGAGGAGCCCCACCGCGAGGAAGCCGCCGACCAGCGCCACCAGCACGGCGATGCCGATCAGGTTCAGCCGCCGCTCGATGAACGCCTGCACGGGAGCGCCATAGCGCTTGAGCAGAAAGGCGATGAGGAAGAAGCGAAAGGCTCGGGTGACCAGCGCCACGGCCATGAAAGCGGCGAAGTTGAACTTGGCCAGGCCGCTGGCGATCGTCACCAGCTTGAACGGGATCGGGGTGAGGCCCTTGATCAGGATGATCGCCGCGCCCCACTGCGCGTACCAGGCCTGGAACTCGTGCGCTTTGTCCTCAAGCCCGTAGAGGTGGATCAACCACTGGCCCAGGCTGTCCCACAGGAAATAGCCGATCGCATAGCCAAATGCGCCGCCCAGCACGGACGCGATCGTGCAGATGGCGGCGATCCGATAGGCGCGCTCGCGATGCTGCAGCACCACCGGGACGAGCACCACGTCGGGCGGGATGGGGAAGAAGGAGCTCTCGCAAAACGACACCACCGCCAGGCTGCGGACGGCGTGGCGATGGTTGGCGAGGCGGAGCGTCCAGTCGTAGAGCGCGCGAAACATCGACAGGTCCTGGAAAAAGGCAGGCGACATGCCGGAAGGCGTGCCGGAAACCCGTCGCGGTCGCGCCAGGCGCGGGTTTCCTAGGCGGCCCGCAAAGGGCAGGCAAGCGGTCGAGGGATAGTGCGCCCGCCTGAGGCGGCAAAGCAGCGGTGGTCGGGCGAGCGTGGTCGCATCATGCTGCTGAAGGGAGACCTTGCCGCCGCCTCAGGCGAGGCGACGGCAGGTGCTGGCAGGAGTGGAGGGACTCGAACCCACGGCCCTCGGTTTTGGAGACCGATGCTCTACCAACTGAGCTACACTCCTATTGCCCCGCCCTGTATCCGCCGTTTCCGCCGGGGGCAAGGGCCCTCGGCATGCAAAAACGAGCGGGATGCACCGGGCGCCGGCTCCCGCGAGGGGCAGCCGGGAACTCAGGCGGCGATGTCGTAGGGCTTGATCTCGCCGTTCAGGTACAGGTTACGGGCCTTTGCGCGGCTGAGCTTGCCCGAGCTGGTGCGCGGCAGCGTGCGCGGCGGCACCAGTTCGATCACGCAGTTCATGCCGGTGACGGCGCGGACGCGCTCGCGGATCTCTTCCCGCAGGCGCTGGCGCTCGGCATCGTCCGACGCGCGACACTGCACCAGCACCGCGGGCGTCTCCTCGCCTCCGGGAGTGGTGATCGCAAAAGCGGCGATGTCGCCGGCCTTGAAGCCGGGCAGCTGCTCGACCGCCCATTCGATGTCCTGCGGCCAGTGGTTGCGGCCGTTGACGATGATCATGTCCTTGGCCCGGCCCACGATGTAGACATAGCCGTCCGACATGTAGCCCATGTCGCCGGTGTCGAGCCAACCATCGGCCATGCACGCCTCGGTCGCGGCCTCGTCCCGGAAGTAGCCGACCATGACCGACGGGCCCTTGCACCAGACCTTGCCGATCGCGCGCTCGGGCAGCGGGGTGCCGTCCTCCTCGCGGATCTCGACAGTCATGTCGCGCACCGGCTTGCCGCAGTTGACGATCGCGCGGAATCGCTGCGGGCGATCACCGTGGCGGTCCCCGCCCGAGAGCTCGGTCTCCTCGACCAGCTCGACCTGGATGCCTTCGCCCGGCGGCATGATCGAGACCGCCAGCGTCGCCTCCGCAAGGCCGTAGCTGGGCAGGAAGGCGGAGGCCTGGAAGCCTGCGTCGCCGAACGCATCGACGAAGCTCTGCATCACGTCCGGGCGGATCATGTCGGCACCATTGCCTGCCACGCGCCAGCGCGACAGATCGAAGCGGTCCGACGCCTTGGTCTGCGACGACATGCGGCGCGCGCAGATGTCGTAGCCGAAGGTCGGCGAGTAGGAGAGGGTGGTGCCGGTGTTGCGGCTGATGAGGTCGAGCCAGGCGAGCGGGCGCCGCGCGAAATCCTCGGTCTTGAGATAGTCGGTCGACACCTGGTTCGCGACCGGCGACAGGAAGCAGCCGACAAGGCCCATGTCGTGGTACCAGGGCAGCCAGGAGACACAGCGGTCGGTGCCGACCAGCTTCATGCCGTGGCTGTGCGCGGCCAGGTTGTTGAGCAGCGCATGGTGCGTGATGGCGACGCCATGCGGGAAGCGCGTCGAGCCGCTCGAATATTGCAGATAGGCGATGTCGTCGCCCTTGGCGGTCGGCAGCTCGGCTTCGGGCGCCTCGCGGGTCGCGAACTCGGACCAGTCGATCCCTTCGACGCCGGCGATGCGCGCCGCTTCACCGGCCATCTGCGCGAGCTCGGGCGGGAAGATCAGCATCTTGGGGTCGCAGCTCGAAAGCTGGACGCGCAACTGCTCGACGTAGGCCTCGCGGCCACCGAAGGAGGTGGGCAGCGGCAGCGGAACCGGCCAGGCGCCTGCATAGACCACGCCGAAGAACAGGCTCGCAAACTCGGCGCCGGTCTCGGCCACCAGGGCGATGCGGTCCTCTGGGCAAACGCCGGCGGCGATCAGGCGGCGTGCCTGGGCCAGCGCGTCTTGGCGCAGCTCGGAATAGGGGTAGGCACGGATCAGCGTACCGCGCGCATCATGGAAGTTCAGCCCCCGGACGCCGGAGGCTGCGTAATCCAGCGCCTCACCCAGCGTATCGAAGTCGGCAAAACGGCGCGGCAGCGTATCGGTCGTGGGTGTGCCACCCGGTGCCGTTGCTTCCATATCGGTGTTCATCGTCAAAAAGCGTCCTCCCTGCGGCGACGGCCCGCCATCCAGCGCGCGAACGCGCGACGGCCTGGCGTCACGGCAATCCCGTTCAAAATCACTGCCCAGTGTGGCACAAACATGGCGTATGTCCTACGCCCGCCGCCCCACCGCCTCGCCTAAGCCGCTCGACGCAGCGGCGCTCGAGCGGTTGGCGTTGCGCTATGTCGAGCGGTACGCGACCACCCGCGCACGGCTGCGCCAGTATCTTGCCCGTAAGCTGCGCGAGCGCGGCTGGGAAGGTGCAGAAGCGCCGGCGGTCGATTCGCTGGCGGAACGCATGGCCGAGCTACGCTATGTCGACGACCGCGTTTTTGCGGAGAACAAGGCTGCCGCAATGGGGCGGCGGGGGCTGGGCGCGCGTCGGGTCGAGGAGGCTCTGCGGCACGCGGGTGTCGAGGCCGACGACATCGAGGAAGTCGCGGGGGCCAGCGCCGATGAGGCGGCGGAGAGCGCACTGAGCTTCGCCAAACGTCGGAAAATAGGGCCGTTTTCGCCGTCGCCTGCGGCGCCGGACCTCGTGCGGAAGCAGGTGGCCGCGATGGTTCGGGCCGGGCACGCGCCGGCGATCGCATGGCGGATCGTGCGCCTCACGCCGGGAGAGGACACGGGATTTCTTCTGGACGAGGAAAACCGAAACAAAACGTCGCCATCCGGCTGGGAGCTGTGATAGGCCTTCGAGCCGGGGGAACAATATAGATGCGTGCGGAACCGCAGCGCGCACCGCTCGACCGCGAAGGCGAGACGCGCGAAGATCAAGAGAGGGGAGCCGGCGTTGCCGATGCGGCCGTTGCCGTGTCCGGCGTCGTCAAATGGTTCGACGTGACACGGGGCTTCGGCTTCATCGTCGCGGACGATCCGGAACATGGGGACGTGCTGGTGCACTTCTCCGTGCTTCAGCCGCACGGCAGGCGGACCTTGCCGGAAGGCGCACGGGTCGAATGTCTGGCCACGTGGCGACAGCGCGGCATGCAGGCACGCGAAGTGCTCTCGATCGACCTGTCCCAAGCCGTGGAAGAACAGCGGCCGCGCGCCAGCGGTCGAAGCGAGCGCGTCGACCTGATCGCTTCGGCCGGAGCGTTCGAGCCCGTCGCCGTCAAATGGTTCAACCGGCTCAAGGGCTATGGCTTCCTGTTGCGTGCAAGCGACGGCGCCGACGTGTTCGTCCATATGGAAACCCTGCGGCGCGGTGGTATCGAGGAACTCGAGCCCGACCAGCCGATGCGCGCACGGGTGGTGGAAGGCGAGCGCGGGTTGCTCGCCGTGGTTGTCGAGAGGGCGGAAGCGTGATCAGCAAGGGTGTGCGGGCGGCGCTGGTCGCAGCGGCGATGGCGCTGTGCGGTGCGTGCACGAGCAACGGCAATGAGGCGAGCAACGCGGCGAGCGTGTTGCCCCGGACCGAGGTCACCATCGAAAGTGCTGGCGGCGCGCACCGGTTCGACGTGGAAGTTGCCCGTACGGCCAAGGAGCAGGCGGACGGCCTGATGTACCGCACCAACATCCCGCAGGACGGTGGCATGTTGTTCGCGCCCTATCCGGCCGGTGGCGGGGCGCCGCGCGCCGCAAGCTTCTGGATGAAGAACACGCCTTCGCCGCTCGACATTCTGTTCATCCGTGCGGACGGCACGGTGGCGACGCTTGCCGAGAACACCATTCCCTTTTCCGAAGCGCCGGTATCGTCGCGCGAGCCGGTCAGCGCGGTGCTGGAGATCCGCGGCGGTCGTGCCGCCGAACTCGGCATCGCCGAGGGGGACAAGGTGCGCTGGAAGGACGTCGCGGCCAAGTAAAGATCGTCGGATCGCCCGCTTTCGCCCCTTGGGACGTTCGAAGCTGGTTGCTGGCAGGCGCGGGCAGGGGTAAGCGGCAGCGCATGGGCATGCTCAAATCGATCTTCACCTGGTGGGAAGGCGCCACCATCGGCACCACGCTTGCACTGCGCGGCAGGAAGAAGGCGGGCACCGATTCGCTCGGCAACGTCTATTACGAGGGCGGCTCCGACACGAACGGCCAGCCGCGCCGCTGGGTGATCTATGCGGGCAACAACGACGCGAGCCTCGTGCCGCCCGAGTGGTTCAGCTGGCTGCACCACCAGATCGACGGCCTGCCGAGCGAGGCGCTTCCGCCGGTCCGGACCTGGGAGAAGCCGCCGGAAGGCAACCACACCGGCACGCCGCTGGCGTGGCGGCCGCCGGGCGCGCTGGATCAGGGTGGCCAGCGCATTCGCGCAACGGGTGATTACGAGGCGTGGAGCCCCGACGCGTGAATCGCCGCCTGGCCCTGATCGGGCTGGTACTGGCGGTGCTGGTCGCGGTCGGAGCCTGGCTTTACCTGCGCCCGAGCGCTGAGCGGGGGGACGGTGCTCCCGACCCGGAGGCGGTTGCGTTCGACGTGTCGGACGGCGCGGCGCCCGCAGCGGATGTCGTGAGCGTGGCGAGCGGTGACGCGGTCGCGGTGCCTGGCGCGACGCCGATGGCGGAGCGGGTCGCGGTGATCGGCTTCCTGAACAAGCGGAACGGGGAAACCCGCGAGCTGACCATGAAGCCCGGCGAGGCGCGGCGGATCGGCGATGCCGTGGTCCGTCTGCGCGCCTGCGAGCGCACGGCTCCCTGGGAGCAGGAGCAATATACCGGCGCGTTCGTGCAGCTCGACGTCCGCGGCGCGGACGGGCGCTGGCGGCGCACCTTCTCGGGCTGGCTGTTCAAGGAGCGGCCGGCGCTGAACGTGGTGCAGCACCCGATCTACGACCTGTGGCCCAAGAGCTGCACGATGCGCTTCCCTGAGACCGGGCCGGACACGGTGTCCGTGCCGAGCACAGGTGGCAGCCGGTCGAGCGCGAAGAAGTCGGGCGGCGATTCGGCGGGCGCGGCACCGTCGGAACCGGCTGCTTCCGAGCCGAGCGCAGCAGCCAACAGCACCGAGTAATCTGCTCGGTCGACCTCCACGACGCCCAGGGTGGCGAGGTGGTCGGTCTGAAATTGACAGTCCAAGAGCGTGAAGCCGCCGACGCGGAGGCGGGCGACGAGCCAGGCGAGCGCGACCTTGGACGCGTCCGTGGCGCGGCTGACCATGCTCTCCCCGAAGAAGGCGCGGCCGAGTGCGAGGCCGTAGAGGCCGCCGACGAGGCGGTCGCCGTCCCAGCATTCGACCGAATGGGCGAAGCCCAGCGCGTGGAGGCGCAGGAATACGTCCTCGATCGGGCCGCTGATCCAGGTTTCCGGGCGGTCCGGGGCGGTTTCGGCGCAGAGCTGCAGGATCTCGCCAAAGGCCTGGTCGACGGTGACGCGGAAGCGATCGGCGGCGAGCGTTTTCCGGAGTGAGCGGGAGCAGTGGAAGCCGTCGAGCGGCAGGATGCCACGGCGCCGCGGCTCGACCCAGAAGACCGAGTCGGCATCGCGATGGTCGGCCATGGGGAACACCCCCATGGCGTAGGCGCGCAGCACCGTCTGGGGATCGAGGGGCACGGACGGGGCCATCGGAAAAGTCTAGCCGGTCGGAGACCCAAAGGAAAAGGGCCGGCGGCACATGCCACCGACCCTTCGAAACCGACTCGGAGAAAGTTGGATCAGGCCTTGCAGCTCTGCGCCGGCTTGCCCGGCTGGGTGAGGGTGATCGACTTTGCGTCGCCGGTCAGGCTGTAGCCATCAGCCTTGAGCGGATCGCCGGCCTTTTCGGCCTTGAGCGCGACGGCGGTGCCGCCCTTTTCGGTGCGCAGGTTGGCCAGCTTGTCGCCCGCGAAGAAATCGACGTAGACGAGCGTGTTGTCCTTGCAGCGGAAGGTGCTGGTCGCCTTCACCGCCGGCGGCAGTTCCACCGGAGCGGCGTTGGCGAGCTGGGAGGCCATCGGGTCCGGCGCACGGGCGTCGACGGTCTCGGTCTTCTGTTCGCAGCCCGCGAGAAGAGAAAGCGCGAGGGCCGCAGCGGCAGTGGGGAGCAGGGAGCGTTTCATAGCGCGGGTTGCTTCGCCCATGGGATACGCCCCGTCAAGCGTAAGGAGATAACAAAACACGCGGCTGCTGTGTCGCAGCATTACACGAAACGACCTGCCGGACCCGTAACGATCGGCCCTGTATGGGAGCGGTACCGCCTCCGAACGGAGGCGGCGCCGCAGTGCGGCAAGCCTTGGGCGTCAGGCGTTGCTGCTGCCGGTCTGGCTGCGCATGCTGCCGCGATCCTGGACGAGCGAGGGCGCGGGGCCGGTCGCGGGCCGCAGCGCATCGCGCTCGCCGGCGGGGACCGGCGCGGTCGGATCGGGGCGGAACGCCTCCGGCGCGCGGTCCTTGGGGCCGGGATGCGGCTTGTCGAGGGCGAGATCGACGGGGACGTGCTCGCCGGTGCCGACGTCGCCGGCGCGGGCATCGCGCTGCTGGCGCGCGAGCAGCCAGCCGCCGAGCCCGAGCGCCACGCCCAGCAGGCCGATGCCGGCCGTCATCAGCCGGGAGCGGGCGGGAGCGGTCGCGGTGCGGCGACGAGTAGCGGGGGCCTGGGCCATGAAGATCCTTCCTGAGTTCGGTTCTGCGGGCTCCAACCGCCGGGGCGGGAGCGGGGTTCCGGTTGAAGCCGGGGCGGGTCGGGCGCCGGCGCCCCGGCTCCCGCTCTAGCAGGAGCCCCGGGGCGCGGGAGCCCGGATTCAGGCGCCGGCGGTGCTGGTGTCGTCGGTGCCGCCCGTGCCGCTGCGGCCGAGGCGGGCGGGGAGCGTCTTGCTGCCGTTCGCCTCCAGCCCGAGCGCGGTGATGGTGTCCAGCGCGGTCGCGCCCACCACAAAGGCGACGGCGCCCCAGATCGCGCGGTTGCGCGGGCTCTTGGCCGCGGCGAGGCTAAGCGCGGTCAGGTCCATCGCGTCGCCGACGACCCGGTTCCACATGCGAGCCGAATGGGCCGGCGCCTGGAGCAGGCCGACGCCGGCGGCGACTTCGCGCGCGCCGAACGCGCGGACCAGCCCTTCATGGCCGTCCGCATCGAGGGTGCGGGCGATGCGCCGCGCACCGAGCAACTCGGCCGCGCCCAGCGCAAGGCTGAACACGCCGAGGCCGAAGCTGAGTTTCCTGGCATCCATGGTCGGTCTCCTTCGTCAGGGGCGGCTCCCCCGTGAAGGGGAGCCGGCCGGGTCAGTCGCGCAGGTCGGCGGGCACGGTGCCGCCGTTCGCCGCGAGCTCGCGCATCACCGCTTTGTGCAGCCAGATGTTCATTTCGGCCGAGCCGTCCTTGGCGCCGGTGTAGCCGAGCTCGGTCGCGAGCTCCTTGCGGTTGTCGAGGCTGGGATCGAGATCGAGCAGCTTCATCAGATCGACGATCGAGGTGCGCCAGTTGAGGCCGGGGTGCGCGGCCTCGCGCGCCTTCAGCACCGCCTCGACATCGACCGGCTGGCCGCTGGTCGGCTCGGCAGCGGTCGTCTGCGGCGGGGTGGCGGCGCCGGGCACCGGATCGGGGATGTGGACGGGGACGGTCTTGGTCTGGGTGACGGTGCCGTTCTTGGCAGCCGCCGCCTCTGCGCGATCCTTCTGGCCGAAGTAGTTGTCGCCGAAGGGGCCGCCGTCCTTGCCGAAGATGGCCGTCTTGATCTTGCCGAAGATGCTCATGCTCTCGTCCCGTGATGAGGTTCACCTGGGTTAACGAGCGGGGACCGGGCTGGTTCATCCCGCCCGTCGTGCGGAGGTGGCGTGTCGTCCGGAGCGGACGCCGCCTGGGCATCGCGCGCGGCCATGGCGTCCAATTCCGCGATCGCGGCCCTGTCCTCCTCGCTCAAATAATCGTCGTTGCTGAGGATCGGGATGGTCATGGGCCAGGCGGCGGGGTCCCAGGGCACGCGCGGGGCCGGATCGCGGGCGGGTGGATCGGGAAGCGGCGGCTCGGGCGCGGCGACCTGCGGGGGAAGGAGCGGGCCGCTGCCGTCGAGGAGGGCGCCGAACCAGGCGTCGCGCGCGGCATGATCGGACGCGAACTTCTCCTGCTCATGGATGCGCAGCTGCTCCACCTCCTCCATGTCGAGCTCGCGTTCATAGTCGGGATCGCCGAAGCGGCCGAAGCAGTCGCCATCGAAGCCCGGCGGCGGCGGGAAGCGGGTGCGCCATTGCTCGCGGAGGTCGCACCACCACACCGGCTCCCCGGCTTCGGGGCCGAGCGCTTCCGGCTTCGGATCGGGCGGAAGTTGAGGAAGTTGAGGCTCGGGCGGGGGTGGCGCAACTTCGGGCTCGGGGGTGGCGACGCGCAGCAGGCCGGCGGCCTCGGCACGGCGCCACTGGTCGGCGGTCCATTCGGCGCGGTGGGCGGGGTCGCAGTCGGAGACGTCGATCTCGCTCGCCAGACCGGCGCCGGCCTGGAGGAAGCGATCGGCGCGGGCGAGGGCGACGACCGGCTCGACGTCCGCCGCCTGTTCGGCGCGGTTGGCGAGGAACAGCGCGGCGCGCGCCGGGCCAGCGTCGCGGCCGAGCAGATCGAGGAAGCCGTCGAACTCCTGCGCGACGATGCGGGCGGCGTGGTGGGCGGGGCCGGAGGCGGGCGCGTCGGCCTGGGCATCGAGCCGGGCGAGCAGGCGGGTGGCGAGGCCGTTGTCGTAGCGGTGGCGCGTCCAGGTGCCGCCGTCGGGGCGGGTGCCGGTTTCGGTCTGGCCATAAAGGGCGCGGGCGAGCAGCGTGTCGGCGACGCGTTCGCGGGCGAGCAGGTTGGCGGCGTGCCAGCCGAGCGCGAAGCCGGCGCCGGCCGCGCGGCGCCGCAGCGCATAGGCGGAGGCGACGGACAGGTCGACGATGCGGCAGGCGTTCTCGACCGTGTGCCCCTCGGCCACGCATTCGAGGAAGCGGCGCTGGCGTTCGGGCGTCCAGCCGTCGTGGCGGAAGCGCGGGGTGGCCTCGGGGGTATCGGGGATCGCCTCGGGCGCGTTGGCGGCGCTCATCGGGCGGCCTGGCCAAGCCGGCGGAACAGGGCGGCGGTGCGTTCGGCGGCTTCGCGGGCGCCGGGCTGCGGCGGCACGCGGGTGCCGATGCGGCCGGCAGCGAGGTGGTCCGACCAGGCGCGGGTAACGGGATCGTCGAGGTCGATGGGGTCGCGGACGGTGCGCGACAGCATGGGGAGCGGGGCGGGCGACGGCTGGGGGCGGTGCATGGGCGTCCTCCTTCAACAGGCGGACCGGCCATCTATCGCAAGTCGGGGGTTGTAGGACAGCCCCGCCCTCAGAGAGCGCAGCGAAGCTGCGCGCGAGGCTCGCCAGGGCGGAGGCCGGACGGCGGCGCTATGGGCGCCGACCGACGCCGCGGCTTTGCCGCGGCGCATGCAGTTCAGAGCCCCGCCCACGAGAGCGCAGCGAAGCTGCGCGCGAGGCTCGCCAGGGCGGGAGCCGGACGGCGGCGCTACGGGCGCCGACCGACGCCGCGGCTTTGCCGCGGCGCATGCAGTTCAGATGCTCAGCCGAGCACTTCGCGGACCGCGCGGCGCGCGATGTCGCGCGGGCACTGGTCAACCGGGAAGAGGCGGCGATGGAGCGGCACGAAAGCCGCGAAAGCCTGGTTCGACGGCGAGGTAATCTGGGTCTGCTGAATCGATTGAATGAAGTTCATGATGTTCCTGTTGTTGTTCCAAAGAGACGCCGTCCGGATGGACGGCAGCCGCCATTCTCGCGTCCCGCCGGCGTGCGGCGGGGCATGGGGGAATAAGGCGGAAGCGGCGCGAAAGTTCCGGATGCGGAACGGGTCGGCGCCTGAGGTGGATGTGGGGTGTGGGGGGCGGGGGTGCAAGGGCACCGGTCAGCAGAAAAAGAGCCAAGTAAAACGCCAAATCTTAATGGGGCAACGGAGAACCAAAGCGCCCACTCCGGGACATAGAGTTCGCCTGTCGGCGCTTGACGACATGAGAATGCGCTTGCAGTTTACTTGGATGTAGAAGGCCGCCAGCTATACGGCGAGTGCTTGATTCTGGCTCATAGGATCCGGGGGAGTAGGTGGCGGCAGGTCCAAGAAAGAATTCGCCCTCATCATCGCGGTCGAAGCTGGCGCAATCGACCACGCGCTTTGAGTCAACGAAGGTAGATGGGCTGTATGCAGTCCTAGATGCCGTAGCTTGGATGGACGCCCCGTCTGTTGCCCAGATTGCCCAGTTCTCCGGCCTGGATCCTCGCACTTCTGGGAAGTTGCTGAAGAATGCTGCTCAGATCGGTTTGGTCGACAAGATTGGGCAAGGCCATGTTTTGCTCGTTTCTTACCCTTATAAGGGCGATGACAAACAGAAGAAGGATGTGGTCAGGGAGGCTCTTCTAAAGATGCCTCTGCTGATTAGCATTCGGCAGTTCATGAAGCTTGGGGACGACGTCGACGCTGCGACCCGGAAAGCAGCTACGATCAGTAATATCGTACCGTTCTCTGCCGCAGACCTTTCGCCTCTATTAGAATGGGCGCGAAACCTAAATGTCTTAGACTCAAACGCTCTAGCTGAAGATATGGTGGAGTATGCAGAGGCAACCAAGCAGGTTCGCCATGAGGTCGACCGGAAAAGTAGAGTCGCTTTCCTGTCGCATAGCTCTCATGATAAATCATTCATTCGTCAGCTTGCATCTGACCTGACGCAAAATGGAATAAAGGTCTGGCTTGATGAGCAGCGAATCAAGGTCGGGGAGTCGATTCCCGAAAAAATAAGTCAAGGGCTCGCGGAGTCCGACCACTTTTTGATCGCGGTAAGCAAGAACTCCGTTGACTCTGATTGGGTGAAGAAGGAGCTGAATAGCGCACTTGTAAATGAGGTTCAGCGTCGGGCGGTGCACATACTGCCGCTGAAGCTTGATGATGCGCGAATGCCCGCCGCCATACATGATAAGAAATACGCGGACTTTTCCTCTTCTTATAAGGCGGGATTAAATGAGCTACTTGTAGCCTTGAGGGAAGACGTAGATGAGTGATGTGGCGCCCGAGACGCTCCCCAATCCAAGGCGAAAGGGCGGTACCCGATTCCCTCGGTACAAACTAGAACACGCTCTGGTTTGGGCTCGCAAGCTTGTTTCCAAAACACATCTCACCCCCGTTCCGCGGGATATCGTGTTCGCTAGCGTGGTGGAGTCGAAGGGCTCAACGGGAGAAGTCAAGATATCCGCGCTAAAGCAGTACGGACTTCTTGAGGGGGACTCAAGAGCATACGCCGCTACTAGATTGGCGAAGGCCATAACTCACGCTCCAGAAGAGGAGCTGGCGAAGCTCTATGTGGAAGCGGCCCTGTCTCCCGATATATTCAAGAAGCTGTATGAAACGTTCCACGGAGACGAGGTTGCGTATTCCCGGCTTCGGCAGCGAGCTGCAGACCTTCAGGTCCATCCGGACGAAACTGCTCGATGCATAGACACGTACGTGTCAGCCTTGCTGACGGCTGGTCTTGCCTCCGAATCGGGAGACAAGGTGGCGCACCTGACGGCGGCCCCGAGCGACTTGAACAGCGGAGATCAAGCGAAAGCGGAGGAGGTCAAATTGGACTCAGATGCCTCCCTCGAAGAACCTGACTTGATTGAGTCTGATGAAGCTGCGGCCGGGGATGAGGTTGCTGCGGTCGGCTCAAGGTCGCCGCGCGCTATTTTCAACGTCAACATTAGCTTGGACTCTAGCTTGGACACGGAGAAGCTGGAGCGCCAGCTCAAGCTTTTAAAACGCTTCGGCGCAATCTAGCTCACTCGCCGCCTGCGCCACCTTCCTGGGCTTCAGCAACGGCGCGAAATGCTTGCCCGTGTAACTGCGCCGTTCCTTGGCCACCTGCTCGAGCGGGCCCTCAGCGACGATCTCGCCGCCCTTGACGCCGCCCCGCGCCTAGAAGGGTCCGCTGCCGCTACTCACCACTTTCCGCCAGTCGCCGCGATCGCCTTCAGCAGCGCGCGCTTGCTTTCCGTCCGCCGCTCGCCGCTGTTGCGGGGCAGGTCGGTCACGCCGCTTTCGGCGCGGCGGCGCTCGATATCGGCGGCGAGCGCGTCGAGGGTGATGCGCCTAGAGGTCTTCGATCCCATAGTCACCGGCGGTCTCCTCGCGGATGCGGCGATCAAGGTAGGCGCGGTCGGCGTCGCTGTGAAGGGACAGGAGCTTGCGGGACTGTTCCAGCATGTCCGGCGCGCTGCCGCTGGCGTACTGGCCCATGCGGTCGGCGATCATGTCCTCCACCGAGAGCACGGCAACCGTGCCGTCGGGTGCGATGTCGACCAGCAGCAGCCGTTCACGATCGGCCAAGCCCCCGAGCAGGGTGGACGAGACGACCTCGAAGCCCAGCCGCAGCTCAGGATGGATCCAGCCGCGGGTCGCGATGCCGGGGCCGGAGGGACGAACGAAGCCGGCCTCCACCAGCGCTGCCTCGAACGCCTCCTGCCGAGCGGTGACGAGATCGAAGTCACCGGTGGTGACGGCGCTGTTCGAATAGATCTCGACGGCCCCGCCGCCGACCAGCACCGGCGCTTCGAAGCCCTGCGCACGCATCACTTCGCTGACGCGCGCGAGAAGGCGGAGTGCGGCTTCAAATTCGGGGCGGTAGGCGCTGGTCATTCCGTCTCCTGTTCGAAGCCGCCGCGTGGCGCTACTCCGCCGCCTGCGCCACCTTCCTCGGCTTCAGCAACGGCGCGAGATACTTGCCCGTGTAGCTGCGCGGTTCCTTCGCGACCTGCTCGGGCGTGCCTTCGGCGACGATCTCGCCGCCCTTGACCCCGCCCTCCGGACCCAGGTCGAGGATCCAGTCGGCGGTCTTGATGACGTCCAGGTTGTGCTCGATCACCACCACGGTGTTGCCCTGCTCGACCAGCGCGTGGAGCACTTCCAGGAGCTTGCGCACGTCCTCGAAATGGAGGCCGGTGGTGGGCTCGTCGAGGATGTAGAGGGTGTTGCCGGTGGCACGGCGGGCGAGCTCCTTGGCGAGCTTGACGCGCTGCGCCTCGCCGCCCGAGAGGGTCGTCGCCTGCTGGCCGACCTTGACGTAGCCGAGGCCGACTTCGGCGAGCATCGCCATCTTGTCGCGGATCGGGGGCACCGCCTTGAAGAACTCGTGCGCGTCCTCGACCGTCATGTCGAGCACGTCGGCGATGGACTTGCCCTTGAACTTCACCTCCAGCGTCTCGCGGTTGTAGCGGGCGCCGTGGCAGACGTCGCACTCGACATAGACGTCGGGGAGGAAGTGCATCTCGATCTTGAGCACGCCGTCGCCCTGGCACGCCTCGCACCGGCCGCCCTTGACGTTGAAGCTGAAGCGGCCGGGCTTGTAGCCGCGCGCCTGCGCTTCGGGGAGGCCGGCGAACCAGTCGCGGATCTGGGTGAAGGCGCCGGTGTAGGTGGCCGGGTTCGAACGGGGCGTGCGGCCGATCGGCGACTGGTCGATGTCGATGACCTTGTCGAGGTGCTGGAGGCCGGTGATCTTGTCGTGCTTGCCCGCGAGCACGCGCGCGCCGTTCAGCTGGCGGGCGGCGGCGGCGAAGAGCGTGTCGATGGTGAAGCTCGACTTGCCCGAGCCCGAGACGCCGGTGATGCAGGTGAAGGTGCCGAGCGGGATCGAGGCGGTGACGCCGGTCAGGTTGTTGGCGGTGGCGTTGTGGACGGTGAGCTTCTTGCCCGTGCCCTTGCGGCGGGCGGCCGGCAGCGGGACTTCGCGGGTGCCGTTCAAGTAGTCGGCGGTGACGGAGCCTTCGGTGGCGAGCACTTCCGGCAGGGTGCCGGCGGCGACGACCGCGCCGCCGTGGACGCCGGCGCCGGGCCCCATGTCGATCACATAGTCGGCGGTGCGGATCGCGTCTTCGTCATGCTCGACCACCAGCACGGTGTTGCCGAGGTCGCGGAGGCGCCGGAGGGTGGCGAGCAGCATGTCGTTGTCGCGCTGGTGCAGGCCGATCGAGGGCTCGTCGAGGACGTAGAGCACGCCCGAGAGGCCCGAGCCGATCTGCGAGGCCAGGCGGATGCGCTGGCTCTCGCCGCCCGACAGCGTGCCGGAGGTGCGGTTAAGGTTGAGATAGTCGAGCCCGACGTTGTTGAGGAAGCCGAGGCGCTCGTCGATCTCTTTCAGGATCGCGGCCGAGATGGCGCGGTGCTGGTCGTTGAGCTGGGCGGGGAGCGCCTGGAACCAGGCGAGCGCGTCCACCACCGAGAGATGGGTGGCGTGGGCGATGTCCTCGCCGGCGACCTTCACCGCGAGTGCTTCGGGCTTCAGGCGGGCGCCGCCGCAGGTCTCGCACGGGTGGCTGGCCTGGTACTTGGACAGCTCCTCGCGCATCCAGGCGCTCTCGGTCTGGAGCATGCGGCGGTTAAGGTTGCCGATCACGCCCTCGAACGGCTTCTTCACGTCGTACGACTTCTTGCCGTCGACGAAGGTGAGGGTGACGGGCTTGCCCGCGGTGCCGTGGAGGATGACCAGCTGTACCTCGCCCGGCAGGTCCTTCCACGCGGTGTCGAGGCTGAAGCCGAACTCGCGCGCGAGGCTGCCCAGCACCTGCATGTAATAGGGCGAGGGCGGGTTGGACTTGGCCCAGGGGACGATCGCGCCCTTCTTGATCGTGAGATCGTGGTTGGGGACGACGAGGTCGGCGTCGAACTCGAGCTTCTCGCCCAGGCCGTCGCAGGCCGGGCAGGCACCCTGGGGGGCGTTGAACGAGAACAGCCGCGGCTCGATCTCGGCAATGGTGAAGCCGGAGACGGGGCAGGCGAAGCGTTCGGAAAAGACGATGCGGTTGGCCGGAATGCCGGCCTTCTTCATGTTGCCGCCCGCCTGGGCCTCATCCTCGCGCCCCGGCACGACCGCGTCGACCAGGTCGACATAGGCGAGGCCGTCGGCGAGCTTGAGCGCAGTCTCGAAGCTGTCGGCCAGACGCGTGGCGATGTCGCCGCCGGTAACGAGCCGGTCGACCACCACCTCGATGTCGTGCTTGTACTTCTTGTCGAGCGCGGGCGCGTCCTCGATCAGATGGACTTCGCCGTTGATGCGGACGCGCTGGAAGCCGGCCTTCTGCCACTCGGCGAGCTCCTTGCGATACTCGCCCTTGCGGCCGCGCACGACGGGGGCGAGCAGCAGCAGGCGGGTGCCGTCGGGCAGCGCCAGCACGCGATCGACCATCTGGCTGACGGTCTGCGCCGAAATCGGCAGGCCGGTCGCGGGCGAATAGGGGATGCCGATCCGCGCCCACAACAGGCGCATGTAATCGTAGATCTCCGTCACGGTGGCGACCGTGGAGCGGGGATTGCGGCTGGTCGTCTTCTGCTCGATCGAGATCGCGGGGGAGAGCCCCTCGATATGCTCGACATCGGGCTTCTGCATCATCTCCAGGAACTGGCGCGCATAGGCGGAGAGCGACTCCACGTAGCGGCGCTGCCCCTCTGCATAGATGGTGTCGAAGGCGAGGGAGGACTTGCCCGATCCCGACAGGCCGGTGATCACCGTCAGCGTATCGCGCGGGATGTCGATGTCGACGCCCTTGAGGTTGTGTTCCCGCGCGCCGCGGACGGAGATGTGGGTCAGACTCATGGAGGGCGTTCTACTTCCGTTCTGTGCAGGATGCCAGATGCGGGAGATAGGAAGCGGGGGCGGCGGTTGCGAGGGTGGGGCTTGCTGCCGTGCGGCGGAGGCGTGGGTTGCGGGATGATCCAGTCGCGGGTGACCAGCAGAGGGCGGACGACCATCCCGCGTGCAGTGCGGATCGCGCTGGGGCTGAAGGAAGGTGACTGCGTCGCCTATGCGATCGACGGCGACCGGGTGATCCTGGCGCGCGCCGATGCGGTGGACGATCCGTTCGCGACCTTTACGGAATGGGCGAGTGCGACGGACGCGGAGGCCTGTGCCAAGCTCTAAGGCCGCAGGTGGTGCGGGCTCCGTTCTGCTATACGGGCCGGGAGGTATTGCAGCGGCGACCGGCGTTGGTAGCGGGCGGACAAGCGGCAACTCATCTCTATGCGGAGTGCGCCTGCCTGCACCTTACAAGTGCTTGCGCCTTGCTCGGGATCACGCTATTTTTTCTGTCCGCCATGCCCGCGGTGACGTGGTGGTATGGAGCGTTGGCCGAGTGGTTGATGGCAGCCGGTTTAGGTCCGGCCGAACCCGAAAGGGTTCCGTGGGTTCGAATCCCACACGCTATTTTAGAAGCCTGCTCCGGCCGATTGGCCGTTGAGCAGGCTTCGTCGTTTGGTAAACGATGCCGTCCGTAAGTCGGTCTTGCTGGGATCTTACGCGTTGCGGCGCCAGCACAGTCTGCTCTCTCGCAGAAGGCGGCACTAATTAGCTGCTTTCGCGACGGTCACTTTGCGAGCTTCCCAGGTGGACACGAGGAAGGTCGCCATTGATCCTGCTAGGTTCACGGCCAACTCGGCGTGGCGAGCAGCTGGCCTCGCCCGCCGCGGTCCGCCGCTATGAGCGTCACCGAGCTTATTTCTGAGCGCGCCTAGCGACTCCACGATTGACTGGCAGTTGCCCAGAATTTGTTTGAACACCTGCTCGCTATGATCGTCAGGTGCGAGTTTAAGTGTTTTTGACAGCTTGCGGTAGAGTTGCGGAAGGTCCTCCTGATCGGTGGCTGGTGCACCGGCTTCATCCAGCAACCATCGGCAAACATCCTCGACTAAGGTTCGCGCCAGTGTAATCGCTCCCGCCGGGTCGGTAGCGCGCCGCTCAAGCGCCGCGGTCCAGCGTGCATGGACTTGGTCCGGCTCGAACTTCGCAAGCGTTGATGAAATAGCCGCGTCCGAGGGTGATCCCAGCCTGTGCGCGACTACCGAGTAGATCGGGCTGCCCGACATCGTGCTCGTTCGCTGAAGTCGATAGCCGTCATGTTGGAGATAGGTGTTGAGTCGTTCAACACGCTTCTTTTGCATGGCGTCGTTGATCGCGGTCGGGTGGACCGAGGCCTCGAGGAAACGGAACAGCAATGCTCGCGATGAATGCAGCAGACCTAGACGTTCAAAGAGGTCGCGATACGTCCAGTCGTCATTTTGCACCATGTGGCGGATGATGTCCTCCCTCAACGAGGGGGAACTGAAACTGCCGAAATCTGGGTCTGTAGAGTGGCCCGGCATTGTGGAAATGGGCCAGATCCGCTCAATGAACTCGACCTCAGCATATTCGGAGCAGAGCGCCTCGCCCTCGAACACGCCGAACAGCCGGCGGCGCGTGAGCTCGGAGATAGGCGGCGTTCCCCGCTCGGAAAACGTATCCACGACCTCACGTAGCGCAAACTCTTCATTCTCGTCCAAGAGGCTGCGCGCGACACCGAGCAGCCGGTCGGCTGGCAGCGAAGCGAGACGCGAACTAACGTAGCGCGCCTTACTAGACATCGCCTCCGATGAGTCGCCGTCTGCAAGACCCAGGCGCGCACAGAGCGCTGGCACGTTATAAGCCTTCTCGGCTGCGATAACGTTTACAATGGCGTTCCGCAGCTCATTCACGTGTATCTTGCTCATCGTGCCAGCGTAGATGTTCCAGCTTGGATCGCCAACTATGACCTCCCAGCGTCGTGACACGCTCGTTGACAATATCGTGCAGGCTCAGCCTACGCTTCGCGACTTTCTGCGCGAGCGGCCGGGGAGTCTATTGGCGGGCAATTGGGACCTCGTATCCTACAGCTTCCAAAAAGGCTTCGAAGCCCTTTGGGACCTCGCGCGTTCCGATACGAGCGGTTTGCTGCAGATGCCACTGCTCGCGCTATGGCGACAAAGCGTGGAACTCGCAATTAAGTCGACAATTCTTGATTTGGCTGGGAAAATTGAAGGTCGACCCGGACATGACCTGCAAGCGCTGTTCAAACAACTCCTAGACATTCGGGCGGCGGAAGGGCTGGTCGACGACGACGCACTAGCGAAAAACGTGAAGGCGATGATAGCTTTGGTGCAGTCATTCGATCCGGACGCCGATCGCTTCCGATATCCGACCGGCAGAGGCGGTAAGGCATACGAAGGTGTTGCTGTCGACCTAGACGCCCTCTTTCAAGCGCACTGGATCATAACAACTTGGTGTGAGGGAGCGGTATTGGAAATGAGGGGTGATATTTAAGCGGGACGTTTGTGTCTCGCGCCGGCGCTGCGCTCCTCTACTCCACTCCCGCATCCCCAGGGGCGACCGCCTTCGCCTGCGCCTCCAGCGTCCGCCCGTCGGCGAACTTCAGCCGTAGCGGCACGCTCGCGCCCGGCGCCACCTTCGCGTCCACGTCGAACAGCATCAGGTGGAGGCCGCCGGGGGCGAGCTTCACCGTCTGGCCGGCGGGGAGGGGGAGCGCCTTGACGGGGCGCATGGTGGTGGCGCCGGACATGCCTGCCATGCCCTCGTGGCCGGCGTGGTCGGGCGCGCCGGGGGCGTCCATCTTCATGGTCTCGTGCAGCTCGGTGCGGGCGGCGGCCGGCGTGGTGACGGCGACCAGCGTCGCGTCCTTGTTGCCGCCGACCAGCGTCAGATAGCCGGCCGCCGGGCGGCCGGGGACGGCGGGGAGGCGGACCCAGGCCTTTTGCACCTGGGGCTCGGCGGGCGCTTGGGCGGTGCCGCAGGCGGCGAGCAAGGGGAGGGCGAAGAGGGGGAGGACCGGGCCTGTCTCTTATACACATCTTAAAGTGGGGGGGGGGGGGGGGGGGGGGGGGGGGGGGGGGGGGGGGGGGGGGGGGGGGGGGGGGGGGGGGGGGGGGGGGGGGGGGGGGGGGGGGGGG
>NZ_JBBEFX010000009.1:0-145079 GCF_048058635.1 Sphingomonas sp. MJ1 (PH-R8)
GCCGAACGCACTATCCACGGCCTGTGGAACGCCATCGGCCGCATCCTCGACCTCTACTCACCACAGGAGTGCGCCAACTACTTCGCCAACGCCGGCTACGATGCAGACTGATCGGAAAATGCTCTAACGCGGCAAAAACCTGCGCCAGCGGAGCGATCCGCCGACCGGACTCTGTTTCGAGAACATCATGCAACGACTGAAGAACAAGACGTGCGTCGTCACCGGCGCCGCGCGTGGCATCGGCCGCGCCATCGCCGCCCGCTTCCACGACGAAGGGGCGATCGTTGTCGCCACCGACATCGACGCCGCCATGGGAGCGGCTGCGGCCGCCGAGATCGGCTGCCGGTTCGAACCCGTCGACGTGCGCGAGGAAGCCGACTGGGCGCGGCTGGCCGGCATCGTTCCGGTGGCCGATGTCGTGGTCAACAACGCCGGCATCACCGGGTTTGAAGGGGGCATGGTGCCCCACGATCCCGAACACGCCAGCCTCGCCGACTGGCGCGCGGTGCATCGCGTCAACCTCGACGGCACTTTTCTCGGCTGCCGCTACGCGATCGGCGCGATGAAGGGGACGGGAAGGGGCTCGATCCTCAACATCTCCTCGCGCTCGGGGCTCGTCGGCATCCCGGGGGCAGCGGCCTATGCCGCGTTCAAGGCGGCGATCCGCAACCACAGCAAGACGGTGGCGCTCTATTGCGCGCAGCAGGGCTGGCAGATTCGCTGCAACTCGATCCACCCGGCCGCCATCCTCACCCCGATCTGGGAGCCGATGCTGGGCAGCGGCCGGGACCGGGAGGCGAGGATGCAGGCGTTGGTGGCCGACACCCCGCTCAAGCGCTTCGGCATGCCGGACGAAGTCGCCGCCATCGCGGTGACGCTCGCCTCGGACGAGGCGACCTACGTCACCGGGACCGAGATCCACGTCGACGGCGGCCTGCTGGCGGGCTCCGCCGCGTCCCCCGGCTGACCGCGGCGGCGGGCGCGGCCGACCGCGCCCGCCGCCTTTGGCCTAGCCGCGACCACCTCCCGCCGCGCGGTGCTGCCGCAGCCAGCGGGCGACATCGGTGACGGCGATCCCCTGCGCTGCGTTGAACGTCCGCTCCCGGTCCCAGGCGACGCCGGTATCGCGCGCGAACGCCAGCCGGTAGGCGCGCATGCCGTCCCCTGGATGCGCCGCCGCGTCCGCACGCAGCTGCTCCATGCTCCACAGCACGCGCTCCACCGGCCGCCCCAGATAGGCCTCCACCCGGTCCGCCAGCTCGGCATAGGATACGGTGTCGCCCGCCACGTACACCACCCGATCGTCCAGCCGCGGCCGATGCGCCAGGATCGCCGCCGTCAGCCGGCCGATGTCCTCAGGCGTGGTCACCGTCAGCCGATGCTCCCAGCTGCCGAGCGCATGCACCCGGCCATGTTCCAGGTCGACCAGCCCGAACGCCGGTTCGAACAGGAAGCTGGTGAACATGCCCGTCGACACGATCGTCCAGCGCGTGCGCGACTGGCCGCGCAGCAGGTCGCGCACATCGGCCTGCTCGTCGAACACCGGCTGGCCGCTGCCGCGCCCTACGACGTCATAGTCGACGCCGAACTGCCAGGGGACATAACGCTCCACCCCTGCCTTCAGCACGGCCGCGGTGATCCTGCGCTGGGTGCCGGGCCCGCCGACGAAGCCCGTGCAGCAGATCACGGTGTCGAAGCGCGCGAACACCGCGGCAAGCGCGTCCTCCGTCTCCGTGGCCAGGTCCGCGCGCACGATGTCGATGCCCAGGCTGTGCAACCGTGCGTCGATCCGCTCCTCGGCAGCGTCGGGGTCCTGCCGGGGCCGCAGCAACACGCTCAGCGTGCGTCCGTCCGCCGTGCGCCCGTCGGCGAGCGCCTCCAGCATCGCCATGCCCAGTTCGCCCGCGCCGAGGACGAGCGTCGCATCGGGCTTGGGTTCGGTGTCGTGCATTCGTATCTCCTCCAATCGGGTGGGGGAGATGGCTCGCCGATCCGCGAGCAAAAGAAGGCACAGGCGTGATACCGCACCCGAAAAGCAGCTTCGAAGACGTGATCGCCCAATCGCAGGCCGCCTGTGCGGCGCTGAGCGACGCGGACGACGGCCTGAAGCGGGAGGTGCTGGCCCATGCCGGCAACCGCTGGTCGCTGGGCATCGTCCATGCGCTGGGGGTCGCTGGAACGCTGCGCCACGCGGAACTCGCCCGGCGGCTGGACGGGGTCACCCAGCGGATGCTCACGCGTACCCTGCGCCAGCTGGAGCGCGACGGACTGATTTCCCGCCACGACTATCGGGAGGTGCCGCCGCGGGTCGACTATCGCCTGACGGAGCTTGGGCGCGGGCTGCTGGTGGGCATGCTGCCGCTCTGGACCTGGGTGATCGACAACGCAGACGCGTTTCGAGCCGCCCGACGCCGCTTCGACGGCGCGGATGCGGATCAGGGCTGAGCCAATTCGTCCGCGTACAAAAAAGGGCCGGCGTCGCCGCCGGCCCCATCTTTTCGGAAACGGGTAGGGAGGCTCAGCCTTCCTTCACGTCATATTCCGACTTCGCATTGAGGGCGATGTAGTTCTCTAGGCCCATGCGCTCGATCATCTCGAACTGGCGCTCCAGCGTGTCGACATGCTCTTCCTCATTCTCGAGGATCTCGGCGAACAGGTCGCGGCTGACGAAGTCGCGGACGCTCTCGCAGTACGCAATCGCCTCGCGCAGCTGCGCGACGGCTTCCAGCTCCAGCGCCAGGTCGGCCTTGATCGCCTCGACCACGGTCTCGCCGATGCGCAGGCGCCCGAGCAGCTGGAAGTTGGGAAGGCCGTCCAGGAAGAGGATGCGCTCCGCCAGCCGGTCGGCGTGCTTCATCTCCTCGATCGATTCCTCGCGCTCGAACTTGGCGAGCTTGTACACCCCCCAGTGATCGAACATCCGGTAGTGCAACCAATATTGATTGATCGCCGTCAGCTCGTTGCGGAGCGTCTCGTTGAGGAATTCGACGACCTTGGGATCACCCTTCACGTTCACATGCCCTTGCTGGTAAATTATGGGCGTGAATCTACGGTGCTGATCCCGGTTTGAACAGGTAAAAAACGGCGGAAATCTGCGGTTTTTCTACCTGCAAGCGTCACGCAATCGCGCGCTCCTCGTCGATGATCTCGCGTGCGAATGGCACGCATTGTCCGCACTTCGCCTGCCGGCCAAGCGCCCGATAGGCCTGACAGGCACTCATCGCGCCGGACCGCGCCGCCCGCCGGACTTCGTCTTCCCGAATCGCATTGCAAACGCAGACGACCATTGCCGATTCCTTGTTGACGAGAACCGGGTAGCGCCATTGCGAATTGCTCGCAACTGTTTTGCGACGCATTCGCAAATCGGGGGTCTGCGCCATCAACGGGGCAGAACGGACGTCCGCCGCATCGGCTGGAGTTCGAGTCGCGCCAGCGAACGCCACAGCCACTCGAACGGCCCGTAGCGAAAGCGGGCGAGCCAAGCCGGCGACCACAGCAGCATCGCCGCCCACATCGCGAACACGATCGGGTAGAGCGCCGCCCGCGACAGCGTCCCGTACCAGCCCAGGCCATAGCCGTAGAAGAGCGTGGTCATGACGATGCTGGTGGTCAGATAGTTGGTGAACGCCATCCGCCCGGCCGCAGCGAGCCGCTCGGTGAGCCCGCCGCCCGGCCGCGCCACCAGCAGGATCAGGCACCCCCAGCCCAGGATCATCGGCACGCGCAGCAGCGCGGCGAGGGGCATGGTTGCGGTCGCCACCGTCAGCAGCTCGAAATCGCGCGAGACCAGCCATGCCGCGAGCAGCGCATAGCCCGGGATGCCCACGCCGAAGCCCACCAGCATCCACCGCGCATAGCGCGCCCGCGACCAGCCGCCCGTCAGCATGCCCGAACGCAACCCCGCCATGCCCAGCAGCATGTACCCCAGCGTCTCCGCCCCCACGAACAGCGTGGTCGACAGCGAATGCGCCAGCTCTCCCCAGCGATGCGCGACCAGGCCGCTCCAGCTGCCGCGATGCAGCGCCAGCTCCTCCTGGATATGGGCAGGGCCGGGGACGCCCATGGTGTCGATAAAGGCGCGCAGCGACTTGGCGGCTTCGGCGGCCTTGGCAGGGTCGGGGTCATGGATGCCCGCCTGCATCGCCATTACGCCCAGCGGCATCATGGCGTACAACAGCCACGCCACCCCGGCGAGCACCACCCCGCGGGTCACCAGCGCCCGCACGCTCGCGTTGCGGCACGTATAGGCGATCGCCCCGATCACCGCATATTGGTTCAGGATGTCGCCCCACCACAGCAGCAGCAGGTGGGCGATGCCGAACACGAACAGCCAGGCCATGCGCTGGAAGTGCACCCGCGCCGGGCTCTCGCCCTTAGCCGCGGCCCGGTCGATCACCAGCAGCATCGACGCGCCGAACAGAAAGCTGAACAGCCCCCGCATCTTGCCATCGAACAGCACGAAGTTGACCAGATAGACCGCCAGGTCGATCCCCTGGTGCCCGCCATAAGCCTTCGGGTTCATGTACGCCGCATCGGGCATCGCGAAGGCGACGATGTTCATCAGCAGGATGCCGAGCACCGCCAACCCGCGCACCGTATCCAGCGACCCGATTCGGTCGGCCTGCGTCGTCGCCATCGCTGTTCCCCCATTCGCCCCGACGGGGTTCTAGAACAGGAACGCGCCCGGCAGAAGTCGAACCGGCCCCGACCCCTTCTTCTCCCGTACCCCGGCGAAGGCCGGGGTCCAGTCGCGAAGGCGGATGAACGGGGCAACCCGCTCGCGCTCTCTTCCGTGCTCCCGAGAAGGCGGGAGCCCAGGGTCCCGAGCGCCAGCGCCCGTTGCCCGGCTAGACCTTCGATCCCGCCTACGGGAAACCGCTGCAAAGCAGGGGCCGCCGCCCCAGGGTCACACCGTATTCCTGCGCAGGCAGGAATCCAGGGCCAGGCAGACCAACCCCTCGCGGCGCCTGGAACCCGGGGCTCCTGCCTTCGCAGGAGCACGGTCAGGAGTTTCGCAGAGGTCTCGCCTGCGGGGAGTGCGTGGGGTGGGCCGGGGCTGCCTCGATCGACAGCCCCTGGCAGTTCCGTCAGGCGAGGGCGGCGTCGCTGCCCATCAGATTGGGGAAGAAGCCCTCATGCGCCGTGCGCAGCGCGTCGAGCGACACGACGAAGTCGCCGTCGGCCAGCTCGAAGATCAGCCGGCTGCCGATGGTGCGGCCGATCGGCTCCGCGTCGATCCCGGCGGCCTGCGCGCCCTTCAGGAAGTCGAGCAGCGCGTGGTCGTGCACCGTCACCAGGTAGACGCCCTGGTCCTCGCCAAAGAAGGAGCAGGCGTGATCGTACGGCTGCTTCTTGTCGAGGATCGCGCCGATGTTGCCGGCCAGCGCCATCTCGGCGAGCGCGACTGCGAGGCCGCCATCCGAGACGTCGTGCGCGGCCGTAACCACGCCCGCGGTGATCGCGGCGCGCAGATAGTCTCCGGTGCGGCGCTCCTGCTCCAGGTCCACCGGCGGCGGCGGGCCTTCCTCGCGGCCGTGGATCTCGCGCAGCCACAGCGACTGGCCGAGATGGCCGGAGCGGTTGCCGAGCGCGATGATGATGTCGCCGGTCTGCTTGAAGGCGATGGTCATCGACTTCTCCCAGTCGGCCATCAGCCCCAGTCCGCCGATTGCCGGCGTCGGCAGGATCGCCGAGCCGCCGCCGGTCGCCTTCGACTCATTGTAGAGCGACACGTTGCCCGACACGATCGGGAAGTCGAGCGCGCGGCAGGCCTCGCCCATGCCCTCCAGGCAGCCGACGATCTGGCCCATGATCTCCGGCCGCTGCGGGTTGGCGAAGTTCAGGCAGTTGGTGATCGCGAGCGGGGTGGCACCCACCGCGGTCAGGTTGCGCCACGCCTCGGCCACCGCCTGCTTGCCGCCCTCGACCGGGTCGGCGAAGCAATAGCGCGGCGTGCAGTCGGTGGTGATCGCCAGCGCCTTCTTGGTGCCGTGGACGCGCACCACCGCGGCGTCGCAACCGGGGCGCTGCACGGTGTCGGCGCCGACCATGTGGTCGTACTGCTCCCAGATCCACCGCCGGCTGGCGATGTCGGGCGAGCCCATGAGCTTGAGCAGGTCCGCCGCCGGATCTCCGCAGGCCGGCACGTTGGTCAGTTCGGCCGGCTTGGGCGTCGGCACGTGCGGGCGGTCGTAGAGCGGCGCCTCGTCGGCGAGCGGCGCCAGCGGAATGTCGGCAACCGTGTCGCCCTTCCACTTCAGCACCATGCGGCCGGTGTCGGTCACGCGGCCGATGATCGCGAAGTCGAGTTCCCACTTGCGGAAGATCGCCTCGGCGAAGTCCTCGCGGCCGGGCTTCAGCACCATGAGCATGCGCTCCTGGCTCTCCGACAGCATCATCTCATAGGGCGTCATGCCCTCTTCGCGCTGAGGGACATCGTCCATCACCAACTCGATGCCCACGCCGCCCTTGGATGCCATCTCGACCGAGGAGGAGGTGAGGCCCGCCGCACCCATGTCCTGGATCGCCACGATCGCGTCGGACGCCATCAGCTCCAGGCACGCCTCGATCAGCAGCTTTTCGGTGAAGGGGTCGCCGACCTGGACGGTGGGACGCTTCTCCTCCGAATCCTCGCCGAAATCGGCCGAGGCCATGGTCGCGCCGTGGATGCCGTCGCGGCCGGTCTTCGACCCCACATAGACGATCGGATTGCCGACGCCCGAGGCGGCCGAATAGAAGATCTTGTCGGTGTCGGCGACGCCCACGGTCATCGCATTGACCAGGATGTTGCCGTCATAGGCGGGATGGAAGTTCACCTCGCCGCCGACAGTCGGCACGCCCACGCAATTGCCATAGCCGCCGATGCCGTGGACCACGCCCGCGATCAGGTGGCGCATCTTGGGATGGTCGGGCCGGCCGAAGCGCAGCGCGTTCAGGTTCGCGACCGGCCGAGCGCCCATGGTGAACACGTCGCGCAGGATGCCGCCGACGCCCGTCGCCGCGCCCTGGTAAGGCTCGATGTAGGACGGGTGGTTGTGCGACTCCATCTTGAAGATCGCCGCCTGGCCGTCGCCGATGTCGACGACGCCCGCGTTCTCGCCCGGCCCGCAGATCACCTGCGGTCCCTCGGTCGGCAGCTTCTTCAGGTGAATGCGGCTCGACTTGTACGAGCAGTGCTCGGACCACATCACCGAGAAGATGCCCAGCTCCGTCAGATTGGGCTCGCGCCCCATCGCGTGCAGGACGCGCTCATATTCCTCGGGGGAAAGGCCGTGCTCGGCGACGATCTCGGGCGTGATCTGGGTCATGCGCGAGCCCTTAGCGACACCGGCGCGAACGGGCTAGAGGGCAGGCGCGCAGACCCGCGGCTGGCTGCGGATTTTCGCCCCTGCCGGACAGGCCTCTTGCCAGGACCGGCGCTCCGCTCGACCATGGCGAGGAAACCGATAGGAGGAGCGCGCACGTGCAGCAGCAGATTTCGGTCATCACGCTCGGCGTCGCGGACCTGCACCGATCCCGGCGCTTCTACATGCATGGCTTCGGCTGGACGCCCGTGTTCGAAAATGCGGAGATCGTCTTCTACCAGATGAACGGGCTGGTCCTCGGCACCTTCGACCGTGCGGCGCTGGAACGCGACATGAATCGGTTCGGCTCTGGGGCGGGCGGCGCCTTCTCGCTGGCGCATAACGTGCCGGCCCAGACGGACGTCGAACCCGTCATGGAGCAACTGGTCGCGGCGGGCGGGTGCACCCTCCGGCCGGCGGATGCCCCGCCGCACGGCGGCTATCGCGGCTATGTCGCCGACCCGGACGGGCACGCCTGGGAAATCGCGTGGAACCCGGCCTGGGCCATCGACGAGAACGGTTTCGTCACCTTCGCGGCCTGAACCCGCGGCGGCGCCTCAGACGTCGATGCTGTCATAGACCACGACGCGCGCCCACAGATCGCCGCACGTCTCCACGAAGCGCTTGTGGACCGGGTGATCCTGGTACCGCGCCTGGTCTGCCACCGTGTCGAACACCATCAGCTCGGACACATGATAGCTGCTGTCCACCACCGAACGCTGCTCGGTGGGGGCGGGGACGCCGACCCGCAGCTCCCGGATCTCGGGGATCGCGCGCAGCGTCTTGAGGCCGGCGATCAGCTTCTCCCGGTCGCCCGCGCGTCCCGGCTCCTTCAGCCAGAAGAAGACGTGATGCACCATCTGGCCCTGCCGGGGCGCCGCCGCGGCCGCGGCGCGCGATCCGAGCACCGGCAGCCCCAGTGCCGCAGCCAGCCCCATCCATCCTCGACGGTTCACGATCATGCCTGTCTCCATCCTTGCCGCGCCTGCGATCGGGTCCGCAGGCGGTGTCTGCTCGTGCGGGTCGTGCCAGTCGGCGCTTCAGTCGGCACCGCCACCTTCCGCACCTTCCGCCTCCATCGCCGCCACCACCTCCTTGCCGGACTTCTTCGCGTCGAGCAGCGCCAGCAGCCGCGCTGCGCCGTTGTCCGGGGCGGCGTGCGCCGAATAGGCGAGGGGGCGCAGCGCCCGCCTGGCGTCGTCCACCCGGTCGTCGATCAGCGACTGGTGCGCATAGGCGAAGCGCACCGCATCGTCCTGCGGCACCAATTCATGCGCGCGGGCGAGCGCCTGCTTGGCATTGGCGGTGGGCACCGCGCCCGCCATGCCGAAGCTCGAATAGAAGAGCAGCAGCGTATAAGCGTCGTTCGGGTCGATCTTGTTCGCCTTCAACAGCCAGCTGCGCGCCTCCTTCCACACGGCCGGGTCGGTCGTCTGCGCCTCGCGTGCCCGGTTGAGGAGGACCTGCGCCTTGTAGACCAGCGCCTGGGAGGAGTTCGGGTCGATCGCCAGCGCGCGGTCGGCCGCCGCTTCGGCCAGGTCATAGCGCCGCGCGTCCAGCGCCATCTCGGCAAGCCAGCCCTGCACGACCGCGTCGCCCGGATAGCGCGCGCCGATCGGGATCGCGTCCTCCAGGATCGGCTGTGCGGTCTTGGTATTGACCCCGCGGTCGGACCGCATGCGCAGGCCGATCATCGCCTTTTCGCCGGGGCTGAGCGGCCGGACCTGCACCACCGGCTTCGGCAGCTTGTCCAGCCCGAACCGCAGCGCGGGGAAGGTCCGCCCCTTCAGCCGCGCGTTCAGCTCCTTGTCGAGCTGCTTCAGGTCGCCGAACGCCTCGCGCGCGGCCTCGACGCTCGGCTTCCCCTGGTTCACCGCCGCCAGATACTTGGCGAACTGCGCCCGCCGCTCGGGCGGCGCCGCGATGGTGAGATAGTGGGTGAGCAGCCAGCCGCGCGCGTACAGCCCGTCCATCTGGTCCCTGCGGATCGTGCTCATGTTGACGGAGAGAAGCTCGGAGGCGGGGAGCGGATCGCCGTGCAGCAGCGAATAGGCGCGGTGCTGCGCGGGCTTGCCGATCCAGGCCGTCTCCTTGTCGAACGACACCGTCGACAGGAACTCCGCATAGCCCTCGGAGAACCAGGCCGGATAGGCGGCGGCGAAATTGCCCAGCAGCAGGTGATGGGCATATTCGTGGAACAGCACGATCCGCGCCTGCTCGCGATCCGATCCCTCGCCGCCCAGGCCTCGCTGCGGGGTGAAGGCCACCGAACCGCTCGCCCGCCCGTCGTAGAAGCCGGCGATGTTGGCGCTGTTCGAACCGTAGAGCCGCCGCACCGCGCTGTCGTTCGGCACGACATAGAGCGTCACCTTGTTGGACTCGTCCTCCGGCCGCGCCGCCACGTTCTGGAAGTAGCGGAACACGCCGTCGAACAGCTCCAGCTCCTCGGCCCGCTCCTTGACCGACTCCGCATTGCCTTCGGCAAAGACGATGAAGTGCTTGGATGTCGCCTGGTACCACTCCGCCCTGGCCGGCACCGCCGCCGTCGTCAGCGCCAGGATCATCGACGCAAGCCGTATCGACCGACGCATTCGTCCTCTCCCCCTTGTCCCTGACGCGCAGCCTATCGAGCGCGGTCGCGCATGTCAGCCATCTTGCCGCACCGTGCGCAAATGGCCATGTGGGCGCTTTGTGGCCCGCATCATGGGCACGCGGGGGAAGTTGGAATGGACGCACGCAACGGCATCGGCGGCAACTTGGCCGGCGTCGACCTGCTCGGAGAGATCGACCGGCTGCGCAAGGAGCGCAACGCCGTCATCCTCGCGCATTATTACCAGAAGCCGGAGATCCAGGACCTCGCCGATTTCGTCGGTGACAGCCTGGACCTCTCGCGCAAGGCCGCGGCAACCGACGCCGAAGTCATCGCCTTCTGCGGTGTCCGCTTCATGGCCGAGACCGCTAAGATCCTGAGCCCCGAAAAGATCGTGGTGCTGCCCGACATGGCCGCCGGCTGCAGCCTGGAGGACAGCTGCCCGCCCGAGCAGTTCGCCGCCTTCCGCGCCCAGCACCCGGACCATATCGCGCTGACCTACATCAACTGCTCGACCGAGGTGAAGGCGCTCAGCGATATCATCGTCACCTCGTCCTCGGCGGAAAAGATCCTCAGCCAGATCCCGCCCAGCCAGAAGATCCTCTTCGGCCCGGACCGCAATCTCGGTGGCTATCTCGCACGCAAGACCGGGCGCGACCTGCTGCTGTGGCCGGGCGTGTGCATCGTGCACGAGGCGTTCTCGGAAACCGAACTGCTGAAGCTCAAGGCCGAGCATCCCGGCGCGCCGGTCGCGGCGCACCCGGAATGCCCGGCGGTGATCCTCGACCACGCCGACTATGTCGGCTCGACCCGCGGCATCCTGGAGTACGCGCAGACCGTTCCCGGCGACACGCTGATCGTCGCGACGGAGCCGCACATCATCCACCAGATGGAAAAGGCGATGCCGGAAAAGCGCTTCATCGGCGCGCCCGGGGCCGACGGCAACTGCAACTGCAACATCTGCCCGTACATGGCGCTCAACACGATCGAGAAGCTCTACCTGGCGCTGCGCGACCTGGAGCCGCGCATCGAGATCGAGGAAAGCCTGCGCCTCAAGGCCAAGGTCTCGCTCGACCGCATGCTCGGCATGGCCAGCGGCACGGTCGGCATGGGCGACCTCGGCCCCGTCCGCGTCACCGGAGACTGATGGCCCGCGCCTGACCCACCCGCGAGAGGAAGTTCCCATGCCGCATCCGAGCCCCTGGCAGCACCATCGTAGCAGCAGCATCGCCGACGACATCGACTTCGAGATCAAGGGCCAGGAGCTCCAGTTCCTGGAGATCGAGCTCGATCCCAGCGAAAGCGCGGTGGCGGAGGCGGGGGCCTTGGTGTGGAAGGATGCCGCGGTCGACATGACCACGGTGTTCGGCGACGGCAGCGGCGGGCAGGGTGCCGGCTTCATGGGCAAGCTGCTCGGCGCCGGCCGCCGGCTGGTGACGGGCGAGAGCCTGTTCACCACCGTCTTCACCCACCAGGGCCACGGCAAGGCGCGGGTCGCCTTTGCCTCGCCCACGCCCGGCGCGATCCTGCCGCTGCGCCTGGGCGACCTCGGCGGACGGCTGATCTGCCAAAAGGACAGCTTCCTCGCCGCGGCCAAGGGCGTGTCGATCGGCATCCACTTCCAGAAGCGTGTGCTCACCGGCCTGTTCGGCGGCGAGGGCTTCATCATGCAGAAGCTGGAGGGTGACGGCTGGGTCTTCGTCCAGATGGGCGGCACCGTCGTCGAACGCACGCTGGCACCGGGCGAGGAACTGCACGTCGACACCGGCTGCCTGGCGGCCATGACCGACACGGTGGACTTCGACCTGGTGACGGCAGGCGGCGTGAAGAGCGTGCTGTTCGGCGGCGAGGGCCTGTTCTTCGCCCGCCTGCGCGGCCCCGGCAAGGTCTGGATCCAGTCGCTGCCCTTCTCGCGCCTGGCAGGCCGGATGCTGGCGGCCGCCGGCAGCCGGGGCGGCCAGAACCGCGGCGAAGGCTCGATCCTCGGCGGCCTCGGCGACTTCGTCGGCGGCAACAACTAGGGCAAGCGCGCGCGTCTGTTCAGAACGCTCTGTTCAGGTTCACCGAAAAGGTGGTGGCCGAGGGCGTATAGTCCTTCTTCGCCGCGGAGCGGGTGAAGGCGATGTTGATCGCCGTCGCCCGGTCCAGACTGACGCTGCCGCTCGCCCCGAGCCTCAGCGTTTGTTGCCGGTTGTCCTGCCCGACGCCGTCGACCTTGGTGGTCCCGCCATGGGCGTAGACGGCGTCCAGCGACAGCCAGGCCCGATCGCCCACGTCGTGGCTGAGGTGCCCGTCGACGCCGAACAGGGCTTTTTGCTGCAGCCTGCCGTCGCCTCGATATGCGTCGTTCGCGCCGAACAACTGGACGTTGCCGTTCAGGGCAAAGAGCGTGCGCGGGCCGAAGTATTTCCCGTACGAAAGCTGCGGCTTCACCATCCACCGGTTCTTGCCGATGTTGAGGAGACTTTCCGCGTCATAGGCTCCGGTCGGCGCCGTCACGCCGATCGACCCGGTGAGGTAGGCGTTCGGCTGCCACGTGGCAAACTCGCGGCGGGTCAGGGCAGGCGCGCCCGCGATGTTCATGACGAAGACGGCGTTCACATCGCCCAGGCCCTCGCTGTAGGTCTGTAGGTTCGTCCCATCCAGACGTGCCGTCACGAAGCCATAGGGGACGATCAGCTGAACACCCGCGGCCTGGCCCGCGATGCCGAAGGACCGCGCATAGCGCGCGATCGGCACATGCGCGTCCACCGATACGCCCTCGATCGGCAGCGACGGATCGACCGAGGCCTCGGTGTTCGAATAGGTATAGTAGAGGAACAGGATGTTCGTATCGACGGGGACATTCTCCCAGTCCCGGGCGCCCTGGGCGAAGGCGGACGGGGACGCCAGGATCAGCCCGCCGGCTAGAACGGTCGCGAACGCGGCATGGTGCTTGCTCATGGTCGCGACCTCACGGCGTCACGATGTTGAAGGAGATCGGGAAGGTGTCGAGGTTGGAGAACAGCCTGGTGACGGCGCTGCGATCTCCCGAGATCCGGATCGAACCGTCCCCGATCGCCCGATCGAAGCTGGTCTGGCCCAGCGTGATCGCATCCAGCGTCTTGCGCGACAGGGAGAGGGTTGCCGTCGCGTCCGAAGATGCGTCGTCCTTGCGATGGGTGAGCGCGCCACCCCGCACCGTCACGACATGGGTCTCCGCCGGGTCGGAGAACACCCAGTTGAGCTTGAGGTCTCCGCTCGCAGCAGCCTTGGGACCGTTCAACCGGATGCCCAGATAGTCGAAGTACATGGCGAGCGGCATGGCCTTGATCGTATCCGGGGATGCCGTACCCCCGGCGCCCTTGGGTACGCCGTTGCGCAGCTCGAAGGCGCCCATCAGCATCGCGTTGCGCCACGTTCCGTTCTCGGACTGAAAGCCCATCTGGTCGAGCGTCTCGGCCAGGAGGGCCTTGCCCGCCGCCGACTGCGGGTTCGCGAACACGACGTGCTTCATGAGTTCGGCGACCCAGCGATAGTCGCCCTGGGCAAAGGACGTGCGCCCCAGCGCGATGACCTTGTCCTCGCCGCCCATCGAGGCGACGTATTTCCTCGCGGCTTCCACGGGAGGCAGGGGGTTCAGGTTCGCCGGATTCCCGTCGTAGAACCCCATGTAGCGCTGATATACCGCGCGCACATTGTGGCTCATCGAGCCGTAATAGTCCCGGTTATACCACTTCTTGCCGAGTGCCGGCGGAAGGGTCTTTAGTTCCTCGGCGATTTCCATCGGCGTGTAGCCGAGGTTGATGAGCCGCAGCGTCTGATCGTTGATGTACCGGTACATGTCCCGCTGGTCGGCAAGCATGGCCGAAATCCGCGCGGTGCCCCAGGTCGGCCAGTGGTGCTGCGCGAACAATACCTCGGTGGTGGCGCCATAGCGGGCGATCGTGTCGTCGAGGTACGAAGACCAGACGCTGGGGTCGCGCACCTGCGCGCCGCGGATGGTCAGCACGTTGTGCAGGGTGTGCGTCGCGTTCTCGGCGGCGCCGAGCGCGCGATAGGCGGGAATGTACATGTTCATTTCCGCCGGCGCTTCGGTTCCCGGCGTCAGTTGGAACTCGATCTGCAGCCCGTCGATGGTGACCTGTTCGACTGCTTTCCCGCCCACGCCGATGCTGTCGGTCGGCGCGATCAGGCCCACGGTGCCGCGGGAGGTGGTCTTGCCCAGGCCGGCGCCGACCTGTCCGGTCGGGCTCTTCGGAAGCAGGGCACCGTACATATATTGTGCCCGGCGGCTCATCGCGGTGCCGGCGTAGACGTTTTCCGAAACGGCGTGCTCCAGAAAGCCGTCAGGCGCGTAGATCTTCACCTTTCCGGCGAGAACATCCGCTTCGCTGACCACGCCTTTCACGCCGCCATAATGATCTACGTGAGAGTGCGAGTAGATCACGGCGACGACGGGCCGGTTGCCGAAATGCTTCCGATAGAGCGCCATTGCGGCCGCCGCGGTCTCGGAAGAAATCAGCGGGTCGACGATGATGAGGCCCGACTTGCCCTCGATGATCGTCATGTTGGAGAGGTCGAGCCCCCGAACCTGGTAGATATGTTCGGAAACCTTGAACAATCCGGCGATATTGTTCAGCCGCTCCTGGCGCCACAAACTCGGGTTGACGGTCGCCGGTGCTTGCGCGTTGTTCTCGAACGCATAGGACTTCATGTCCCACACGACCTTGCCTTCCGCATCGCGGATGACATCGTTGAACGCTTCAACAAGCCCCTTTTTCGCGTCCTCAAAATCGGAGGTGTCGGAAAAATCGAGGGTTTTTAGAAATCGCTGCTGCGACTCCGTCGTGGCCGTGGTCACGCTCTGTTGCTCCTGTGCCTGGGAGAGCGCGGGGCACAAAAAGAGAAACGGCGCCGAAAGGACGCGAGCCAGCGATCTCATGAAACAACACCCCTGTTGATCAATACGAATACAAGTATAGAGTAGAATTGTTCCGCTGCATTTTCATGGCATCATCGTTATTGTGGCTGAAGTTGCGGCACCGTGCTTTTTCGGCACTGAGCGCGGCAGTCGTCGTTCCAAGCTGCCGGTTCCGATCCACCCGGGTGCAGGCTTCCTTATCGGCCGCTATCAGGCGTGCTGGGCGGGCAGGGTTGGGGGCACCGTCGCGTCGCCGCGCTCGACCTCGGCGCCCTCGGCGACTTCGTCGGCGGCAACAACCAGGCAGGCCCGGGGCCGCCATGGCCCGCTCTTCTCCCCCCGAGGCCCAGCGGCACGCGCTTCGTGCGCCGATTATCCCTATGCCGTTTGGCTTCGAAAGCGCATGTTACCGGTTGCAGTGCTTCAGATTCGGGTGAAGCCAGTCGACAGGATGATGAGCGTAGATGTTGACGGTATCCGGTGCGCTACTGCTCGCGGTCATCCCCCTGGGCTCAGTGCCGGCGGCGGATTTCCCGACCGCGGCGAGCGCTGCCTCGGCAACCCTGGCTTCGCCCTCCGTCCTGCTTGTCGATCCGGCACTCCTTCCGGCGCAGCCGCTTCAGTCCAGCACGGCGGCTCCGCCGGCGGTCGTTCCGGTTCAAGTCTCGCCGGACTCGCCGGGTACGGTGCCCCCGTCGGACTCGGCTACGCCCCTCCAGGTGCCGTCTGCCGAAGAGGCGGCGCACGGTGACATCGTCATCACGGGGCGCCGGGAGCCGGCAGGAGACCCGCTGCGCGCGGTGAATGCCGAGTCTTTTGCCGTCACGCAGAAGGTCGACGACACCGTCATCGGACCTGTCGCAAGAACCTACAAGAAGACTGTGCCCAGCCCGATCCGCAAGGGGATCCACAACTTCCTGTACAACATCCGTGAACCGATCGTGTTCTTGAACTTCTTGCTTCAGCTCAAGCCTGGGAAGGCAGCGGAGACGGTCGGCCGCTTCGTGATCAATACCACCGTCGGCGCTGCCGGGTTCGTGGACATGGCCAAGCGGAAGCCGTTCCATCTGCCGCGGCGGTCGAACGGGTTTGCAAACACGCTGGGCTTCTATGGCGTGAAGAACGGGCCGTTCCTGTTCCTGCCCCTGGTCGGCCCCACGACCGTCCGGGACTTGCTGGGCGGCGCCGTCGATCGGCTGGTCCTGCCGGTCGGCGTCGGCAGTCCGTTCACGAGCCTGAGCTATTCGGTGCCCGCCGGGGTCCTGGGCGCGCTCGATCATCGTTCCGAATTCGATCAGACGCTCAAGGACCTGCACGACAATTCGCCCGATCCCTATGCCGCAACCCGGGCATTCTATCTGAACCGACGCCAGGCCGAGATCGACCAGTTGCGCGGGCGCGTCGAGGGCGATCCGGCCGGCATGTCGGGGCCGCCGCCGAGCGTGAACCCGTTCGTCCCCAAGTATCTGGAGCCGAAGCCAACCCCAGCCCCGCAGCCCGAATCCTCGGAGCCGGTCGAGGGAAACTGAGCCCCGGGGTTGCGTGTTCCGGTCCTACCAGCGCGCGCCGCGTGCGGCTTGCCTGGCGGGGATGCCCTATCCCAGCGGTTTGATGAGGATGGAACGAACGGGCGGAGTCTGAAGCGCGATCGGCCTTGTGCGCCAGTGTCGCATCCGCCCCAAGCCGCGCCCTGGGGCGGCGCCGGCCTCCCGCGCCGGGACTCTCCGGTACCGTAAGCCCTTGTGCCACGGCTCGGAAAGGGCCATTTGCGCCCCCATGCCCTTTGGTAAAGTTCCCGAACCGCTCGCCGCGGCGCTTGTTGCGCGTGGCTATGAAGCGCCCACGGCCGTCCAGGCCGCCGTCGTCCAGCCCGAAGCCGAAGGGCGCGACCTCATCGTCTCCGCCCAGACCGGCTCCGGCAAGACCGTCGCCTTTGGCCTCGCCATGGCTCCGCAACTGTTGGGGGAGGATGGCGCGATCGGCCCCGCCGGCGCCCCGCTCGCCATCGCCATCGCCCCGACCCGCGAGCTCGCGCTCCAGGTCGCGCGCGAACTCGGCTGGCTCTATGGCCAGACCGGCGCCCGCATCGCCACCTGCGTCGGCGGCATGGACCCGTCGCGTGAGCGTCGCAGCCTCAGCCACGGCGCCCACATCGTCGTCGGCACGCCGGGCCGCCTGCGCGACCATCTCGAACGCGGCGCGCTCGACCTGTCGGCGATCCGAGTGGCGGTGCTCGACGAGGCCGACGAGATGCTCGACATGGGCTTCCGCGAGGACCTGGAGCAGATCCTCGACGCGACCGCCGACGGCCGCCGCACGCTGCTGTTCTCCGCGACCATGCCGCGCCCGATCGTCGCACTCGCCAAGCGCTACCAGCGCGACGCGCTCCGCATCGAGACGCTCTCGGCCGATCGCGGCCACGGTGACATCGCCTATCAGTGCGTCACCGTCGCCCCGTCCGACATCGAGCACGCAGTGGTGAACCTGCTGCGCTTCCACGAGCCGGACACCGCCTTCCTCTTCTGCGCCACCCGTGAAGCCGTCCGCCGCCTCCACGCCAGCCTGGTCGAGCGCGGCTTCGACGCCGTGGCGCTCTCGGGCGAGCACAGCCAGAACGAGCGCAACCACGCCCTCCAGGCGCTGCGCGATCGCCGCGCCCGCGTCTGCGTCGCCACCGACGTCGCCGCACGCGGCATCGATCTGCCCTCGCTCAGCCTGGTGATCCACGTCGAGCTGCCGCGCGACGCCGAGGCGCTTCAGCACCGCTCCGGCCGCACCGGCCGTGCGGGCAAGAAGGGCATCGCCGCGCTGGTCGTGCCGTACCAGCGTCGCCGCCGCGTCGAGATGATGCTGCGCGGTGCCAAGATCAACGCCGAATGGGTCGAGGTGCCGAGCGCCGACGCGATCCGCGAGGCCGATCGCGAGCGCCTGCTCGCCAAGCTCAGCGACACGGTGGAGCTGGACGAGGAGGATCGCGCACTGGGCGCCCGCCTGCTCGAAGGGCGCGAGCCCGCCGACATCGCCGCCATGCTGGTGCGCGCCTATCGCGCCAAGCTGCCCGCGGCCGAGGACCTCGTCGGCGGCAACGACCGCGGCGAGCGCGGTCCGCGCGACGACGGCCCGCGTGCGGGCTTCGAGGACAGCGTCTGGTTCCGCATGAACATCGGCCGCCGCCAGAACGCCGATCCGCGCTGGCTCCTGCCGCTGCTCTGCCGCCGCGGCCACATCACCAAGGGGGAAGTCGGCGCGATCCGCATCGCCGCGGACGAGACCGCCTTCCAGATCCCGCGCGCCGTCGCCAGCCGCTTCGTGGCCGCGATCAAGCGTACCGCGGGCGAGGGCGACGACGACCTGCGCGTGCTGCCGATGGACGGTCCGCCGCCCCCGGGCAGCACCGGCGGTCCGCGCCCGCCCCGCGGTGGCCCCAACCAGCCGCGCCACCACGCCCGCCCGTTCCGTTCCCGCGGCGGCCCGCGCGGCTAACCGAAGAGGGGGCTCCGGCCCCCTTTTTTGTGCCCGCCGCACCTCGGCAGGCGCGTTGCTAGCGTGCCGGACATGCGGCATCCTCCGCCCATGCAGCCGGTACGTCCATCCACGATCATCGCGGCCCTGGCGCTCGCCCTTGCCGGACATGCGACGGGCAGGGCGGCGCCCGCGCCGTTCGACATCGTCGTCCGAGGGTCAGCCGCCAGCTGCACCATCGAAGTCGGGGGGCGCCCGGTCACCCCCCAGGAACTGCTCGCCACCGCTCGCCCCGAAGCGAAGCCCGGACGCAGCGCCCGCATCCTGCTGAACACGAACGACGTCCCGTATCGCTGCATCGGCGGAGCGATCTACAGCTTGCAATCCGCCGGCTTCGAGGAGGTGATCGTCCTCGATCCGCAACGCCGCCCGCTGATGTAGCGCAACGCTGATCCCGCCTTCTGGTCGGCACGGCATCGCTGTAACCGGCAATTCCAAGGACTCCCCATGCCCCTGTTCGCGCTCGCCCTGTTCCTCCAGTCGGCGGAGCCCGTATCCTGCCCCGGGGTCGACACGCCCTCGGTCGACGCCTGCGCCTCCGCCGAACTCGCCGCGGCCGATGCCGAGTTGAACCGCTATTACCAGGCCGCGATGCGCCGGCTGCGCAGCGAAGGAGAGGCGCAGACCGCCAAGGAACTGGTCGAGGCCCAGCGCGCCTGGATCCGCTACCGCGACGCCGAATGCGCGAGTGTGTACCAGAACTGGATCGGCGGCACGATCCGCACCCACATGAGCATCACCTGCCACACGCGCCTCACGAAGCTGCGCACCCATGTGATCTGGAGCCACTGGCTCACCTACATGGACAGCACGCCGCCGATTCTCCCGCGCCCGGACCTTGCCTCCGTGCTCCAGGACAAGGCGCGATAGCCGCGTCCGTGACCAAGACCCTCACGCTCGAAGGCGCCCGCATCCGCGACGTCGCCTCCTTCTACACAGAGGTGAACCGCGTCCTCATGGCCGGAGAGGACTGGACGCTGGGCGAAAGCCTCGACGCGTTCGAGGACCTGCTGCACGGCGGCTATGGCGCGATCGCGGGCCGGGAACCCGTGCGGCTCGTCTGGAAGGACCTGGAGGCGAGCCGATCGGCGCTCGGGCCAGAGGCCACCGCCGCCCACCTGCGCGCAAAGCTCCAGCGGCCGGACCTCTTCGACGTGGCCCGGATCCGCCGCCAGCTCGACGCGATCGAGCGCGGCGAGGGGCCGACCTACTTCGACACCATCCTCCACATCCTCGCCGACCATCCCAACATCGAACTGGTCGCCGCCTAGCCGCGCCGCGCTAGTCGAAGTGCTCCATCCCGTCCCCGGACACGGTGACCCAGCCGTGCTTGCGGTCTTCCCACACCGAGTACTGCGGGGGCGGAAAACCGGGATCGGCAAAGGCGCCCACCGCAACTGCCGTCAGCCCCGGCATGCCCTCGCTCGCATAGACCAAAGTCGCGCCACAGGTGGGGCAGAAGCGAAAGCGCGCCACCGCGCCGCTGTCGCCCTGCTGGGCCCAGGTCCGGAACTCGCCGGCAAGCGCCACCTGTGCGTCGGGCCAGCGCGCCTGCACGGCAAAGGCGCTGCCGCTGCGCTTCTGGCACTCCAGGCAATGGCACACCGACACCCGCACCGGCTCGCCCGTGCAGGTCGCCCGCAATTGTCCGCACCGGCAGCTTGCAACCCGAACCCGCATCCCGCCCTCCCAGGCAAAGGGGGCGTTGGCGCACCAAGCAGGAGCGGCCGCCCGTTCTCGCCTGGCAGGCTACGCCGTTCGCGCGCCCCTCGCCAGCATCGCGAGCCCCTAGCCGAATACAGGAAGCGGCCTGTTCCTGCGGGTGCCAGTCTGGCGAACCCTAGGCTTTCTTCATCGCGCGCGGATCCCGGCAGAGGATCGTCGTCCCCTTCATTTCGACTTCGGCGCGCTCGCCGGGCAAGGCCTCGATTTCGGCCTTCCCCTTCCCGGTGGATACGGTGAGGATCATCGGGCCTTCGATCCGGCAGAGAAAGTTCTTCTTCTGTTGTTCGCAGGCCTTTTGCAGGCGCGCATAGTCCTCGACCGTTGCGCTGTCCCCAGCCGGCTGCATGCCGAAGGAGATCAGGGTACTGCCGCCGAACAACACCGTCTTCAGCCCTGCCAGCGTGTTGACGCGCCATTCCCCAGTGGTCTGCCCCTGCCGTCCCTTCTCGATCGGGGCCATGCCGAGTTGCGGCGCAAGCCGCTCGCAGAAGCTGGCCTCCTGGGCGGCAGCAGGCGCGCCCGCAATGAGGAAGAAGCCCGCGGCGATGGGATGAAGCTTCAAAGTCCTTGCCCCCCGGAAGGATGAATGTGGAGAATCCAGCGCTAGGCGGGGAGCGTGACACTTCGATGAAGCCGGTAGTTCCTTCCTTTGAGTGGCGCATCGCGCGCCCGGAGCATTGCGGTTCTGATTGCGCGCGCGGCAATGCGTGCGAATATCCGCCAGCCCGGCACAGTGCGGCCGGCTCCGGAAGTCTGGAGATCCCATGGCTGACTCGTTTCCGCACGGCACGGTCCACGACGCGCCCGAGGATCTTCAGGCCGCCGTGCAAGCAAGCACCGACCTGTCGTCGCGCTGGCAGGAGCTGACGCCCCTTGGCCGCAACGAGTTCATCTGCTGGGTCATCGACGCGAAGCAGGCAGCGACGCGTCAACGCCGCCTGCAGCGGATGTGCGAGGAGCTGCTGGCCGGCAAGAAGCGGCCCTGCTGCTGGGCAGGGTGCACGCACCGGACCGACAAGGCGCCAGGGCGGTGGCAGCAGGCAGTCCTGGTCGAGGGGCGCCGCAAACGGGGCGGTTAGCTGATCGCAGGCCCACGCCGCTGGTGAGATCCGCGGGGCCGCGACCCGACACGTCCTGCGCTCAGACCCGGCCGCTCCTTCAACGGCAGGGGTCAAGCGCCGGATGCGTCCGCCAGCCCCGGCTCAGGGCGCCGTCGCGGTACGGATGCCGCGGCCGGGCACCACGTCCTGCGACGCCGTCACCGTGCCCGACATGGACGATTCGAAATTCTCGGCCGGCAGCGGCGGCGCGGAAAGCGGGTCGTAGGGGTCGTTGTTGATCGACACCAGCGCGCCCATCTCGGTCGCCGCGAACAGCTTCTTGGCGAAGGCAGACGGCAGCCGGACGCAGCCGTGCGAGGCCGGGCGGCCCGGGATGTTGCCCGCGTGCAGCGCGATGCCGTCCCAGGTCAGCCGCTGCATGAACGGCATGGGTGCGTCGTCATACAAGTTGGATTTGTGCATCACCTTCTTCTGAAGGATCTCGAACTCGCCGGTGGGCGTTTCATGGCCAGGCTTGCCCGTGGAAACGGTGGACACGCCGATCAGGGTGCTGCCGCGGAAGACATAGGCCCGCTGCAACGGGATGCTCACGGTCACCGTCACCGGTTCCGAAGCATCGCCGCTGTCCTTCCAAACAAACTGGCCCGGCTTCAGCGCCTGGCTGGACGCAATGTCGAATTGCGCGATGGCTTCCTGCGCAAAAGCGGGAGCCGCCGGCAGGCAAAGAGCGAGCGCCCCGGCCGCCAGCCAGGCGCGACAATTGCGAATGTTCATTACGCACCTCAACATCATCGTCATGCGGGTGGGGGGAAGTGCGACCCATCCGCTTCACATCTTTCTAAACGTAGGTAAGTCTATTTTGTGCCATTGACAGGCGAGAAAGAATCTGCCGCCTGCACAACGGAACCTTTCTCAACCCGCCAACCCCGCGATCCTGCGATGAGCCGCGGCAGGGCTGCGGCAGAGCGCGTGCGCGAGTAGGAACGGTTTGGATTTCTTGGCTAAAAGGGTGCCGGGCAGCGCGATGCGGTGTCCAGAGCGGGCTTCAGGGCAGGACATCCACGTGCACAACATCGTCGAAACGGCGCCCTCGCGCCGCGCATTCCTCACCTCGGGTCTCACGGTCGCGGGCGCCGTGGTCGCATCCGGCGCCTTCGCCTCGCCGGTCCGTGCGGCCGTGCCGGCGGCCCCCGTCGCCCCGCTCACTTCGCCGCGCATGGTGCGCCCGGCGCTGTTCCGCCGTGCGGTCGCTGCACTCCAGGCGCATGGCGGCCGCGTCGCCAATCGTGATCGCATCGCCATTGCCGATTTCGCCGCATCCTCGTCGGTGCCGCGCTTCCACCTCGTCGACCTCATCAGCGGCCAGACGACGACGCTGCTGGTGGCCCATGGCAGCGGCTCGGATCCCGCGCACAGCGGCTATCTGCAGCGCTTCTCCAACCTCAACGGCTCCAACGCCTCGTGCGAAGGCGCTTTCCTCGCCTCCGACTATTATGTCGGCAAGCATGGCAAGTCGCAGCGGCTGATCGGGCTCGATCCAACCAACAACAATGCGCTCGATCGCGCGATCGTGATCCACGGCGCCTGGTATTCCAACGCCTCGATGCTGCGCACCCACGGCAAGCTCGGCCGCAGCCAGGGCTGCTTCGCGGTCGGCGAAAGCGAGCTGGCGCAGGTGTTCGGCCACCTCGGCAACGGCCGCATGCTCTACGCCGCCAAGGTCTGACGGCACGCCCGGGCCACACGCCCGGGCTGTCCTACACGCGCGGACGTCGCCACAGTCCTCCCCGCATCGGGGGAGGACTGCCATGGCCGATCACGCGCACCGCGTCCGGACGCCTTTCAACCGACACCGCGACTCCGCCCGGACAGGTATCGCGCGCGCTTTCGGCCTCCACCGTGTTCCTGCGCAGGCAGGAACCCAAGGCCCGGCAGAGCAACGGTCCCCCTTCGCACGCACACCAAGGGATCGGCCGCGCCTGGGATCACCCACCTCCAGCAGCATCGTCGCGACGACGATCCACGCTCGCACCAGCCGTTCTTGGCCTAACCTTAGCCTAACCTTCCGCAGTGCAGCACGCCGCGCGGCAGGCCCCGGACACCGGTGCGACACGCGTTCGTGGACGGACTCCCGACGCACTTTCCGCCTTGCGGCGGCTCTCCCGGGCACGCTACCGCGCGCCCTTCCTCACGTCCGGCGGAGAACGCGCATGCACTGGTCGCTCGAAGGTTTCGATCTGGATCGCTTCGTCCGCGAGACGCTTGCCGAGGATCTGGGGGAGGGGGGCGACATCACCTCCGCCGCCGTGATCCCCGCGGACGCGCGCTTCGCCGGGGTCATGGACAGTCGCGACGCGATCACCGTCGCGGGCCTCCCGATCGCGGAAGCCTTCTTCCGCGCGCTCGACCCGCAGGTGGAGATCGAGGCGCTGGTGCAGGACGGCGATCGCGCCGCCGCCGGCTCGCACCTGCTGCGCCTGCGCGGCAACGCCCGCGCGCTGCTGACGGCCGAGCGCTCGGCGCTCAACACCGTGCAGCATCTCTCCGGCATCGCCACGCTCACCGCTACTTGCGTCGACGCGATCCGCGGCACCGGCGCCACGCTGCTCGACACACGCAAGACGCTGCCGGGCCTGCGCCGGCTGGAGAAATACGCCACCCGCATGGGCGGTGCGACCAACCACCGCATGGGCCTGTGGGACTCGGCGATGATCAAGGACAACCATGTCGCGGTGGCGGGTGGCGTCGAGGCCGCGGCGCGCCGGGCGGCGGAGGCCGGCATCGCCTCGATCATCGTGGAGGTCGACCGGCTCGACCAGATCGCGCCCGCGCTTGCCGGCGGCGCCACCCACCTCCTTCTCGACAACATGGACCCGCCGACCTTGCGCGCCGCGGTGGCGGAGGTCGCCGGACGCGTGCCCACCGAGGCCTCGGGCGGCGTCCGGCTCGACACCATCGCCGCGATCGCCGCGACCGGCGTCACCTATGTCTCGGTCGGCCGGCTCACCCAGTCGGCGCCGGCCGCCGATATCGGGCTCGACTTCACCGCCCTCTAATTCGCTTGCCCAAAGGGGCGGGTCGGCTAGGTTCGGCGCTGTTTACAGGGGGAGAAACACCATGCGTCCCAAGTCCATTCAACGCTTCGACATCTTCTATCTGGGCGCGCTGGCGCTCGGCCTCATCAGCACGGCCATCGGCTGGAACGCCACCATGGAGCGGATGCAGGCGGACCCCGCAACCGCCGCCATCGCCACGCCGGTCATGCTGGGCAGCGTGATCGTCGGCTTCGGCATCTCGCTGCTGCTGTGGTTCTTCACCTCGCGCATGCGCAGCAACATCGCCCGGTGGATCATCGTGATCTTCTTCGTGATCGGCGTGATCTCGCTGCTGTTCACCCTCCTGAACGGCGCCTATCCGGGCGGCGTCCCCGGCATCCTCAGCATCCTCTCGACCGCGCTTCAGGCCGCCGCCGTCGTCATGCTGTTCAAGCCGGACGCCGTCGCCTGGTTCAAGGGGCAGCCGACCGGCCCTGCGGAAACGCCGTTCGAATGATCCGCCTCTGGCACAAGGCGGCGATGCTCCTCGCCGCCGCGCTTCCCGGCACCGCCCTGGCACAAAGCACCCAGTGCAGCGTGCCGGCGGCGCTGCCGCGGCCGCATGCCGACCTGCCGACGCCCAAGCAGCCGCGCCGGGTGATCCCGATCGGCAGCTATACGCTCGCGCTCACCTGGTCGCCGCAATATTGCCGCGGCAAGCGGGCGGGCGACGACAGCTTCCAGTGCGGCCAGGGCAACCGCTTCGGCTTCACCCTGCACGGCCTCTGGCCGGACGGGGAGGGGAAGACGTGGCCGCAATATTGCAAGCCCGTTGCGCTGCTGCCGCAGGCGGTGGTGCGCAAGAACCTGTGCGCGACGCCCTCGGTGCAGCTGCTCCAGCATGAATATGCCAGGCACGGCAGCTGCATGGGGGTGACGCCCGCGGCCTATTTTGCGCGCTCCAACGCGCTCTACGGTCGGCTGCGCTTCCCGGACATGGACGCGCTTTCGCGCCGCTCGCGCCTCACCGCCGGCCAGCTCGCGCAGGCGATCGCCCGCGCGAACCCCGGCATCGCCGCCAACATGATGCGGATCACCGCCACCCGCGACGGCTGGCTGGACGAGGTCTGGCTGTGTCTGGACAAGCGGCTGCGCTACCGCGCCTGCCCGGCGCACCAGGGCGGCGTCACCGCCAACGCTCCGCTCAAGATCTGGCGGGGCGGCCGGTAACGGCCAAGCGCCCCGCGCGCGGTCACGGGTTGTCGATCGTGGCCGTGCCGGGGTGGTGCTTGTCCAGGTGGCGCTTGATGATGCGCAGGTTGCGGGTGTTCGACCGGAACAGCAGGTCGGGCACCGCTCCCACCACCGGGATCAGGCCCACCGCCCAGTCAACGCCGACATTGCCGGCCATGCGCGCCATCTGGAGCTTGGACATGCCCAGGTTGCGGGCCTCCCAGATCATGTAGCTGCCCATCGCGGCACCGATGAAGCTGCCGCCCACCGGCAGCAGGTTGAACAGGAAGTCGAGGCCCACCGGCACCTTGACGCCCGGGATCACGAAGCTGCGCTCCAGCAGCCGCTCCAGGGCCACCAGCCGCTTGCGCACGGCAGCGGCGTCGCGGCCCAGGGGCACGACTTCGGCCAGGCGGTCGAACGCTTCGGGCGGGATGCGGGAGGTGCGGTTCATGGATCTTAGCTGGGGTCGCTGCGCAGGTGATTCAACGGGTGCCACGCGCGCGGGTTCGGCGTCCAGGCGCGCAGCCGCGGCGACACCAGCGACCACCGCAGTGGCAGGGCGATCGGCACGAAGCTCGCGTCCGCCGCCAGCGCCGCGTCCCCGTCCGCCAGCAGCCGCCCGCGTGTCTCCGCGTCCGGCGCATCGGCGGCGCTGTCGATGATCGAGCGGATCATCGGGTCGCAGGCGACACAGGCGTTGTCGAGGTACCAGCGGCCCGAATCGAGCGGCGCGACCTTGTCGACCAGGCGCAGGTCCGCGTCCGGTGCATCGATCGCCACTCGCTCCACGGGCAGGCCGATGGCGCGCAGCGACCGGGCGATGCCGCGCCACAGCAGGTTGCCGCCGGGTCCCTGCGGCAGTGCGATCCGGAGCGGCGCCATGTCCGGATGGTCCGCCAGCCAGATTGCGACCCGCGCACGCGCCTGCCCGATGGTGTCCTCCGTCGGCGTGGCGGGCCAGGGGAACTCGGCAGGGGCGGCGGCGGAGTCGAGCTGCGCCGGAAGCAGCGTGGTGGCAGGCGCCCATTCCTCGCGCACCTCCGCCGCAATGGCGCCCCGGTCGAGCGCGCCCGCCAGCGCGGCCCGGTTGGCGGTTTCGGACAGGAAGCCTTGCCGCCGTGCGACGGCCAGTCCGAACAGCCCCACCGCCGGATCGACGCGGATGCTCTCCCGCGCGACCTCCGCGACGGCCAGCAACGGCCAGTCGTCCACGCCCCCGCCCAGCACCAGATCGAGGTCGCCCCGCGTAAAGCGCAGGACCGCGCGCGCTGCCCGGTCCCCGCGCAGCTCGATCCTCTCGGCGGGGCTGGGCGGCGTGTCGGCATCCTCGTCGTCCAGTCCGCGGATCGGCCGCAGTTGTTGCGCGCCGCGCACCGGCTGGCCGAGCTCGAACGGTCCCGTCCCTCGCAGGCCGCGTGCCTGGAAGATGGCAAGCTCCGGCTGGGCGAGAAGCTTCAGGAACTCCGGCTGCGGCCGGCGCAGGCGGATCTCGACCACCTCCGGCGTCATTTCGACGATCTCGTCGACCAGCCGCAAGGCGCCGGCCAGGGGCTTATGGTGCGCGGGGCGGACCGCCCGCTTGAGCGTTGCCACGACCTCGCTCGCGGTGACGCGGTTGCCGTCCGGCCACCGCGCGTCACCCAGGCGAAAGATATAGCTCTGGCCCTCGTCGATCACGATCCAGCGCTCGGCAAGCGCGGGCTCGACCTGCCCGGTGGCATCGAAGCGGACGAGGCCCTGTGCCGTCGCGCCCATCAGCACGCGCTCGGCGGGGGAGAGCTCCGTACGCGAAGGATCGGCCACCCGAGCCGTTCCGCCCACGACGCTGACCGCCACCGCCGTATCGTCGGGCCGGCGGTCGCAGCCGCCAAGCGCCAGCGCAGCCGCGGCGAGCAGCAGCGGGAAGCGGGCGTGCGAGAAGGGGAAGGGCGCCATGGCCCCTTCCTGCCATCGAAGGCGGCGGAGCGCCACATGGTGGTGCGGACGGCGGGACTCGAACCCGCACTCCTGTTCGGAAGCCGATTTTAAGTCGGCTGCGTCTACCGGTTTCGCCACGTCCGCGTCGCGGCACGGGAACCGCAAGGCTGCACCCGCGTCAAGCGCGGCGTTGCGCCAAGGCGGAACGTCACACGTTCAGGCGCGCGCGCATTTCCTTGCCGGGTTTGAAATAGGGGACGCGCTTGGCATCCACTTCGACGGTTTCGCCGGTGCGCGGGTTGCGACCGGTCCGGGCATCGCGTGCGCGGGTAGAGAAGGCGCCGAAGCCGCGCAGCTCGACGCGACCGTCCGCCTTCAACTGTTCGACGATGCTGTCGAAGAAAACGGTGACGATCCGTTCCACGTCGCGCGCGGAGAGGCCGGGGTTCTCGGCGGCCAGGCGCTGTACGAGTTCAGATCGGATCATGTCGGCCTCATCCATCCCACCACGCATTGGCGGAAGCGGTCATTACGCAGGGGAACCGAACAGCTAATTCGGCAGGAGCCGAACTGCAACACAAGTTAAGGCATTTGCCGCGGCGGGAAGCAACTTCCCGCCGCGGCGCAATGCTTAGCGGCCTTCGCCGCGGGCCTTGAGGGCCTCACCCAGGATGTCGCCCAGCGACGCGCCCGAGTCGGACGAGCCATACTGTGCAACTGCCTGCTTCTCTTCGGCGATCTGCATCGCCTTGACCGAGAAGGTCGGCTTCTTGGAGCGGTCGAAGCCCGACACCATCGCGTCGAACTTCTGGCCGACCTGGAAGCGCTCCGGACGCTGCTCGTCGCGGTCGCGGCCGAGGTCGGTGCGCTTGATGAAGCCGGTCGCGCCGTCTTCGCCAGCCTGCACTTCGAGGCCCGCGTCGCGGACTTCAAGCACGGTGACGGTGATGATCGCACCCTTGTTGAGACGGTCGCCCGTGGTGGCAACGCCCACCGCCGGCGCGCCGCGCTCGAGCTGCTTCATGCCAAGCGAGATACGCTCCTTGTCCGGCTCCACTGCGAGCACGACGGCCTGAACCATCTCGCCCTTGCGGTGCAGGTTGAGCGCGTCCTCGCCCGAGATGCCCCAGGCGATGTCCGACATGTGGACCATGCCGTCGACGTCGCCGTCCAGGCCAACGAACAGACCGAACTCGGTCGCGTTCTTGACTTCGCCTTCGACAGTCGAGCCGACCGGGTGCTGCTCGGCGAAACGCTCCCACGGGTTCGCCTGGGCCTGCTTGAGCCCGAGCGAGATGCGGCGCTTTTCCTGATCGACCTCGAGGACGATGACTTCGACTTCCTGCGAGGTCGAGACGATCTTGCCCGGGTGGACGTTCTTCTTGGTCCAGCTCATCTCGGAGACGTGGACGAGGCCCTCAATGCCCGGCTCCAGCTCGACGAACGCACCATATTCGGTGATGTTGGTCACGCGGCCAGCCAGCTTGGCGCCGACCGGATACTTGACCGACGCGCCATCCCACGGATCGCTCTCGAGCTGCTTCATGCCGAGCGAGATGCGCTGCGTGTCGCGGTTGATGCGGATGATCTGCACGCGCACCGTGTCGCCGATGTTCAGCATCTCGGACGGGTGGCCGACGCGCTTGTAGCTGAGGTCGGTGACGTGCAGCAGGCCGTCGATGCCGCCCAGGTCGACGAACGCACCGTAATCGGTGATGTTCTTGACGACGCCGTCGATCACCTGGCCCTCGTGCAGCGACTGGATCAGGCCCGAACGCTGCTCGGCGCGGGTCTCTTCCAGCACCGCGCGGCGCGAGACGACGATGTTGCCGCGCTTGCGGTCCATCTTGAGGATCTGGAAGGGCTGCGGGATATCCATCAGCGGCGTGACGTCGCGCACCGGACGGATATCGACCTGCGAGCCCGGCAGGAAGGCCACGGCGCCCGAGAGGTCGACCGTGAAGCCGCCCTTGACGCGGCCGAAGATGACACCCTCGACGCGAGCCGACTTGGCGAACTCGGTTTCCAGCTTGTCCCAGGCGGCTTCGCGGCGGGCGCGGTCGCGGCTGAGCATCGCTTCGCCGTTCGCGTTCTCGACGCGGTCGACATAGACTTCGACTTCGTCGCCGACCTTCAGGTCTGCCTTCTGGCCCGGCGCTGCGAACTCGCGCAGCGGCACGCGGCCTTCCGACTTGAGGCCCACGTCGATGACGGCGAGGTCGTTCTCGATGCCGGTGACGGTCCCGATGACCACGCGGCCTTCGAAGCTGTCGGCCTGACCCAGGGTCTGGTCAAGCATCGCCGCGAAATCGTCGCGGCTCGGGTTTGCCAAAGAGGCCATTAGAGTTCCTGGTTCCTGTACGTTTTTCCGGCCGGCCGGTTGGTTCCGGCGGTCTTTGACCGGTGTCGCCGCGGCGGCCGAATGCCGGTCGCGGCATTCGTCGGACGCTTGCTGCAAAGGCCTGCAATTTCATGCGAAAAAGGGCGCGTGAGGAATCGCCTCCGCGCCGGCCCCGCGAGCAATCGCTCGTCGAACCCCGCACGCATAGCCCGAATGCAAGCAATTCGCAAGCTTGAGGGGGCGGCCGGACCGGTGCCCCCGATCAGGCGGCGACGCGTGCGTCCACCAGTTCCACCGCGCGCTGAACGGCGGCCTCGATCGACAGGAAGCTGGTGTCGAGCGGGGCGGCGTCCGCGGCCATCATCATCGGCGCATTGGCACGCCCGGCATCCCGCTCGTCGCGCGCGCGGATGTCGGCCAGAACCTTGTCGTAGGTGACGGGCGAGCCCTGCTTCTGAAGCTCCAGGTGGCGACGGCGTGCGCGGATGGCAGGCGTCGCCTTCACGAACAGCTTGGCGTGGGCGTCGGGGGCGATCACCGTCCCGATGTCGCGGCCGTCGAGGACGGCGCCGCCCGGTTGCGCCGCGAAGCGCCGCTGGCGTTGGAGCAGCGCGGCGCGCACCAGCGCATGCGCGGAGACGACCGACGCGATCTGGCCGACCTCGTCGCTCCGCAGCCACGGATCCTCGAGCAGCCGATCCTCGAAGCCGCAGGCGGCGATCGCATCGGCTTCGCGCTCGGGCGTGAGCTTGTCGCGGAGCACGGTTGCGGCGACGGCACGATAGAGCAGCCCGGTGTCGAGATGGGGCAGGTTGTAGTGGCGGGAAAGTGCCCGGGCGATGGTGCCCTTACCCGACGCGGCGGGTCCGTCGACTGCAATGATCATAGGCGACCCCTTGCCGCAACCGGAGCGGTCGTCAAGCGGCCGGGCGCGGTGGGCCGCAGATCTGCCTCGCCTCGAAGCATCCGTCGTTGCTGGGCGGGCGGCAGGCGGCGGTTTTTGACAGCGCCCTTGCGCTATGGCAAGGCGCGCGCCACTTCTCGGGCACCAGTCCCGATACCCAAAATCCCACACCGAAAGGCAAGAGCGGCACATGGTGAAGCCGGAATGGGGCACGAAGCGGACGTGCCCGAAATGCGCGACGCGCTTCTATGACCTGGGCAAGGAAGATCCCGTCACCTGCATCGAATGCGGCGTGACCTGGAATCCGGAGCCTATCCTGAAGTCCAAGCAGCCGCTTCCCTTCGAAGCTGCCAAGCCCATCAGCGAGAAGGAGGCGGACAAGGACGCCGATCTCGGTGACGAGGATCTGGACATCGACGGTGAGGATGAGCCCTCGGCCGACGACGACGTCGATCTCGGCGGCGACGACGATCTGGGCGTGAACACCCAGGACGAAGACGAGGAAAACTGATCCTCGCGCCGGCCTAGGCCGGCAAAAACGAAAAAGGTGCGGCAAGCGTCGAAAAGGCGCTTGCCAAACCAAAAGGGCCCGCTTAGAGGGCGCCTTCCCCGGACACGGGGTTCCCGGAGCCGCTTCGGAAACGAACGGCAAAAACGGCGTGGGGCCGTAGCTCAGCTGGGAGAGCGTCGCAATGGCATTGCGAAGGTCAGGGGTTCGATCCCCCTCGGCTCCACCATTCTAAGTACTTGATCGGTCTAAAGTTCTCTCGGGACCCTCCGCCCGTGTGGTTGCGGTTTGTTCCAATTGGCGGATCGCACACGGATCGCAGGGCGACATGTTCGGGTAACGTTCCGATCCTCTGGCCGGTTACCCGCCGCGCCTCCGGGCGCCGAGAACCGCGGATTGGTCCGCTGACAGCGAACGCTATGTAGCGATCTCCTAACGGCTTTGCTGGGGGAAATCGGAACGGCCGCTTTGCAGCGTTCAGCTGAGGATAGCGGACCTTCGTTAGAGTTACTTGGCGCGGTGGCTACGCGCTCCGAACCTGCTTCCCGCTCCCCGCTCAAAACCCCCATTGTCACCCTCGGCATGCTGGCGGGCTCTTCCAAGTTTTCCAAAGCTGTGCTGGTGCCACGATAGCCCAATAGCGCATCCTCCAGGCTTCCGCTCCGGGCGGCCCAATTCATCGTAGACTGGAAAGACAAGACGGCTAATGGGCGGAACAACGGGGGGGACGCCATACATGATCACCATGGGCCTTCGGGCCGCGCCGAAGTGCGTGACGTTCGCGATCTTCGACAGTGAGGCGAACGAGATCGTCAACGTCGAGGACATCCAGATCCCGGCCGCGTTCGAATGGCCGGTCGCGTTGAAGTACGTGCGCAGCAGCGTGCTCGACGTGTTGCGCGAGTATCGAGTCGAGCGGGCCGGAGTGCGGACCAGCGAGCCGGTTGCGAAGAGCCTGTCCGTAGAGCGCGTCCAGGTCGAGGGGGTGATCCAGGAGGCGTTCGCCAGCAGCGCGCTGGAAGGATATTTCGCCGGTCCGATCGCCGTCGGAGCATCAAGGCTGGCAGTCGACCGGGCGAGCTTCAAGCCGATGACGAAAGAGGGGCGCAACGACATGGAAGTCGACGGGTGGGAGGACATGAGCGAGGTTCGACGCGAGGCCGTGCTCTACGCGATGGGTGCCGCGAATGCTTAGACCTCATCGGCGCGCCGAGGTCGGCTTCGAATACCAGCGCGAGATCGGACAGCACGGCCAGAACAGCCACACCTATCTCGCGCGGGACCATCAGCTGGCCGCCGACATCGTTATCAAGGAGATTGCGAAGACGACGCTGGACACCGGCCGCTTCTTCGCGGAGGCGCAGGCGCTATATGCCAGCACGCACCCGAACGTGGTGCAGATCCACTATGCCTGCGAGGACGACGAGAACGTCTATGTGGCCATGCCGCTGTACCGCAACGGCTCCCTCAAGGATCTTATCTCCCGGCAGTTCCTGACGGTACGCGAGATCGTGACGATCGGCTGCCAGGTACTGGCCGGGCTCCAGCACGTTCACTCCAAGGGCCTCGTCCACTTCGACGTGAAGCCGGACAACGTGCTTCTGTCCGAGCGAGGAGAGGGCCTGCTGTCCGATTTTGGGCTGGCTAGGCCGATCGGGGCCCGCGGAATGGCCGAACAGGACCAATGGTACATCCGTACCCAGCCGCCGGAGGCGACCGGGAGATACGAGTTCCCGCGCACCTTCGACATCTATCAGGTCGGCATGCTGCTGTACCGCATGTGCTGCGGCAACGGTGAGTTCGATCGCCAGTTCGCCGCCTTCCTCCCCGGTGGTGCCTTCGACCGGAATGCGTTCAGGGTGGCCGTCGTGAACGGCCAGTTTCCCGACAGGCGCAGCTTCCCTGCGCACGTCCCCGAGCGCCTGCGCACGGTGGTGCGGAAATGCCTGCAGGTGGATCCGAACGATCGCTTCCAGTCCGCGTTGGAGGTAGCGAACGCGCTGGCCTTAATCGACGACTCGACGCTGGACTGGCGGTACTCCAAACCCGCCGGTTGCCAGCGCTGGGAAAAGAACGTAGAAGGAACAAAGTACGAGTTCGAGCTCGCCGATGCTGGTGGAACGACGTGCTACAAGACGGCGGGCGCGGGGCAGCGCAGGCGGTTCGGCGAGGGCTGCACCGCCGGCATGACCGACAGGCAGGTGAGGACATTTCTCGGAGACCACTGATGGCAAGGGTCAGGAACGATCCCGCGCGATACATCACCCGGTCGGGAAACCTTCCCCCGTTCGACCGGGACGCAGCGCCCTGCCCGAAGAAGAGCGCCGAGCGCGAGCGGAGTTACGCGGAGGCGCCGATCAGCGAGGGTTTCTACATCGATCTTCGGCGGCGGCCGCGCGACTAGCGTACGGCGGGTTCTTGGCTGGATCCGCCGCCGCGGCGAGCGGACCTGAATGGCGGCCGACGATCGAGCTTCATGAACGAAACCATCAACAGCCTGACGGACCGGATCCCTGCGTCGGGAACGACCACGACGCATGCTCACATCTTGCGAAGCGAACGCCCGGCTCGCTATGCGGCGCCGATGCGCCACCACCGCGATGTACTTGCGCTCGACGACGAGAACCTGGAGCGGTTCGTTCGCGACTGGATCGCGCAGAAGAAGTCCAGGTACGTGGAGGTGCAGCGCTTCTCCGGCTCCGGCGACCTCGGGCGGGACGTGGTTGGGTTCAGGACGGCAAGTCGCCACGAAGGGCCCTGGGACAACTACCAGTGCAAGCAATACGGGACCTTGCTGCCCGTTTCGACCGCCCTGCTCGAACTCGGCAAGATCCTTTTCCATTCGGATCAGGGCGAGTTCACGCCACCGACGGCATACGTCTTCGTCGTTCCGAAGGGGATGGGCCGCGACCTCGAAGCACTGGTGAACAAGCCCAGCAAGCTGAAGGCCGAGCTGATCGCCAGGTGGGATGCCGTCTGCGCCAAGAAGATCGTGAAGGGTCGGACGCTGGCGCTCACCGAGTCGCTTCGGGCCATGGTCGACGCCTACGACTTTTCCTGCGTCAGCCGTGTCACCGTCGACGACATCCTGGGGGACGACGACGTCCGTCCGGTGCTGCGGAAGTGGTTCAACACCGATCCCGGCGCCCCGCCCCGCGGCATCGTGCCCCCCAGCGTCGATATCCGCGAGCAGCCGTACCTCGACCAGCTTATCGACGCCTATGGGGAGCGGGCCGGATCGGCATTCTCGGATCACGACGCGGTGTCGGACCATGTCGAGTACGGACCCCATCTTCAGGAGCAGCGCACCCGCTTCTTCGAAGCTGACGCGTTCAACCGCTTCTATCGCGACAACACGCTCGAGGAGGATCTCGAAGCACTGCACGACGAGATGTATCACGGGGTCGTGGGGCCATATCGCGGCAGCCACCCGGATGCGCTCGCCCGCGTGGAGGCCGTCATGTCGCAGGCCGCGACGGTGATGCCGGCAGGCATGCTAGCGAGGCATGCTCGCGTGCCGGTGAAGCAGGGGTTCTGCCACCACTTCGCGAACGACGGGAAGTTCGTGTGGAAGAAGTAGGAGTGCCCGGCGGGTCCGGATCGGTGCCGCTGTTCAACAGCACTTTGGAAACCGGGACGAGGGCGGTTGTCGTCCTTAACGCGGCCTATCCCCGGGCGCTGGACCTGGCCCGCCTGACTTGGTTCGACCATCTGGTGGTGCATACGGCCGATGCCGGCGGGCCGCCGAGTCTCCACCCCTCGCTGCCCGAGCGCTCGGGCGAGTTGCTGGTACGGAGGCGGCTGGTCGAGGATAGTCTCACCTTGATGCGGCGGGCGCACCTGGTGGAGGCCCTGGCCGACGAGAGCGGCGTGTCCTTCCGTGCTGGCGACGCGGCACCGGCGTTCGTGAACCTGATGCGCTCCGAGTATGCCCAGGTCCTGAAGGAGTGCGCGACCTGGCTCGTCGCCGAGTTCGCCGATCTGGACACGGCCGACATGGCGACCAGGATCGAGCGACAGGTCGACAGGTGGGACCTAGAGTTTCGGTCGGACGGTCAGCAGCCGGGCGGCGCGTCGTGACAATGCTCTCCCTACGTCAGCTCGCCTTCACCGGGCCCGCCACGTCGGCCGCGTCGTTGTCGTTCGGCGAAGGTCTCAATCTGCTCTACGGCGCCTCGAACACGGGCAAGTCCTTCGCCACCAAGGCGATCGACTACATGCTCGGCGGGTCCAAGGCACTGCCGGACATCGCCGAGCGTCGCCCGTTCGACCGCGCGTGGCTGGGGCTGGCCACGCCCGGCGGCGACGAGACCATCTCCCGAGCGCTGGCTGGCGGTAACTACAGGTTGCACGACGGCCTGGCGATCGGCGCTGATGCGCCCGGCTCGAATCGCGTGCTCGGCGCCCGGCACGATCCTCACGACGACAACAACATCTCCCGCCACCTGCTCGGCCTGGTCGGCCTCGACGGGCGCCGCATAGCGGTGGACGCGAACGGCAAGCGGCGATCCCTCAGCTTCCGCGACGTGGCCCGGTTCTGCATCGTCGACGAGACCACCATCCAGAGCGAGGGCTCCCCGATCCAGAGCGGGCAGGCCGTGTCTCAGACGGCCGAGCGCAGCACCTTCAAGCTGCTCCTGACGGGCATCGACGACAGCGCCATCGTCGAGGTGGCGGACAGTCGTACGTTCGCGTCATCGATGAACGCCCAGCTGGAGATGCTGGACGATATGATCGCCGCCATCGATGCGGAGATCGAGGCCGACTTTGGCACGACCGAAGACCTTGCCGATCAGGAACGGCGGCTCGACGACAGCTTCGCGGAGGCACAGGCCGATCTCGACGCCGCGCAGGGCTCGATAAGGGAACTGCTGGACCGCAAGCGACAGCTCGGTATCGAGCTCTCGGTGGCTGCAGGTCGGCTCGACGAGATCGACCTCAGCCTCGGTCGGTTTGACCAGCTGGACGGCGTCTATGTGTCGGACATCCAGCGGCTTGAAGCTCTGGAGGAGGCCGGCTTCCTGTTCTCCCTCGGCGGAGACCGGGACTGCCCCCTCTGCGGCGCGGCGCCCGAAGCCCAGCACCATCATCAGGACATTGGCGACGTGGAGCGGGTACGAGGCGCCGCGGCGGCCGAAGCGGCCAAGATCGCCCGTCAGCGAGCGGACCTTCAGCACACGGTGCGCCAGCTCGGCTTGAGCCGACGCCGGATTCTGGAACGACTGTCTCCGCTGCGCGCCGAGCTGTCCGGTACGGAGGACGAGCTGGAGCGGCTTGCGCCAACAGCGACGGCGGCTCGCCGTGCCGTGACAGAGATCATGGAGGTCCGCGATCACGTGAAGCGCGGGCTGTCGCTCGTCGAGCAGCGTGCTTCGCTGCTCGGCAGGCGAGCGGACGTGGCGGCGCGAAAGCCGGCCAGCCGCGGCGAGCGCCCGCGAGTCGGCGTGGATGGCACGACTGCTCATGATTTCGCGCAGACGGTCAGCGGGGTGCTCGCCGCTTGGAAGTTTCCAGGCGATCGGCACGTGTCCTTCGACGACGCGAGCTACGACCTCAGGATCGATGGAAAGCTGCGGGGGCACAATGGCAAGGGCGTCCGGGCCATCACTCACGCGGCCTTCAAGGTGGCCCTGCTGCTGTTCTGTCGCGAGCGAGGCCTCCCGCATCCGGGATTCCTGGTGCTCGACACGCCCCTGCTCACCTATCGGGACCCGATGGAAGACGACAGGCTGGCGGACGACGAGCGCGCGCTGGCAGCATCCTCGCTGAAGCAATACTTCTTCGAACACCTCGCGTCGGTAAGCGACGTTGGTCAGTTCGTCATCGTGGAGAACGTGGATCCGCCCGCCGGGCTCGACCGAATCGCCAACGTCGAGGTCTTCAACGGACTGGGGCAGGGCGGCCGAGCGGGTCTCTTCTAACGCCGTACACTCTCGACAGAACGTACCAAAAACGCGCGTTCAAACCGCTGTGAACGAAGCCGAACAGGCGGCCAAAAAGCTGCCTTTGGATCGTTCCGATGCAGAAGGTCAGGAAGGCGCCCAAGTTGCGGTCGTTCAGGCCGGGGCGTCAAACTCCAGAAAGCCGACCCGACCAACGGCTGACGCCGCCACAGGCCGTCAGAAGCGGCCTCTATGTGGTCCAACAACGATCAGCAGGATAGCGGCAAGAGCGTGTCTCATTTCCGAGCAGAGTATCGAGGGGCCAGGCCGCCCCGGTTTCCGTCGCCGGAAGCTGTCAAAAGCAAGTGCATCTTTGGGTAATCAGGGCGGGGTAGGGGTGCTTCATGCTCCGCCCTCGCAAGCCCGCCAAGCCGGTTCCGTAAACTGGTGCGAGCTCTTCGTCGACGGCGGTCAGGCGCAGATCTGAGCCTCTTCGGGCGGGCCGCGGATGCAGCGGTCCGCCCAAACTCATCAATCGACTGCGATGGCTGTGACGCATGCAGCGACTGCTATGCTGGCCGATTCGCTCGGACCGTAATGAACGAAGGGCTGGTCTCGGGTGACAACTGGGTGACGCCGAACGGCGCCAAATGGGTCGGTCTCGCCGCAGGTGGTCGGGCCGCTCGTGTTCAAAGCCGATCATGGACATGACAGATGGAAACGCGACGGAAGCGGCTCCCGGCACTGAACACACTTTTTCGGCCGAGCCGTTTGTCGTGCTGACGGCCGCTCCCTTCTACGGTGTCGGCTTAACCGGTCCTTTTTGGGTGTTGATGGCTTTGACCTTGGCCATGATCGTGGCCGTGGTTGTATCGTACAGGTTCACAAGGACGAGCTCGACCATATCGAATGCGTCGAACACGTCGTCACGTGTCAGGCCACCCGCGTGGCTACCGCTATTTCCGAGCCATTTCACGGCCAGCAGTATCTCCGCGTTCTTAGGGTCCTTGCCCTCGAACTCCTTGATGCGTTTGTGGAGCGGGACGAAGGCGCCCGGGGCTGATTTGGTAACCCCTTGCTCGTCCATCAGATGTTCGACCGCCTGACGAACCTGATTGGCCGCTCCCTCGGCACTTTGCCAGATCAGGCCAGCTGCTTCACGAAGGGCCTCCTTGACCAGCTCCGGTGAATCCTCGGGCGGGCGGATGGGGAGAGGCGCGGGTGATAGGCTTCGTGGCTTCAGGCGCTCGTTAAATTCCTGCGTTGGCTCGCCGTCGTAGTCGTAACTATACTCTTCTACGATCGACACATCACCAAGAACGGCGACTAGATCACCGCAGTTGGCGAAATTGCACGTCAGCAGGGCCGCGAAACGGCGTTCGATCCATTCGGGATCCCACGCATCATGCTCGTGAGCTGCCTTGCTTGGGCCGGTCTCCTGATTCAGCAGCGCGTCCTTGTCTGCCTTGAGGTGACCCTTGCCGCATGTCGGGCACGGCCAGTCGGGCAACGTAGTGAAAGTGGTAGCGAAGAGCGTGCGATCGACCGTCATGGGTCGATCATACAGAAATTTCTTCGACGGGCGCGAAAAACGATCCAGCCGTTTGAACGAAGCCCCCCTAATCGCCGGCACGAGCCGACAGCGGCTCGTCGGCTAACCAGGCTTTGGCACCGGTTCTACAGCTGATCGCCGCGGGAGCTGACCACGACGAACGAGATGAACGAATGGCAGAATTTGAGACGCGGACAGAGCGGTCGAGATGACCGCTGTTGGGTCGTGCGGCCGCGCCGACTAACGATCGTGTCCGGACATCCGCCTCTCCGGAATGATCGGCTCTAGCAGACATCAAAGTGTGGCTACTGGGCTGCGACGGCCAGACCCTCAAGGCGCATTTGGAGCCCGGGTCGCTCCGCTTATCGTCTCAGGCGGTTTGGCTGCGATTGAAATGACTCGGTCCCCACGCTATACTAACAAGGCTCTTGGCAGGAGCATGGCACTCGCCGTTCCAAAGCTGCTGGCAGCGCTGTCGTTGATCGTGACACGACCCTTTCAACAGGCTTTTTCCGGCTTGAGAGGCGGTTGGCGAGTGACGCTTGCGACTTCAAGCCAGGAGAAAGACCATGGTGATTGACGATCTGCGTCCGACGACCCTCGCTGGCGTCAAGAGTCTCGCCGCCCAACTCAGCAAAGAGCGCGGCATGCAGCATTTGAAGGCCCTCGATCTCGCGGCGCGCGCAGCGGACTGCGAGAATTTTAGGCATGCCAGACGAACCCTGCCCGCGCGGGGAACCGGCGTGCAGCACCCCTATGTGCTTCTGACCATCTACTGGACCGATAAGGACAAGAGGTGGCAAGCGGGACGCGAGACGCTCAGCATCGAGCTCGCCCGCCCGATCCTCAACACCTGCAGCCGGACCTTGCTGAAGCAGGTCCGTGGCTTCGGCAATCTGCGCATGGCGGCGCCTGATCATTTCGTATGCGACACAATTGCGGCAAATCAGGACTATGCCCGCGAGCGGCTGACGACGGCCGAGCGGTCGCTACGCTTTATGGAGCGGACCGGGCTGATGCCCACGCGCGACTTCCGCCGCGCCTACCCGAACGGCCAAGCCGACGACAAATTGCCCGGCAGCGACCATTCGACCAACTGGGTCGATCCGGCGACCGGTCAGTTCATCCTCGTCGACGAACCCTATCGCCGCGCGCCCGATAGTGCCGAACGCGCGGACTGGATGGCGCGCACAGGATGGCGGGTGACCGCGACGAACTGGCCTGGCATGTATTATCCGCACAGCTGCGAGCTCCATGTCGCGACCGATGTGCGAACCGGCTACGATCTCGATGCGCTGGTCGCGAAAATTGAGGCGATGCCCGCTCCGCTACTTGCCAAGGACTGGGCTGGCGTATCCGCCGCCGGTTGGGAGACTTTCGTCAGCCCGAAGGCGAAGACGCCGCAGGATCATCGCCGCGCGCGCTGCCGAGGCACGATCTACCCGTTGGCGACCAGGACCTCGGTTCCCTACAGCTACAATATGGGCTGCGAGCGGCGGCGGCCGAACGGCACGATGCCGGTCGCGGGGCATATCGACGTCGGCAGCATCATCAAGGCGGTGCTCCGAACCCGGCACCGTCCTCACGGCGTCTATCGCCGCCTGAACTCGCTTCGCTCGACGCTCGAAGACTGGTTCAGCTTGGAAATCGGGCGTGGACAGATGGAAGGACCTGAATTCTTCGACGTGTATTATCGCGAGGGCGAAGGTGAGAACCCCTATGTCGAGCGTGCCAGCTCGAAAGATGGCGTGCTCGGGCTGCTCGCCGAGCTGAAGGCGAAGCTCCAGGCTGCGTATCCGGACAGCGCGCCGCTGCGCGCCGAATTGCATCTCGTCGCCATGTCGATCAGGCTGGTCGAGCGGATGAAGGCGAACGCGGACTGACCGGTCACGCCGGACGACGCGCTTGACGGCGCGTCGTCCGGCGCCGGCTCGACGTCATCGGGCATATAGAGCGTTTTCACGCCCGCCTTGAGCGCAGTGAGCGCATCGGCGACGCCGTTAGAAATTCTACCAGGCCACATTAACGAGCGTCTGAAGCTGGGACGCGGGATCGGTGGGCCAAACGTCCACTTGTGGGTCATTCAGGTGCGCGTCCTCAATGGCGTCCATTGCGGAACCTGCTGGTCTTGCGACAGCCGCAGTCGCCGCCAGTCCAGCGCATCGTAGACGTCATCGCCGCTCAGACCAGCAGCCAGAGGTAGGGCTGCTGCCGCTTCGTGGAGGAAACGTGGCCTGAGCGCGTCATCGTCCAGGTACGCCGCTTTCCACCACCCGAGGACCCGTTGTCGGGCGTTCGCCATCGCCGTGGCGGATGGCAGGCGGTCACGCTTTTCGTGCTGATTGACACGGGTGTGGGCCGGCATGAGGTTCCAGAGGTCGCCGCACGGCCAGACCGACCAGGGCAAGCAGTGATCGATGTCAAACGTGTTCGCCCTAAGCGGCTGTCCCGTCCACACGCACTCCATCGGATGCCCATCCTCGAGCAGCCGCCTCGCGACAACACGGCCAAGAGCCGTGGTGCGCACCGGCTCGGCCCAGGCAAGTGCCGTCTCTGCCGCACCGGGAGCGATCGCCAGACCCATTCGGTCAGCATAAGCGCGGCTGAGCCGGGCCCATTCGGCTACCAGCATAGGTTCGATCCAGGTACCGAAGCGTGACATGGCCCGCCACAAATGACCGGGTACTTCAATCAGCCCCCGGCCGCGCAGTGTCTCAAGGTCGAGGACCGTTGCGGACGCGTAGCCCCGGCGTCCGCGGGTCCACCCGAACACCTGCGCATCGCTGTTGGGATAGCGGGTATGGGTTGCCGGCATTTTGGCGATCGTGTGGGCCGCCCGAGTCAGGGCGGAAGCGATGGCTTGGGCGTGATCGCCGGTAAAGACGGCGCCCACCCGCAGTTCTACTGGTGCTGTGCCGAGGGCCAGAAGCGCCTCAAACCCGTCTTTGGCGAACCCCAGCCGCTCGGTCCCGATGTTTCCCGGCATTTGCGGGAGCTTCGCCCGCACCAGGGGCAGGTACATCCTCAGCCAATTAAGTGCGACCATACCGAGCGGCACCTCGACCGCATCCCGGCCGTCGGGCGCCGGCGTAGCCGCAGCAGGCGCATACTCGGCAATCCGGGCCACGGCTCGGAGCAGCGCCAACTTGTAGGTAGACGATTTCTCGTCGGACAGAACGATGCCCCTCACAAGTGGGAGTGCGCCGGTCCCGTCATCGGGCATGCGAAGTGCCATGACGTCCCAGGTCACGCCGACGCGTCCGCCCTGATCCTTAGAAGCCGCGATCCGGAGCACCTCCAACCCGTGTGCCCGAGCTAGACCTTCGATCTCAGCGGTTGAGGTCGAGTGCATCTGCATCCCGGCCGGAGCGGGGCCATGGCGGAGCGTCATCACCAGCACGCCGCCCGGCTTCATCAACGTCGCGAGTTTGCGGAAGGCGCGTGCTCGATCGCCTGGGACGACATGCTGCCAAACGGCTGATAGCAGCACGAGGTCGTAAGCAAGCCCGGGCCCATGGACATGGTCGAGCGAGGGCAGGGCATCGCTCACCCACCGGATGCCGTCGCTTCCGTGCTTCTCGCCTGCGATCCGGCGCATCTCGGCAGCAGGCTCTGCTGCCACAACCTCATAGCCGAGCGAGGTCAGCCAAGCCGCATCACGCCCGGTGCCGGCGCCAACATCGAGCGCCAGTCTGCCGTCACTGCCACGGGGAATGACCGGCAGCACCTCGGACAACATCCGCTCGGATAAGACTGCCTCATATCGCTCAGCCAAAACATGAGCCTGCCCGTCATAATTCGCGATGACGTCCAGGTAGGTGGTCACGCGTCGAGGCCCGCGAAGCGGGCGCGGTGACGAGCAACGTAATCGGGGCGAGGGTGGAGCCGCGGATCGGCGGGCAAGTGCACGCGCTCGCCCGGCTGCGGGAACAGCCGGATCAGTTCGGATGGTACCTTGTTATGCGAGACCAACAGCCGGCACTCCTCGTCAAGGCTGATGAGGTGCCGATCGAACAGCCAGTGGGCCGTTGCGGAGAGAGCAATGCCGTTCTGGACTACGTCCGGCCCACCATCGGCGACACTCCAGATGTGGGCAGCCTGAGCCTCGGCCTTGCCGCCGCCATTCACCATGCGCAGACCCGTCACCGCGCAGCGATTGTTATAGGCGTCGAGCACATGGCCGCGGAAGGCTGCGCTGCGCACCTTGCGGTTGACAAGCAGCTGAGCGATTCGCCGCTCGTCAGGCGGTGAGGCTAGCAATGCAGCCGTGGGCGCATCGATGTGCCGTGGATCGAGCTCGAGCCGGACCGCGTGTTCGGGGGACAGCGTGTCGACGAGCCCGCGGTTCACGATGGCGGCAAAGTCGGCATCGTCGAGGGCGCGTACCGATCGGCCGCGTAATGCTCGACCAGCGATGGCCGGGTTGTCCAACTCCCGCAGCATGCGCTCGAGAAAGCGACCGTCCTGATCGCGATAGGGTACAGGTCGGTCAAATTCGATGAAGTCGCTGATGCGGGCATAGAAGAGCGTGCGGTCGGCAGGATCAGGATCGATGCTCTGCACCAGACCGGCCGCGACATAGGCCTTGCGGCCCCCAGCCGAGCCGGTTTCCCGATAGACGATCCAGTCCCCGATGCATGCCTCAGCGGCGCGAAGATAGATGCGTGGGAAATGGTACCGCTCAGCGATGAGGTCGTCGTAGCGCGACACACCGCTGATCTCGAAAACGCCCTTCATGCGCGTCATGTTGGCGGCATAATTTGGCGACGGCAATCTGATCCGATTAGCGTGTTCGGCCCGCAGCGATGAACCATCCACGCCGGGGCAGGCGACCGAGACCGGGCTCGCTCAAGCGGCCCTGCATGACCGCGTCACAAGTGAAGGGAAATGACGTGCCCGCGTCGGCCCGGCGACCAGGATCAAGGGTTACAAGCTGAACACGCTAACTCGGGTTCGCCGAAGGTGCCGCGGTAAGTGCAACGGTAGCGTGCAGAGTGGCCTTTGGCAGAAGATCACCCCGAAGATGCTGCCTTAGCGCGTCAAAGTAACGGTCGATCGCAGCCATCGCATCAGCCAGGTAATCTGGCGTCAGATGCTCGTACTTGCTCGTGGTGTCGCTCGGGAGGTGACCCGCGATCATCGAACGCTGCTCCTTCGGAACACCCTGGTAGGCCAACCAAGTAAGGGTCGTATGGCGGAGGGTTTTCGGTGTTGCTCCGAGAATGCCAAGGTCCGAGCAGATCTTGTTCCAAGCCGTTTTGATCGACACCGTGTCCTTCTCGAAGTGGGTTGGCCCGCCCTCGATCTGGTTCTTCGGCGCGATTGGCGCCCGATACTTGATGATCTTGCCCGTTTCCTGAACCCACGGCCGTACGTGGCGGGATAGCGGCACGATAACGCGCCGCTTTCGGTCATGAATGCGGCCGGGGTGGTTCGGATCGATGAAACCGTGCTTCAGGTCGATGTTGTAGTCCTGCAATTCGAGAATGGCTTCAGGTCGTCCCGCGGTTCCAAGCGCGATGATGATGTAGCGCAGCACATGCTCCCGTTCCGGAACGCAGGCGCAAGCGTTGATGATGCTTGCGACCTCTTGGATGGAGAGTACCCGCTCACGGGAACGCGGCTTCTCGCGTGCGGGCACATCCGCGATGAAGGGCACGGTCTCGACAAGTTGGTTTTTGCGAGCCCAATTCAGAGCGCCGCGAAGGGCCGCGAGGTCGCGGCTGATGCCATGTCCGCCGACACCTGCCGCTCGACGCCAGGCGATGAAGCGTTGCACCAGGTGCGGGCTGATGGTCGAAACCGTAACGGCAGGCGCAAGCCGACCGACCCGCTGCTCTTGCGCGAAGAACTCGCTCCAGAGGACTGCGGAATCCGCATAACGGCGTGGTGCGGCCAGCGTCGACACGTGGAGCTTGAGCCACTCCGCCATCAGGTGCTCGACCAACGCCTCAGCCGGTTTCGCCTGTTGCGGCGTTTGGGCCTCGATGTGGTGGGCGGCGATCGCGTCTAAAGCTTCTTGGGGCGGCCGATTTGGAGTGCCGCCGCTAACATTGATTGCCTTGCGGCGGGTGACTGCTCCTCCGGGGTTGCTGGCGGACTTTGGTTCGAGCCAGCAGATGGACCAGAACTTCGTGTCCGGCCTCTGGTAGAGCCAGAACCGGCCAACTTGGTGACGTTTGCGGTCGCGGGCGCGCATAGTCGCTCGAGCTCCTCAGCTTCAATTTGGGAGAGCGCCTCGAGGACACGACGATCGAACAGGACGCGCATCTGCTCCGGGTCGAGGTGAAGCCGTCGACCGGTTCGGAGCGCGCTGTGCAGCTTGCGGCGGAGTTCGAAAACAGGGTGTTCGAGACGGGGAAAACGCATGACGACCTTCGCTCTTGCTTGCGTGGCTTCCAGGTCGCGTCGCTCGCCCGCCCGAGCTTCGCTTCCTTTCCTCTCTCCCGTTTGTGACGCTCGCTCAGGCCGAGGCGCGCAGGCCTCCGGCCGGCCTGAACTCACCGAGCTTCTCCTCCCGCTCGATCAGTTCATCGATGTGGCTTGCGATCCGCTGGGCGACGAACTTCGCCACCGCCGGCCCCCAGCGCGGATCGACCCGATCGCTGCTCTCGCCGAGCTCGGCCGCGAGCGCATCCGGCAGTGCGGCGACGAGCGTTTCGAGAAACGCTGCCATTCCGGATCGCGACCAATCACTGGCGAGATCGCGACGATCGAAGATTGCAAGGGTGAGGGCGCCGCGTGCCGGCAGGCCGGCGGCGGTCAGCATCGAGCCGGCTTCCTCAAGGCTGAGGTGCCGCGTGCCCTTCAGTGTGCGGCAGATCTGGTCTTTCGACAGGCCGACCTGGGCTGCGAGGTCGCGCTGGCTGATCCCGGCCTGGTCGACCAGATCGCCGACAATAATGTGCAGCGGTGTCGAGGACAGGGCTGCCGGACTGCTCGTAAGTGCCACTACTCCATCTCCAAGGGTGTGAGTCGCGCGCAGGATAACAAGCAGCGGGGCTGTAGGAAAACAAAACAGGAACATCCTAGCGGCGAGTAGAACGCGCGTTCGCTAGGGTCTGCTGTCCCTGGCGACCGATCCAGCAGTGGAAGTGGCCAGAATCAGGAGAGAAGAGCGATTCGCTAAGCCGGTCGCGGCGGCCGGGTTGGGCGGGCATTCCGGCGCGACTTGGATCGCGGTCGGCTAGGAAACTTCACATGAGCAGCGCGATCCCTGTCGCGCATTCCGCGACCGAGCGGCTGATATGTTCTCCGGATGTTCCTTTTCGTTGAGCCCGGCCGGAGCCAGCGTGAAGGTGGCTCTGCGGTCGAAGAACGGCCGCGGCGACCAACCCCACGGAGACGCTCTCGATGCGCAGCCTCACTCTCCCGCTGACCCGTGCCGGCCTCGGCCGGGCCAGCGACTATCTCATCCCGGCGATCGGCCTCATGGCCGTGGCGAGCGCGGCCTATGCCGGCGCCGACACGACCTTCGGTCCGGCGCTCACCAAGTTCACCGACTTTCTGGAGGGCTCGGGCGGCAAGATCATCGCCGTGCTCAGCCTGGCCGGCGGTCTCATCGGCATGGCGTCCGGCCGGTTCACGCTGGCGCAGGTGGCGGTGCCCGTCGCCGTCGGCATCGGCGTCGGCACGGGCGTGCCGATCGTCACCTCCACCGTGACCGCGATCATCTGATCGCGGCGGCGAGGGCGGCGCAGCGCACATGACTGACAAGTACCTTGTCCCCCGGCGGCTCGACGATCCGGAGCTCATCGGCCTTTGGACCCTGGACGAATTCCTGGGGCTCGCGGCGCCGTTCGCCTGGGGCATCTTCTCCCAGCACATTCTGCTGGGTCTCGTGGGTGCCGGAGGAGCGTGGTTCGCGCTTCGCAAGGCCAAGGCTGGCCGGGCCAGTTCCTGGATCATCCACGCGGCCTACTGGTACCTGGGGGCAAGCTTCGTCAGGCTTCGCGCCACGCCGCCCTCCCACTGCCGCCGGCTCGCCGGCTGAGGAGAGGGGCTCCATGCTGTCCGATATCGCGCATCAGCGCAGCCAGTCGTTGCTTCGCCAGCGCAAGGTGCTCGTCGTCGCCGCCGCGGCCTCGTTCCTGGCCAATCTCGCACTGCTGACCGCGCTCAGCGGCCGCGACCGCGAGGTGATCCTGCAGCCGGTCACGACCCGGCCTTTGGCGATCAGCTCGTCGGGCGTTTCGGCCGACTATCTCGAGCTGGTGACGCGCGACGTCGCGCTGATGCTGCTCAACCGCTCGCCCACCGGGCTCGACTACTGGATGGAGCAGATCCTGAAGGTGGCGGACCCGTCCGCCTACGGGGCGCTCAAGGCCGAGCTGGTCAAGATCGTCACCGAGCAGCGCGGCTCGGATCTGGCCCAAGCCTTCGTGATCACCGGCATGACCGTCGATCCCAAGGGCCTAAGTTCCACTGTCGAAGGTGACCTCAAGACCTTCGTCGGCGGTCAGGTCATCGCCAGCGAGAAGAAGCGGTTCCGGTTCGGCTGGACGTACGTGGGCCTGCGCCTCTCGCTCTCGAGCTTCGCGCTCATCCCCGATCACCCAAAGACCTCAAGGGAGGCGCTCCAATGATCGCCACGACACCCGCCTGCCTGCTGGGCGCAGGGGCGATGACCTTAGCTGCGGGCACGTCCCGGCCGCGCGACATCAGCCTGAGGCCGCTTGGGCTCGCGCTGATCGGTGCCGCCATCGCGCTCGCCGCAACACCGGCCTGGGCTGACCAGTATCGGCAGGCCGCCGACAATGCGCAGGTCGACTGCGTCGTCTCCAACCATGAGCTGACCCGCATCAGCCTGGTCGGCGACGCCTTCGCCAGCGTCAGCAAGATCACGACCGGCTACCCGTACAACGACTTCACCGTCACGAATGAGCCGGTCCGCGGTGACATCTACCTGTCGGTGCCCGAGGGGTTCGCGCCGGGGCGGCTGAGCTTCTTCGCCACCAGCCGCAAGGGCTATGTCTACAAGTTCGCCTGCAGCGTCGGCGGACCCGAGGCTGAGCAGATCTTCGTCTCAAACCCGGCCATCGCCGGCGAGAAAGCGCAGGCCTGGGAAGCCAAGTCCAGCCCACGCGATGCCGCGGTGCGCCTCGTCCAGGCCATGGCCGCGAACAGCGCACCCGACGGCTACACGATGCGGCAGGTCGCGGCGGCGCCGACGCGCATCGGTGACGTCACCGTCCGCTTGATTGCGGAGTTCCGGGGTGCTGCGCTTACCGGCAAGGTCCTGCGCATCGACAATCGCAGCGCCAAGCCGGTCACAATCGACCCGGCGCAGCTGACGCCGGCAGGCAGCCTCGCAGTCAGCGTAACCGATCGCGAGCTGGCGCCCCATGGCGCGACGACGCTCTACGTCGTCCAGGACGGGAGTGCGGGCGCATGAGCGAGCTCGGCACCGCACCCGCCGCGTCCACCGGCCAGGAAAGCGTCACTGCGCTCGGCGCACTCAACGCCAAGACCCGCGCGCGCCAGCGCATGCTGCTGCTCGGCGGCGGCGGCTCGGCAGCGATGCTCGCGCTCTGGTTCGTGTTCGGCGGCAGCGGCCACCACACGACCGCGGCCGACGCCCCGCAGAAGATCGAGACCGACGGCATCGTCAATCGCGACCTCAGTCAGAAGGAGTTCGTCGCGATCTACGGCAACCGGCTGGATGCGCAGGCGCGCCAGCTGAAGGTGCTCGAGGAGAACCGCGCGGTTTCGCCCGAGGTCCAGGCCAAGCTCGACGCGCTCGCCGCCGAGAACCAGGCGATGAAGACCGACGGCACCAAGACGATCGACGCACTGACGCAGGAGAACGCGACCCTCCGCGGCGAGCTGACGCGCGCTCAGTCGCAGCCGGCACCGACGCCGGCCGCCGCGCCGATGCCTCTACGCGATCCGTCGATCCCGTCGGGCTCGCCGCTCGACCCGAGCAACGGTGCCGGTCCTTCGGGTGCGGCGCTGCCGGCAGCCGCCGAGCGGCAGGTGAAGACGGTCTCGTTCACCAGCGGCACTGGCGAAACCGGCGCCACGGCCAAGACGGGCCTGAGGGCCGGGCGCCCGACCGCTCCCGCGATCGAGGTCGAGGACAGCCCCGATTATCTGCCGCCGAACAGCTACGCGCCGGCGCGCGTGCTAGTCGGCGTCGACGCTTCGGCCGGCGTCGCCAGCCAGACCGATCCGCTGCCGGTCGTGCTGCGGATCACCGGTCCGGCGCGCTCGGTCGTCAAGGACGGCAAGCTGCTCACCACCCGCCTTCAGGGCTGCGTCGTCAACGGCGCGGCACGCGGCGACCTCTCGGCCGAGAAGGTCTACGTCAAGCTCCAGAAGATGACCTGCGACCAGCCGGGCGGCCGGGTCGCGGTGAGCGAGGTCAAGGGCTTCATCAGCTTCGCCGGCAAGACCGGCGTGCGGGGCCGGGTCGTCAGCCGCGAGGGCAGCCTTGTCAGCCAGGCGCTGCTCGCCGGCATTGTCGGCGGGTTCGGGCGCGGCTTCTCGGCCAATGCGAACAGCGTCTTCTCCGGGATCACCACCGGAGTCGACGGCAAGCGCCAGCAGCTCTCGGGCGGCGACATCGTTCAGGGCGGTCTCGGTCAAGGCGTCGCTGACGCTGCGGACTCGGTATCCAAGTATCTGATCGAGCGCGCCGAACAATATCAGCCAGTCGTGGAGATGCCGACCGGCATCGATGTCGAGATCGTCTTCCTCGACGGCGTCTATGTGAGGAACTCCCAATGATTTCTGCTGACACTCGACTTGGCCGCGAGCTGGCCAGGATGCGCCGCATGGAGGGCGTTCCCTTCTGGACCTTGCTGGCGTCCGCCTCGCTGACGCTCGGCATGGGGGCGGGCATCGTCGCCAAGAGCGTCCAGGCCGCCCCGATCGCTTCGGTGCACGTCGACACGGGGCTGGTCCGCGAGGCGCTCAAGCTGCGCCTGCCCAAGACGCGGATCGGCGCGATCGACTGCAGCCGCTTCGGCGGGCTGTGCGAGGTCGTCGCCGGCACCACGCTCTTCTACGTCGACCGGACCGCGCGCTACCTGATGATCGGGCGGCTCTACGATATGGAGACGCGCAGCGACGTGACGGCGGCGCGGCTGCTCGAACTCAATCCCGACCTGCTCGCCGCCGGTGCGGCCGGCAAGCGCGACAGCGACGGGGACGAGCAGCCGTCAACGGCATCTCCTGCTGCCACGAAAGTCGACCTCGGCCAGCTGCCCGCGAACGGTGCGATCCATTGGGGGCCGGCGAACGGTCCCAAGCTGGTCGTGCTCAGCGACTTTCACTGCGGCTATTGCCGCAAGCTCTCGGCCGAGCTCGTGAAGATGGGTGCGCATGTCGAGGAGCGGCCGATCTCGATCTTCGGCGCGGAAAGCCGCAAGCTTGCCGAGGCCGTGCTCTGCGCCGGCGACCAGCAGGCCGCGGTTCACGCCGCCTATGACGGCCGGCCGGTTGCGCCCGGTGCCAAGTGCGACACTGCTGGGCTCGACGGCAATGAGGCCTTCGCCAAGGCGCATGGCTTCGGCGGCACGCCGGTGATCATCCGTGAAGACGGCGCAGTGCTGCAGGGCTTCCACACCGCCGCGCAGCTCAAAGCCTTTGTCGCGGGAGGCCGCGTATGAGCCGCGCCGCCACCATCGCCCTGCTGCTCACGACCGCGCTTGGCGCGAGCGGCTGCACCACGCTCGGCGGCACGGTGAAGGGCGACTTCACCTGCCGCGCGCCGGCCGGGACCTGCGCGCCCATGACCAAGATCGACGCGGCTGCGATCGGCAGTGTCGAAGAGGAGGGCGCGTCCGCCTCCGCGGTCGGCCCACGCCGGCAGGGCGTGAGCGGGAAGGGCGGCAGCGTCGCCGTCCGTACCGGCGAGCGCATGCTGACCATCCTCCTTCCGGCGCATGTCGACGAAGCCGGCGTGCTCCACGATGCCGCGACGGTCCACGCCGTCGTCGAGCAGCCCGCCTGGACCTTCGCCTCGGTGGCGGAGCCCACTTCAATTTCCGAGTTCTCGCGCAGTCCCGCCCCTTCCTCCCTGCGCGAGGCGGTCGCTGGTGCTTCGGCACCGGTGATCGAGGGGCTTGAGTCTCCTCCCGCTCAAGCCCCTCAACCGTTCAGCGCGACCGCTTCGACGGCGCGCATCCCTGATCCCGCGGCGCCCAGCGCCGCGGCGATCGCCGCTGCTCGGGCCGGGCACCGCATCGGCACCAAGCCGCCAGACGCCGTGCCTGCGCCTGCGCCGAAGCGCCCGGTGTCCCCCGCCTCGGCGCCGCCGGCCGGCAAGGTCGTCCTGCCGCAGGGCGACCCGGCGGCGGCCCGCGCGAGGCTGAACGCGCTCGCAGCGCCGAGCCTATCGCGGCTCGGCACCACGCCCGGGCCGGTCGGCGAAGTCACGCCAGAAGTAGAGGGCAGCCCCTTCAGCGCCCCCGTCGGCCAGGAGCAGCCGCGATGAGCCTCTCCTACAAGACGCTTACTGGCACGCTGCTCAAGGGCTTGTTCGGCGATGCCGAGGAGAGCGAGGGTGATCGCCCGGTGCTCGGCCTCGACATGCTGTCGAGTTTCCTGCCCTACCGTGTGTACGAGCCGCAGACCCGGCTCTACCTCAACGCACGCTCGACCGGCTTCATCCTCAACGTGGCGCCGCTGGTCGGGGCCGACGAGCGCGTCGGCGACCTTCTCGGTCAGTTCCTGTCCGAAGGCCTGCCCGCGGGCGCCTGCGTCCAGATTGTCCACTGGGCAAGTCCGAGGATCAGCCGCAACATCGCGCCCTGGTTCGCGCCCCGCTACGCGCGCGGCGGCGTCTACGAGCAGATCGCGCGGGCGCGTACGCAGTGTCTCTATGATCTCGTCTGGACCAGCGGGTCGGGCGGCGCGCCCTTCCATGCGCGCCATCATCAGCTGCTCGTCTCGGTCGGCGTGCCCGCGAGCAGCAGCACCACCAAGGACGAGCTCATCGCGGTGCGCGAGAGCCTCGTCGGCGTGCTGCGCTCGCTTGACGTACCGGCGCTCGACGTCGGCCCGGTCGAGCTGATCGCCTTCGTCGACGACCTGACCTCGCCGACCACGGCCAGCGGCGACGATGCCATCGACTACAACCCGCTCGACCCGATTGCCGACCAGACAATCCGCCGGGATATCGAGCTCACCGTTGAGGAGAGCCGGATGCTGCTCCGGACCGAGCGCTTCCGGCCGACCGGCGCGAGCGATGGCGACGCGCCCGAGATCGGCGAAATCTATCCGGATCGCTTCGATGTGCGCCACTTCGGCGTGCGCAACATGCCCGCACGCTGGACCCCGTGGGAGACGGCGCGGCTGATCGGCGACCTGTTCACCGACAAGCTCCGCTATCCGTGCCCGGCCGCCACGATCCTCTGCCTCGTCTATCCCGACCAGGAGGCGGCCTCGACGCGCGCGGGCATGAAGTTCCTGCGCACGACCAGCCTCTCGGAGGGCAAGTCCGCCCGCTACGTGCCGAAGCTGCGCGAGCAGGCGGCGGAGTGGCGCGAGGTCCAGGCACAGCTGCAGGAGGGCCGCCGGCTGGTCCGCGCCTTCTACGGCGTGACGACCTTCTCGCCGGCGGGCGACGGCGACCGCAACGAGCGGATGGTCAAGTCGCTCTACAAGTCGGCCGGCTGGGACTTGGCCGACGAGCGCTTCCTCCAGGTCCAAGGCCTGCTCGCCGCAATGCCGCTGACGCTTGCCGACGGGCTCGCCGCCGATCTCGAACGCTGCCGGCGCATGCGGACGATGCTGTCGACGACCGCCGCCAACATCGCGCCGGTGCAGGGCGAGTATCTCGGCGGCGCGGTGCCGCACCTTCTGTTCCTCGGTCGGCGCGGGCAGCCCTTCTTCTGGTCGCCATTCGAGAATGGCGCCGGCAACCACAATGTCGCGATCCTCGGGAAGTCGGGCTCGGGCAAGTCGGTGCTGCTCCAGGAGATGTGCGCGAGCCTGTGCGGGGCGGGCGCCAAGGTCGTCGTCATCGACGACGGCCGCTCCTTCATGAACAGCTGCCGCTTGCAGGGCGGCCGCTTCATCGAGTTCACGCTGGCGAGCGGCTTCTGCCTCAATCCCTTCTCGATGATCGATGCCGAGCGGGTGATCGAGGACGAGGATTACCGCCTCGACTGCATGGCGATGCTGAAAGCCATCGTTGGCCAGATGGCGCGGTTCATCGACCGGCTGACCGACACCGAGCGCGGCCTGATCGACCAGGCGGTCAATCGGGTGTGGGAAGAGCAGGGCAGGGCGGGATCGGTCGAGGCGGTCGCGCTTGCGCTCGAGGCGACCGGCAATGCCGACGCCGCCAACCTCGCCATCGCCATGGGACCGTTCCGCGCGGGCGGCACCTATGGCGGATTCTTCAACGGCGAGGCGACGCTCCGCCTCGAAGCCGACTTCACCGTCTTCGAGATGTCCGACCTCGCCACGCGCGAGGAGCTGCGCTCGGTCGTGCTGACCGCGATCATGTTCATGACCGGCCAGGCCATGACCCGCTCACCGCGGTCGGTGAAGAAGCTGCTGCTCATCGATGAGGCTTGGGCGATGCTCAAGGGCGGGTCGATGTCGGACTTCGTCGAGACCTATGCCCGCACCGCCCGTAAATATGGCGGCGCGCTCTGCACCGCGACGCAGTCCTTGAACGACTTCTACAAATCGGACGGCGCGACCGCGGCGCTCGAGAATTCGGACTGGATGCTAGTGCTCCAGCAGAAGCCGGAGACGATCGCCGACCTCCGCAAGTCTGCGCGGCTCGACATGGACGACCGCACCGAGGGGCTGATCCGGTCCCTCAAGCGCTCGGGCAGCGAATATTCGGAGGTCTTCATCCGCGGCCCCGAATGCCAGGCGATCGGCCGACTCGTGCTCGATCCCTTCTCCGCCACCGTCTTCTCCTCCTCGCCCGACACCTATGCCGCGATCGAGCGGCGCCTCGCCCGCGGCCAGACGATCGCCGAGGCGATCGAGGCGGTGTCGCGCGGGGAGACCCAACCCCTCCAGCCGGAGCCGCATCATGGCTGACTGCTTTCCCAACGTGCGCCCAGGGCTCGCCCGCGCTGGCCGCATCCTCGCCGACGCCTGCCACGTCACCCTCAGCGTCAGCCTCTGGCTCGCCGGCGCGGTGCTGGCGGCGCTGGGTGCGGTGTTCGCCTTCGTCATCGTCGCCGCGGACGGGCGTCCGTTGCGCTTCTTCGCGCACCTCCAGAACCTGTCGACGCACTACCTCTTCGCCGATCCGGCGGCGCGGAAGCACTTCGACGGCCAGGTGCTGGTACTGTTCCTCGGCGTCGTCGGCCTGTTCCTGATGGCGCGGCTGCCCAGCTTCGCCACCCGCCTGCGCCGTGAGTTGGCGCGCGGAGGCCGGCATGGTTGAGCTTGCTGTCACCACCTCGCGCACTATCGCGGGCTGGCCGGTCACCCGCGTGCTGCTCGGGATCGTCCTGATCGCGGCCCTGATCTGGACGGCTTGGGCGACCCGCTCGCTCCTCGAGCTGCAGCACCGCCGCATCGTCTCGGTGAGTCTGTCGCGGCTGGTCGAGGACTTCGTCGCGGCGGAAGCGCGCAACGGCGGCACGCCCGAGCAGTCGGCCCGCCGAACCGCGACCTATCTCACCGCGATCAACAAAGCGGTCGCCGACATGGGGGCAGGCGGCACCACTGTGCTCGTTTCCGAGGCGACGCTCGGCCGCTCGGTCGAGGACCGAACCGACGACGTGCGGGCCCGCGTCACCAAGGCCGTGGAGCCTGACCGTGACCCACGCTGACGCCGATCCTCGCTTCTGGTCGCCGGCGCGGGCGCGCCGCTGGGCGACGCTCGCCCTGCTGGGCTTGAGCGGTACCGCCTATGCCGCGCTCGCCGGCTGGAGCGACGGCCATGTGTTCCTGGTCAACCAGAGCACGAGCCTGCCCAACTGGGCGTTCCTCGTCGACCGCCACCGGATGCCCGGCCGCGGCGAGCATGTCTTCTTTGATCCGCCCGCAAGCCCGCTCCTCCAGCGGCACTTCGGGCGCGATCACCGGCCGTTTGGCAAGATTGTCTATGGCGTTGCCGGCGATGAGGTGACCCGGCGCGGCCGGCTGTTCCTGGTCAACGGCCGCGCTGTCGCACTCGCCAAGCCCCGGACGCTGCGCGGCGAGCCGCTCGACCTTGGGCCCACCGGCACCGTCCCGCGCGGCTGCTATTTCGTCGCGACGCCCAACAAGGACAGCTTCGACAGCCGCTATGCCCTGATCGGCTGGGTCTGCCGCCGCCAGGTCCTCGGCACCGGGGAGGCGATCCTGTGAGCCGGCGCATCCACCTCGTCCTGTTCGCAACCTGCCTCGCCGCGGCCGCGCCGGCGCTCGCCCGCGACTATGGCCAGCGGGGCGCTCTGTTCCCGGTTGTCGAAGCCGACCTGCTCTCGGTTATCCAGAAGCGGCTGACTGCAATGCAGGCCTCGGGCGAGATCGACCGCGCCAACCGCCAGCTGGCGGAGCGGACTGCCGCTCAGGTCCGCCGGCCGGCACCGGTGGCCGGCATTGGCCATGCCGCCGAAGAGCGGCGCTGGACCTTCGATCCGACGATCACCGTCAACGCGGATCTGCGCGACACGCGTGGCCGGGTCGTCGTCGCCGCGGGCACCCGCGTGAACCCACTCGACACGGTGCCGCTCCGCCAGCGGCTCGTCTTCCTCGACGGCGACGATGAGGGCCAGGTCGCCTGGGCGATAGGTGCCACGACGGCGCTCAACGCCAAGCTGATCCTAGTGTCGGGCTCGCCGTTCGCTTTGATGAAGGCCGAGCAGCGCCGCTTCTACTTCGACCAGAAGGGTACGCTCACCCGCCACTTCGGCATCCGCGCCGTGCCGGCCGTGGTCGAGCAGCAGGGCCGCACGCTCGCCGTCCGTGAGTTGGTGCTCCGGGAAACAAAAGGAGATCACAAGTGAGTGCGATGAGCAATCGCCAGTGGCTTGCCACCTCGCGTGAGCGACGTGTGGCCGCGCAGCGTCGCCTGCGCTTCGGTCTGGCTGCGCTGGTCGCGCTCGTGGCCATCGCCGGCCTCGCCCTCGCGTCCCCGGCGCGGGCGGAGGGCACGCCCGGCAAGTGCACCGGCCGCTTCGTCAATCCGATCACCGACGTGTGCTGGAGCTGCCTGTTCCCGATGTCGGTGGGCGGGCTCAACATCTGGCCGTCGCTCGCCGGTCGTCCCGACACCGACAATCCGACGCTGCCGGTCTGCGCCTGCGGCCTGCGGGTCGGAATTGCCATGGGGTTCTGGGAGCCGGTGCGGCTCGCCGACGTCAGCATGAAGCCGTGGTGCTTCGTGAACCTCGGCGGCCTCAAGCTCGATCCCGGCTTCGACATCGGCTTCAAGACGATCGCCGGGCCGAGCGCGGTCGGCGGCAAGGCGCAGAATACCAGCGGCTGGCACGTCCACTGGTACGCCTATCCGCTCATCTACTGGATGAACATCGTGGCGGACTTCCTCTGCCTCGAGACCGGTTCGATCGACATCCTCTACATCACCGAGGTCGATCCGCTCTGGCAGGATTCCGAGCTCACCGCGATCATCAACCCCGAGGCGGTGCTGTTCGCCAACCCGCTGGCGCTCGCGGCCTGCGCCGCCGACTGCGTGGCCGCCACTGCCAAGCTGCCGACCGATCCTCTGTTCTGGTGCGCAGGCTGCCAGGGCACGATGTATCCGCTGAACGGCAACGTTGCCGCCTCGATCGGCCATGTGCAGGCCTCGCGGCTCGCGCTCGCCCGCTTCGCCTACAAGCTCCACCGCGAACTCGTCGCCTGGGGCACGATGGGCAGCAAGGGCCTGTGCGGCAGCTACCTTATGCCGGTGATGCGGAAGCAGCAATATCGCTTCCAGGCCACCAACCCCAATCCACAGACCGGCGGGCGCTACGCCTGCGCACCGATCGGCGCGTCGACCACCTTCATGTCAGCCGGCCAGGTCTACCCCGCAATCGGAGAAGATATGGGCTATCTCGTCTGGCGCAAACGCAACTGCTGCGTGCTGTGATGCGCCGCCGTCTCCCCCTCATCGCCGGCACCGCTGCCTTTACCGGCTTGCTGGTCGGCTTCGCTGCCGCCTCGAGCGCCCAGGTCGTGGACGGGCTCGACATCGCCAAGGTGCGCGCCCGCGCCAGGCTGTCGCCGCAGGAAGCCGAAGCGCTCACCAACGTCGTCGCCCGGCGCGGCGAGGCGCTCCGCCGGGAAGCCGCGGACAATGCGGTCTCGGCCCGCGCCGCTGCCGCCCGCTATGCGTTGACAAGGTCCAGCGGTGATCCGGCCGCGACCTTCGACTTCGACGGGATGGTCGCCGCTTCGGGCAAGCAGATGGCGCCGGAGGACGCGCCGCGCCTGGTGGCGTTCGCCAGCCTCTCGATGCCCTCGACATCGCTGAAAGCGATGATCGCGGATGTCAGCAGGGCAGGGGGCGTGGTCGTGTTCCGCGGCTTGCCGGGCAACTCGGCCAGGACCTTCACGACCGCGCTCGCCAAGGTGCTGCCGCCCGGGGAGGTCAAGGCGGCGGTGGGCATCGACCCGCGGCTTTTTCGTGCCTTCGCCGTGGAGGCGGTGCCGGCGTATGTTGTGACTGCCACCGACTTCGACCTGTGTGACGGGTTCGATTGCCGGACGACGCTGCCACCGCACGACCGCCTTGACGGCAATGTCACGCTCGCGCACGCGCTCGACACCTTTGCCCGCGGCGATGGTCCCGGTGCTCGCGTCGCGGCGGTCTATCGTGCCCGGCTGGGAGAGGCGCAGTGAGCCCGGCCCGCACCAGCCTGGGGCTCGCGCTCGCCCTGTTCGCCGCCGGGCTCGGCACGGGCGGGGCGGTCGGGCAGAGCCAGACTGACGCCGCACGCGCCGAGGGCAAGGCGTTCGCCAGCGATGCGCTCGGCAAGGCGCAGGCCGCGGCCAGGACGGCGCCCACCGCCGATCGCGTGCCGGGCTTTGCCGGCGCGCCCTCGCAATCGGCGCTGTTCGACGATCCCGACGCGATCGCCGCCCAGGCGGCTTCCGCTGCGTCGAGCAACGAAGGCTATGCCACCATCCGCTCCTCGCTCGACCGCCGGCCGCGCGTGGCGGTCGAGGACATCGAGGCGACGATCGCGCGCGGACGCACCATCTCCGACAATCCCGCGACCTATGTGAGTGGCATGAGCGTCGGCGGCGGCCAGGGCAGCTGCCGCGAGCTGCCGCCCTCGACCGGTGCCAGCGGCACCTATGAGGCGACCTGCAACGACGGGGTCGCGCTGGAGCAGCGGACGGCGAGCTGCACGATCCCGCTGGTCGTTTCTGTGACCGCGAGGACCGGCTATCGTTACTGGTGCAGCGCCTTCAACGCCGGCTTCAACCGCGTCGATGATTGCAGCCTGTTCGAGCAGGCCTCGTGCCAGCGCACCGGTTCGCACGAAGGCCGCTGCCTGCAGGGCTACAGCAAGCCGCCCTACCAATATTGCACCGAGCCCGGCGAGCCGGTCGAGGAGCTGCTCTGCGACGCGCCGGTACCCGGCGCCACCCTCCGCGGTACCGAGACCCAGAGCAGCGTCGCCGAGCGCCGCGACGAGGGCGCCTGCGCGAGCCTCGCCGGCGACAGCGGCTGCGCGAGCACGGCGGAAACCTGCACCTCGAGCGATCCGGTGACCCGAGTGATCGATGGCGTCTCGGTGACCAAGCCGTGCTGGGCGTGGCAGCGGACCTACGAATGCCACAAGGCCGTACCGGCGCAGAACTGCGATGCGCTGGAGGCGAACAAGGACTGCCGGTTCGAACGTGAGGAGTGCCTGACCGACGAAACGCCGTGTCCGACCCGCGAGCGGATCTACAGCTGCACGGTCCCGGACGGGCCGACGCCAGCCAAGCAGTATGTCTGTGACGGCGACATCTACTGCATCAACGGCGAGTGCGAGACGATCGACCGCCAGCCGAATGGGGAGTTCAAGGATGCGGCGGTGGCGCTCAACGCCGCTGCACAAGCCGGCAAGGAGTTCGATCCCGCCAAGCTGACGCTGTTCAAGGGCGAGCGGGATACCTGCCACTCCAAGGTGTTCGGCATCCTCAATTGCTGCGCGGGCAAGGCCTTCCCGCTGATCCCTTATTCGCAGCTCCTGGTGACGCTGGGGTGCGATCGCGAGGAGGTCCTGCTTCACCAGCGCGACGCCCAGGGTCTCTGCCACTATGTCGGCAGCTACTGCTCGGACAGCGTCTTCGGAATCTGCGTCACCAAAAAGAAGACCTATTGCTGCTTCGAGTCCAAGCTCAGCCGCATCCTGCAGGAGCAGGGCAGGGCCCAGATCAACAAGCCGTGGGGCAGTCCGAAGAAGGAGAGCTGCCAGGGCTTCACGATCGACGAGTTCGCCCGGCTCGACCTCAGCCGCATGGACTTCTTCGAAGTCTATGCCGAGTTCCAGGACGCGGCCAAGCTTCCCGATGAGCTCGGCACCGTCGCCACCCTGCAGCAGAAGATCGCCGACTATTATGCGGTGAACGGAGGCGGCCGATGAACCTCGCTCGCCTCTGCCGCCAGCTGGTGACGGCGCTCAGCCTCGTGGTCGCCGGATCGGCCCCGGCCCAGACTCCGCCGGACCCGGCTCGCCCGGTCCAGATTGGCGACCGCTTCTACTGCCAGGATCGCCATCTCGGGACGTGGTTCTACTGCGAGCGGCCCAGGGTGGAGGAGTCCGATACGGCGGCCGCGCCGGTGCCGCCGGCACAGACCGCGGCGGAAAAGCTCGACGCGATCACCGCCGAGCTGCGCGAGCTCAAGGCGCGCGCGATCCTCGAGCCGACGCCCGACAACGTCACGGCCTATATCCGCTTCCAGCGGGCGCAGCTCGACCGCGCGTCGCTGTTCGGAGACGTCTGGCAGCGCGCACTCTGGCAGACGCCCGAGCTCGACTATACGCTGCAGCGGCCGGTCGGGACGGTCGCGAAGCAGCAATGGTCCGATGCCCGCAAGGTCGAGCGCGACCAGGCACTCGGTCGGCTTGGGGCACGCTACGGGCTGTTCTATTTCTTCGCGCAGAGCTGCGGCGCCTGCCGGGTCATGTCCCCGATCGTAAAGGCGGTCGCCGACACGCACCACCTGACCGTCCGCGCGATCTCGACGGACGGCGGCCCGTCCGAGACCTTCCCGCGCTACACGGTCGAGACGAACCAGCGGGCACGCATGGGCCTTACCGCCAAGGTCACGCCCGCCGTGGTCCTGTTCGATAGCGCCACCCAGACCGCCATCCCCATCGGCTACGGCATCATCGCTGCCGACGAGCTGATGGAGCGGATCTTCCTCCTCACCCAGCGAAAGGCCGGCAGTGACTATTGATCCAGCGTCCGTTGGCGAGCGCCTGCGCGCGCTCGCCCGTTTTTTCGCGCTCGACACCACGGGCGCTGCTCTCAGCCGTTGCGGCCGCATGGTCGGCACGCTGGCCTACTCACTGAGCCTAGCCGGCGCCGTGGTACCGCTGGTGCTGCCGGCTTCCCCCGCGGCGGCCGACGTGGGCGGCGCGATGGACAAGTTCGTGGCCGATGCGGGCGGTGCGGCCAACGTGACCGGCCCGAGCGCCTTTCAGGGGCAGTCGGCAGGCTATTACAGCCTCGGCAACGTCTGGACGCGCTTTCCCCAAAAGACGACCAATCTCGCCAATCTCCAGCTGCCTTCGGCGCGCGCCGGGTGCGGCGGCATCGATCTGTTCGCGGGCAGTTTCAGCTTCATCAACTCGAGCGAGATCGTCGCCATGCTGAAGGCGGTCGCGAACAACGCGGTCGGCTTCGCCTTCAAGCTTGCGATCGACACCGTCTGCCCCGAATGCTCGAAGGTCATGGATGAGTTCGCCCAGAAGGCGCAGCTCATGAACAACCTCAACATCTCGAGCTGCGAGGCCGCGCAGGCCCTGGTCGGCTCGGTGTGGCCGAAGGGCGACCTCGCCGACAAGGCGATCTGCGAGGCGATCGGCAACTCCGACGGCATCTTCTCCGATTATGCGGCCGCCAAGCACGGCTGCGGCAGCAAGGGCGAGCGGAGCTCGACCATCAACGGTGCCGATCCCTCCAAGTGGGGCGCGGTGAACAGCGCGGTGCCGCGCAACTACACCTGGCACGTGCTCCGCGGCTCCAAGTTCTTCAACGGCGGCGGCAGCTTCGATCGCGATCTCGCCGAGTATGTCATGACCATGGTCGGCACGATCATCTACGTGCCGCCGATCGACAGCGATCCGGGCCGCTTTCAGCCGTTGACCGGCGACACGACGTCGACGCTCGTGACGGCTCTCCTCGACGGCACCAGCGCAGGCGAGGTCCAGGTCTATCATTGCGACACCGAGGATCAGTGCCTCAACCCGACCCTCGCGCCCTTGTCGGTGCCCACCGCCAAGGCGCTCCGCCCGCGCGTCACTGCGCTCATCGACGGGATGGTCGAGGCGATCAGGAGCGACACCGCGATCACTCCGGAGCAGAAGGAGCTGCTCCAGATCTCGTCGATCCCGCTCTACAAAATCCTGACCGTGCAGGCGGCCTATGCCCGCGGGCTCTCGACCGACGATCGTTCGACCCTGGCCGAGATTGCGTCGATCGACTTGCTCTATGCGATCCTCGACCAGTTGGTGAGCGAGGTCGGCAAGTCGAAGGCCACCTTCATCGCGGCCGACGAGGCAAAGCTCGCGGCCTGGACCGCGCAGATCAACACGGCACGGACCACGCTCGCTGATCGCCAGCAGACGACGCAGGCGCGGGTAACCGCGATCATGGCGATCATCCAGAAGACGCAATTCCTCGAGAACGTGCTGGCCAACTCGATGTCTCCGGGCATGGCGGCCTCGCTCGACTGGTCGCGCGGCGTCGCCGCGCGCGGCCTCAACTAAGCTTCGGGATCAGGACGAGATGGGCACGGTCGAGCTCTTCACGATCGGCGGCGGCGAGTACATCGTCGCCGTCCTCAACGCGGTCGCGGCCTGGACCGGGGCAGGGGGCTACAAGAGCCTGCTCCAGGTCGTGATGGTCATGGGGCTGGCCTATTCGGTTCTGATCGTCGCCTTCAACCTGGACTGGAAGGCGTGGCTGCACTGGTTCCTGCAGGCGACGCTTATGTACATGGTGCTGATGGTGCCGCGCCTTGATGTGCACGTCACCGACCGCATCAACCCGAGCCTCGCGCCCGCGCAGGTCGCCAACGTCCCGCTCGGACTGGCGATGATGGCGAGCTTCACCAGTCAGGTCGGCGATTATCTCGTCCGCTCCTCCGAGCTGGTCTTCGGCTTGCCGGGCGATCTCGACTACAGCCGCAACGGCATGATCTACGGCTCGCGGCTGTTCGAGGCGACGCGCAGCCTCAGGATCAACGATCCCGAGTTCGCGGCCAACCTCGACGAGCACTTCAAGCAATGCGTCTTCTATGACGTGCTGCTCGGTCGGTACTCAATGGAGACGCTCGCAAAGGCACCCGATCTCTGGAATGCGATCGCGCCCGGCAGCCAGGCGCGTGCACAGCGTTTCCTGACCCGCGACGGCTCGGGCGCAGTCACATCCTCAATCCAGACCTGCCGCGAGGCGTACACGACGCTCAGTGGCCAGTGGAACGGCATGGTCGATGATCTCGGCCGCGCATTCGGGCGGCAGCTCTACCCCAAGCAGACCGCCGATCTCGCCCGCGCCAAGCTCTTCGCCGACCTGCCGGTCGCCTACCAGTATCTGACCGGCGTCTCCGCGTCCGCCAGCACCATCCTGCGGCAGTCGCTCACGATCAATGCCATGCAGCAGGCGATGCACAGCGCGGCGGGCAGCAGCGGCACGGGCAGCGTCGACGTCTATGCCCAAACCCGCGCTGATATCCAGACGGAGCGGACCTACGGCTCGATTGCGCACGCCGCGATGAAGTGGGTGCCCGTCCTCAACATCGTCCTGACGGTGGTGTTCTACGCGCTGTTCCCGGTGCTCTTCCCGCTGTTCCTAATGCCGCGCAGCGGGCCGTACGCCCTCAAGGGCTACGTGACCGGCTTCTTCTACCTCGCCGCCTGGGGACCGCTCTACGTCATCCTTCACATGGTGATGATGTTCAAAGGGGCCGCCGAGGTGGCGGGTGCCAGCAGCGGCAGCGGGCTGACACTCGCCAGCTTCACCGGCATGAGCGAGGCCAACGACGACATCGGCCTGCTCGCCGGCTATCTCGTCGCCTCGATCCCGTTCCTTGCAGGCGGCATCGCTCGCGGCGCGATGGCGATCTCGAGCCAGGCGACGAGCTACTTGAACCCGTCGCAGAACGCCGCTGAAGAAGCCGCTCGGGAGGCTTCGACCGGCAATATAGCGCTCGGCAACTCCAGCTTCGACAATCAGACCGTGCAGACCCGCCAGCACGACCAGTGGAACCAGGCGCCTAGCTTCACCTATGGTGCTGCCCAGACGCGTGCGTTCAATGATACCGGCACGCTCGCGACGAGCTTCGCGGGCAATCAGTTGCTCGACGTGCCCGTCTCCAAGCTGCCCTTCATGCCGCAGGTCACCCAGTCCGTCGCGGCCGAGGCCGCCAAGGTCGCATCGGAGACGCGAAGCCGTGGTGAGACATTGTCCAACCAAGCGGTCCAGAGCACCAGCAGCGCGGTAACTCGGTTCCAGGAGTTCCGCCATGCCATGAGCACAGACCGCTCCGTTTCCGAGAGCTACGGTAATGATGATCGTGCGGTTATCTCGGAAGGCTTCAACGAAGTGAGCCGAGCATCGGAGATGCTGCAGAACAGGTTCGGGCTCCGTGCCGAAGTCGCCGATACCATCGCCACGGAAAAATTCCTGACAGGGACAATAGGCGTTGACGGGGGAGTCGGCGGGTCAGTTGGGATAGGCCGCCTTGGAGCTTCCGTCGGCGTCACTGGCGGAGCTTCAAAGCGCTGGAACGCGACAGATGTTGCAGCCGTCAGCAAGGACTCGAGTAGGATCGCAGAAGCGCTGACGTCTTGGTCCTCCGACCGGGGATGGACCCATAGTCGAGACAGCTTCGAGCGTTCGGCGGAAACCACTTCTCGCTCCGATGTGGCAAGCCGAGCCTCCGGCATCTCCTCCTCCGCTACCCGCGCTCAAACTGAAAGCGCCGAGGCTCGCCGCTACTTTGAAGACGCTCGCCGGATTGAACAACGCTGGTCGACAAGTTCGTCGCAAAGCGTGAGCGGCGTGATGAACGCGAGCGACAAGTTCTTGCAGTTCGCTCGTCAAGAAATTGCCTCGACACCACTCGTGTACAAACGGTTTGACCCAGCCAGCGCAGCTGACTGGAGCAGCACTGATGTAGAGACGTCCGGTGAACGCGATCTTCTCGTGCAACGCTTTGTAGAGCACGTCGGCGAGCACATCCGGTCCGAAGTACACGGACAAGTACCTGAAATCGACGACGCCGGCCTTCGAATGCCTCTAACGTCAGCGGTAGACGCAAGAGTGCCGGCGATCTCATCCGAGCCGACGCGGCCGAGCGGGCAGCACGTCGGCAACGATGTTCAGAGGGCGTTAGGCACTGGTCGCCGGGACATCGAGCGCCGCCGCTTGGCCACGGAAGGCCAAGCCGGCTTGGACGGAGTTGAGCTTAACAGAGGCGGGGCTAGGGAGGTCCGAGATTGGGGCAGGGGGCAATAAATCTACTGCAGAAGCAAGTATCCAAACGCGCTTGCGACTATAGCTAGAAAGGCAGCGAGCCACCACACGCTCAAGGCCCGAGGATGCCAAGGGGCGGGAGGGCGAGCAGACTCGCTGCGCGTGAACATCCCGGGATTCAGGCTTGAGGCGAGGGTACCGTCCAGCGTGCCAGGCCGCCTCCACCATGATCCATCGCTGACTCGGGCGGGATTTTGCTCGGGTGGAAGGAAAGGGGATGGGTCCGACATGCAGCACCTGTTTGATCTGATGTCTTCCATACCACGCCTCCATCGCCGCCGACAGGTAGAGCCTACCAGAGCCGCCAGCTCCCCTTCTTTCGGTTCCACTCCACGGCGGTCGCTCACCGGCGCAAGCCGGCTCTCCTGAGTTCTGGTTTAAAGCGCTTCTGCAAACTGTTTGGAGGGAAGGGGAATGGCCGCTTTCCGGCAGCGATCCTGCCTGCCCGGGCGTTTGTTCGGCTGAGGCGCAACGGCAGCTTTGCGCCCTAGTCGCGGTCATTCACCTGCCAGGCAGTTAAGCCCCAAAGCCGCCATTCGTTCCGGCAGCATGAACGATGATCATGGTTGAATAACCAAGAAGCGGATTTGACATGGTGCTGGGCACTGGTCGGAAGAGGCGCAGCCGGAAGATAGATGGCGTAGGATAAGGAAACGCTTGGCAGATACCGTCACTTTTCGCCATCAGCAGCCTTCGCCGACCGCGCCTCCCGCAGCAGGTTCAGCTGTAGGTTCGGCGGCAGCGGCAGCCCAGTGCGGCTGGGGCTGTGGGCTTATGAGTCTACGGCTTAGGTGACACGATCTGCGGGCGGGAGACGACGATGCTCTCCTCGATTGAAGGCTTTTGACCTTTGCTGTCCGCCGTTGGATTAAGATAGTGACCGCCGTGATGCGGGCGGGTGAGGATGCCGTCCACGCTACTATGGAAGAACGGACGACCGTGGTTCCTGTACCCCAGCGCATTCAAATGCTCCGCGATCGCACGGGTGCCCATCGGCGTGCCGCGCAGGCCGCTACGCGCCAGAAACGAAGCAGGGCCGAAGCGGAAGCTGGTGCCTCCGCGCTTGCACCTGCACGTCTCCCGCGCGCTCACTGGTCGCGGCAGTTTCCGTCACCTCGCCAACGCGACGGTTCCGTAAAGGGCGTCGATGGTCAGTCGGACCTGACCATTGTGGCTCGGAACGGCTGCCCCGGTGATCGCGTCAACCACCTGAGCGCCGGCAAAATTGCGGGGAAGGCGCAGGTTGACCGTGCGCGCCTGGGGCGCATTGTTGATGGCAACCAGGGCATAGGCTCCATCCAGTTCCCGAGGCACTACGACCACGTTGTCGTCGGCGTACAAGGGTTCACCAAGCGTACCGCGGGACAGAAGTGGGGTCGCCTTGCGCAATCGAGTTAGGCGACGGACCTCGGCCAGCATGGTTTCGTCCGGGTGCCCGCCCCGGTCGGCCCAGGGATAGGTCCGACGATTGTCCGGATCCTCACCCCCGGTCAGGCCGACCTCGTCGCCATAGAAGATGGTCGGCGCGCCAGGCCACGTCATCTGCATGAACAAGGCGAGGCGGTATCGCCGCTTCGCTTCGGCGCTACGCGCGGCATCATCGCCGCGATCGCCGAGCAACCACAAGGTGCGGGCGGTGTCGTGGGTGGACAGCAGGTTCATCGAAGCGCGCATCGATTGCGGCGGATACAGTTCCCGCGTCAGTTCGATGTTCCGGTAATTCGCCGCCGCATTCCCACCAGACGCAATGTCGATCGCGGTGTTGCGAAAGATGTAGTTCATCGTGCCGTCGAAGGTGTCGCCCAAGAAATATTTCGAGGAGTCGAACCAGGTCTCGGCAATCGTGAGCGCGTCCGGGTTGGTGGCTTTCACCGCCGTTCGCCACTCGCGCCAGAATGCGTCGGGAACCCATGGCGCGACGTCCATGCGCCAACCGCTGGCGCCCCGCTTCACCCACTGGCGCGTCACCGAGTCGGGTGCGCCGAAGACGAAGCGGCGGAAGGAGGGCGACATCTCGTCCAATTCCGGAAGGTCCTTGGCACCCGTCCAGCCGGCATAGCGATCGTCGGGATCGGCCTGGCTGGGGTCGAGCCGATACCAGTCAGCATGGGGGCTATCGCGCCGCACCTCGCCGCCCTCCAGCGCGCCGATGCCGGGGTAAACCGCGTAGCGGTCGAAATAGATGCTGTTGCGGCCCGTATGGTTGAACGATGCGTCCACGACCACGCGAATCCCGCGCCGCGCCGCCGCAGCGGTCAGCCGCCGGAAGTCCTTGTTGGTCCCGAAAGCCGGATCGATCCGGGTATAGTCGCCAGTGTCGTATTTGTGATTGCTGGCGGCGGCGAAGATCGGCGTCATGTAGATCGTGTTCGCGCCGAGGCTCGCGATATAGTCGAGCTTGTCGGTGATGCCCTTCAGGTCGCCGCCAAAGAAATCATTTGAATAGCGCCGGTCCGACCCGTCTCCGGACCCCGGCCGGTATGGCTTTTCCGTCCAAGTCGCGTGATGCTCCGCGTCGGCGCGTGCGCCGAACCCGGCCAGCTGATCGTTCGTCGGATCGCCGTTCCGGAAGCGCTCCGGAAAGATGTAGTAATAGATGGCATCCTGAGCCCAATCCGGCACCCGGAAGTCCGGCGCGTACACGGTCTGGCGGAAGCGGTGGATGGCGGTGCGGTCGCGCGGCATGGTCGACACGGTACCAACGCCGTTGGCGCCGCGCTCGCGGGTCCAGTAAACTGGCGCGGCGTTGTTTCCGTACACATAGGTGCGGCCGCCGATCACTACCTCGAACCAATATCCATATATGCCGGGATGGGTGAAAGGGTGTGACGCCGTCCAGCGCTCCCGGGCGCCCGTTCGCACACGTTTCAGGGGGATGCGGGCGCTCTCCCTGTAGTCGATGACCTCCTGATTGCCTTGCAGCCGGCGCCTTTCGATCACCAGCGTCGCGCGCTCCACGCCGGTCAGTGCATCCAGTCCGAACGTGATCTCGCTGCCGGCTTTCGCCGCGCCGAACGGCGCCTTGTCCGCCAATGCGCGGGTGTCGTGATGCAAGCTGAGCGCAACTGGATCGAAGACGGTGGGCGCAGGGGGCGCGGCGCGTTGCACCGTCAATCTCGGGCGCCCTGCTGCAAAGGCGAGCCGCACCGTGTGCCAGCCGTCGAACCGATAGCGCAGGTTCTGACCGCCGCCCTCGCCGACCCGTGCGACAGGAACGACCCCGCCAGCCGCCTCGGCACCGTCGGGGGCGGCGAACGTCGTCTTGTCCGACCAATCTGCGTCGGCGATCTTGAAGTCCTGGACGCCCTGAAGTTCGGTCGTAATCACATAGGCGTCGCAGTCCCAACGAAACGCGTCTTCCTCGGCAGCAGCCCAGCCGCTCATGCTGCCGCGCAGGTACAAGCGGGTTTTGCCGAACGGCGCCGCGGAACAGGTCGTATTCGCTTCTATCTGCGGGGCGGCGGCTGTGGTGCCGGCCAACATCAGCAGTCCGGCCCAGATCTTTTTCTGCATGGTCACTCTCCGTCAGCGACCCCGGTTAAAAGTGTTTCGCGTCTGGGCCAATGCTGATTGGCGCGGCAACCCGTCAGATCAGGTCGATTGCAGCCGAACAGTACTCTCGACCCCAAGCCCTGGCTTGAGTCATCGGCGCGACGTCGCCTATGTCTGGAAGGAAATGAGCACGACCCAAGTAAAAACCCTCGCCGACATAGCGGCGATTGCGGGCGTGACCCCGGCGACCGTGTCGCGTGCGCTCTCCGGCCGGGCGAGTGTCAGCGCCCTCACGCGGCGGAAGGTCCTTCAGATCGCAGAGGATCACGGGTTTCAGATCAACCAGACGGCGCGCAACCTTCGCCTTGGTCGCACCCAGTCGGTCGGGGTCGTCATTCCGCTTGGACACGAGAGCGCGCAGCGGGTGTCCGATCCCTTTTACACTGCACTGATCGGCAACCTCATGGACGGGCTTGCCCGTCGCGAACACGCCATGCTGCTATCCGCGGTGACGCCTCATGACCCGAACTGGCTGGCGAACCTGTCGCGCAGCGGGCGCGTGGATGGGATCATCGTTCTATGCCAGTCCGACCAAGAGCCGGTCCTTCACCATGTTGGCCGCAGCTATATGCCGCTGGTCGTGTGGGGAGAGGCGAACGGGACGGAGGCGGATTATTGCTGCGTCGGTACCGACAACAGATTGGGTGGGCAACTCGCGACAGAGCACCTGCTGAATTTAGGCAAGCGCCGCATCGCCTTTGCCGGGATGACGGACATCCCTGAGCTGGAGGCGCGCTACGCCGGGTATCTTCAGGCGCATGCAAAGCGGGGCATCGCGCCGGGTCCACATATTCCCGTGCCCCTGGCCTTCGACCCGCGTTCGGCAGCGCTGCACCAGGCGTTTGCGGCCGAGCCGGAAGTCGACGCGGTGGTGGCCGCTTCCGACGTGATCGCGCTTGGCGTTATCCGGGCTTTGACGGACAAGGGTCAGCGCGTCCCTGAGGAGGTTGCAGTGGTGGGCTATGACGACGTCAGCCTTGCCGCTCATGCCATGCCGGCGCTGACCACCATCCGTCAGGACCTGACGGTGGCTGCTGACACGATTCTGGACCTGCTGTTCCGTCGCATCTCGGGCGAGAATACCGCGTCTGCGCGGATTCCGTTGGCCTTGGTCCGCCGCCAGTCGGCCTGAGCGCAGCCAGCATCGGCGACGCTGATTGTTGACCGGATCCCGCCGCCGACGATACAGGGTAATCGATTGCATAAGAGCGCCGGGCTGGATCAGGTCGCGGTGGCAGGAGGAAACTGAATGGTACATCGTCGCACCTGGTTGCTGAGCGCGGCAGGCGCGCTCGCGCTGGCATTGCCCACCATGGCCGCGCCCGCGGCGGCACAAACGCAGGGCGTGACCGCGCGCGCGGGCGGAATGGAGATGCGCCAAGGCGAGAACGTCGTGCGGGTGACCGCGCTTACCGACGATATCCTGCGCGTCACCATCGCGCGCGGCACCGAAATGCCGGAAGATGCGAGCTGGGCCGTCTCGCCCGAGATGCGAGCGAGGCATGCTTCAGTAACGGCGAACGCGACCGGCTTCTCTACCCGGACCATGCGAGTTCGCTTCGAGGACGGCCGGCTGGTTATCACCGATCTGGCTGGCAAGGTCATCACCGCCGATGCGCCCGATCCGATCCGCACTGTCGGTTCCGACTTCACGCTGCGCAAGGCGCTGCCGCAGTCGGAGCATATCTTCGGCCTTGGTGACAAGACCGGGGGACTGGACCGCCGGGGCAAGAGCTTCGTGAACTGGAACACGGACGCGTTCGGCTTCTCGCCCAGCGACGATCCGATCTACAAGTCCATCCCGTTTTTCATCGGCACGGGTGGGGAGGGCGGCAGCTACGGCATCCTGCTCGACAACACGTGGCGCACCTGGTTCGACTTCGGTCACAAGGAGGATGACGTAATCGCCTTCGGCGGTCCGGATGGGCCGATCGACTATTATGTTATCAACGGCCCCTCGATGGCGGAGGTGGTTCGCCGCTACACCGACCTGACGGGGAAGGCGCCGCTGACGTCGCGTTGGGCGCTTGGCTATCAGCAGTCGCGCTACAGCTACATGAGCGCGGATGAACTGCGTCAGGTGGCAGCGCGGCTGCGCGCCGAGAAGGTGCCGACGGACGTCCTCTGGCTGGACATCGACTTCCAGGACCGCAACCGGCCTTTCACGGTGAACAAGCAGACCTTCCCGGACCTGAAGGGGCTCGTTTCCGACATGGCGGATGACGGGTTCAAGGTGATCACGATTACCGACCTTCACGTCGCCCGTGCGCCCGGCGAGGATTACAAGCCCTACGACACGGGTGCCGCGGGCGATCACTTCGTCAAGGAGGCGGACGGGTCCGTGTACGTTGCGCCGGTCTGGCCAGGGCCGTCCGTGTTCCCCGATTTCACCATGGCGGAGACGCGTGACTGGTGGGGTGGATTGTTCCGCCAGCAGATCGCCGACGGAGTGGCCGGCGCGTGGAACGACATGAACGAGCCGGCGATCTTCAACACGCCGACCAAGACCATGCCGCTGGATAATGTTCATCGCATCGCCAGCGACGATTTCGCGCCGCGTGTCGCAAGCCATCGCGAGATGCACAACGTGTATGGAATGCAGAACACCCGCGCCACGTACGACGGTCTGCGTCGCCTCAACCCGGACGAGCGCGCTTACGTGATGACGCGCGCTTCCTATGCGGGCGGGCAGCGGTATTCCGCCACCTGGACGGGGGACAATTCGGCCACCTGGGAACATCTGAAGCTGTCGATCCACCAGATCATCAATTTGGGCTTGTCCGGCTTTTCCTATTCGGGTGCCGACGTGTCCGGCTTTGCGGGTGGTCCGAGCCCGGACCTGTTGACCCGCTGGTTCGAGATCGGCGCGTTCTACCCCGTGTTCCGCGACCATTCGGCCAAGGATACGCCGCGGGTCGAACCATGGGTGGATGGGCCGGAGCACCTCGCGATCCGGCGTCGCTACGTCGAGGAACGGTACAAGCTGATGCCATATCTGTACGGCCTGGCCGAGCAGAACTCGCGCACCGGCGATCCGATCATGCGTCCGGTCTTTTACGACTATCCCGGCGCGCTCACGATGTCGTGCGACCAGTCTTCGGCGTTCACGCTTGGCAAATCCCTGCTGGTGGCGCCGCCGCCTCGTATGGAGTCGCCCCAGGAATATGACGTCTGCCTGCCGGCTGGTGGTTGGTTCGACTACTGGACGGGAAAGCGGGCAGGCACGGCGCAGGCGGCCGAGAGCGGCCAGATCCAGTCCGCGACGCAGGCGACCGGTGTGCAGACGACGCGGGGCGACACGGTGCGCGAGAAGCCGCGCCTCGACTACCTGCCCGTGTTCGTGCGCGCCGGCACCATCCTGCCACGGCAGGCCGTGGTGCAGAGCACGGCCGAAACGCCGGAAGGTCCGTTGCAGCTCGACATCTACCCGGGCGAGAACTGCACGGGCGAGCTTTACGCCGATGATGGGCATTCGATGGCGTTCACGCGTGGCGGGTACCTGCGCCAAACGGTGCGCTGCCAGGTGACGCCGACCGGGCTGGAAGTCAGCTTCAACAAGCGGCAGGGCAGCTATCGCGCTTGGTGGCGTAAATTGGCGGTCACGGTCCATGGCTGGCAGGGGCCGGCGCAGGTCGCACGCGGCAGCCGCGCGGTTGCGAGCACGGCGGATGCGGTTGCGGAGACGATCCGCTTCACGATTCCGGATCAGCCGGGCGCGGCGCGGTTCGTCATCAACCGCTAAGTGAGAAGCGCGCCGGCTAACCGGCGCGCTTGTTGCCGCAAGGCAACAGTTAACAAGTTTGTTTCGAGACGCTTGTCCGTTCAATCGTTTGCTGTAATCGATTGCGCAATGTTGCCGCTCCGGAAAGCCGGGGGGTTTGGGGGGAAGGATCTAAGGTGCTTACGAACAATATGTCCCTGATGCTCGGTCATGGCCGGTCGAGCCGTGCCGGGGTCGGCGTATCGACCATCGCACTAGTGTTGGGTGCAGCGTTGTGGGCTGCTCCGGCCGCCGCGCAGACCGGCCAGGCTTCGACCAATCTGCCCGACCCGGCGAACAGTTCCAGCACTGCGGCGAATCCGAACGAAGCAGTCAGCGCCGAAGATCAGCGCGACGCCAATGTCGCTGTCGCGGGCGATGCGGCGACGCAGAGTGCTCAGGCCGCGGCCGCGCAGGATTCCGGCGCCACCGACGTGGTCGTTACCGGCTTTCGCGCATCGCTTCAGAACGCCGTCGTCGAGAAGAAATCGCGCGAGCAGGTGATCGAGTCGGTGTCGGCCGAAGACATCGGCAAACTGCCCGACGCGTCCATCGCCGAGTCCATCGCGCGTCTGCCAGGTGTCACCTCGCAGCGCATCAGCGGCCGCTCGAACCAGATCTCGATCCGCGGGTTCGCCCCCGATTTCTCCACCACGCTCCTGAACGGTCGCGAGCAGACCTCCACGGGTGACAACCGCGCCGTCGAATACGACCAGTATCCGTCCGAAGTCGTCAACCAGGTCCTGGTGTACAAGACTGCCGATGCTTCGCTGGTTGGCCAGGGCCTGTCGGGCACCGTCGACCTGCGCACCATCCGGCCGATCGAATATGGTCGCCGCGTCTTCGCGGTCGGCGCGCGCGGTACCTATACCGACATCGGCCGGCTGAACGCCGGGTCGGACGACAAGGGCTATCGCGTCAGCGGCACCTATGTGGACCAGTTCTTCAACGATACGTTGGGCGTTGCCCTGTCTGCAGCGTATCTGAACGAGCCGTATCAGATCCAGCAGTACAACGCCTGGGGCTTCGACACGGCCAACGCCGCTGCGCCCGACACGCCGGTGATCGGCGGTTCCAAGTCCTACGTGACGTCCACCCAGCTGAAGCGCTTGGGTCTTCAGGGCACCGTTGAGTGGAAGCCGGTCGACTCCGTCACCATGACCGTGGACGGCTTCTTCTCCGACTTCTCGGACGAGCAGATCTCGCGCGGCGTCGAGTTGCCGCTGAGCTACGCCGGTACGGTCGACGTGGGCGGCGTGGCGGTACCCAAGTCGCCGCTGACCAACGCTCAGATCGAGAACGGATTGGTCACATCGGGCACGTTCAACAACGTCGAAGGCGTGGTCCGCAACGATGCGTTCGACCGCAAGGCAAAGCTCTACTCGTTCGGCTACAACGCCAAATATGAAGGGGAAGACGGCTGGAACGCGCAGATCGACGTGTCGCTGTCGCGCACCGACCGTTCGGAGATCGTGCTTGAAACCTATAGCGGCACCGGCTTCGGTCCGAATGTCGGGGCGACCGACACGATCGGGTTCCAGAGCGGCTCCACCGGTACGACCTTCACGCACGAGCTCGACTATTCGGATCCCAATCTAATTCAGCTGACTGATCCGCTGGGCTGGGGCGGTGAAACGCGCCAGGCTGGATATTACAATGATCGTTCGGTTGTGGACGATATCCGCCAGTACCGCGTCGAGGTAGAGAAGGAGATCGAAGGCTTCCCGCTATCGTCCGTGCGTTTCGGCATGAACTACACCGACCACTACAAAACGCTGACGCCGACCCAGTACTTCCTGGTTCTGCAGAACGGCGCAACGAGTCAGCCGCTGCCCGCCGAATATGCGCAGAAGCCGACAAACCTCGAATATCTCGGCCTCGGCCCGGTCCTGAGCTACGATCCGCGCGAACTGTTGGATGGGGGCGTCTACTCGCAGGTCCAGAACCTTTCCAACGACGTCATCTCGTCCGCCTTCCGGGTGGATGAGGACATCATGACGACGTACCTGCAGGGCAATATTCGTCAGGAGATCGGCACGGCCGAGTTGACGGGCAATATCGGCGTGCAGGCGGTCTTTACCGAGCAGAAGTCGTCGGGACTGGTGTTCAACGGCGCCGACTTCAGCCAGATCATCCGCGGCGCTACGTATACGGACGTGCTCCCGTCGATGAACCTGTCGCTACGCCTCGCCAGCGATTGGGTGTTCCGCGTCGCGGCCGGACGCCAGATGCAGCGTCCACGCATGGACGACATGCGCGTTGCAAACGGCTACGGTTACAACCCCAACGAGGGGATCATCACCGGCGGCGGAGGCAATCCGTACCTGCGCCCGATCCGTTCCAACTCGTTCGACGCCACGATCGAGAAGTATTTCGGCAACCGCGGCTACCTGGCGGTGCAGGGGTTCTACAAGGACCTGAAGAGCTTCGTGTACAATCTCGAAGTGCCGTTCGACTTCTCCGGCTATCCGCTGCCGACCGGGGCGCCGGCGGGCACGCCGACGCTTGGCCGGAACACCCAGCCGATCAACGGGGAGGGTGGTTCGATCTACGGTGTCGAGCTTGCGGGCACGCTGCCCCTCGAGCAGATCGCCTCGGCGCTCGACGGCTTCGGTGTTACCGGTGGCGCGTCATACACCAAGACGGAGATCGTGCCGACGCCGGGTGGCGCTGCGGAGGACATCCCCGGCTACTCGCGCTGGGTGGCGAACGGCACGGCGTTCTTTGAGAAATGGGGTCTGAACGTCCGCGGTTCGGTCCGCTACCGGTCGACCTTCATCGGCGAGCTGTCGGGCTTCGGCGCGGCGCGCACCCGTCGGCGTGCGGTCGACGAGATGATCGTGGACGGTCAGGTCGGCTATGATTTCCGCAGCGGGACCTTCAAGGGCCTCTCGGTCTACCTGCAGGGCCAGAACCTGACGGACGAACCCTTTGTGACCATCAACGGCACCGCGCGCGATCAGGTCATCGACTATCAGTCCTATGGCCGCCGCTTCCTGGCAGGCTTCAACTACAAGTTCTGACCTCCCCCTTGGCGCCGGTCGCTTGTGCGGCCGGCGCCGTCTTTATCCCAGAGGGCCGGCAGTGCGGCAGATCGTTATTTTGGGAGGAGGCACCGCCGGCTGGATGGCGGCGGCCGCCCTCTCGCGGTTCCTGCCCGCGAACCATCGGGTGACGCTGGTCGAGTCCGCCACGATCGGAACCGTCGGCGTCGGCGAAGCGACGATCCCCCAGATCCGCCTGTTCAACGCCAGCCTGGGTATCGAGCAAGGCAGGTTCCTCGCTGCCACGCAGGGCACCATCAAGCTCGGCATCGAGTTCGTCGGCTGGACCGGGCGCGACAGCCGCTACATCCATGCCTTTGGCACGATCGGGCGCGGGTTGGGCCTCGTGCCGTTCCATCATTACTGGCTGCGTGGGCAATCGGGCGCGCTGTCGGACTACAGCGTTGCGGCGGCGGCAGCGACGGCGGGGCGTTTTGCCCCCGATCTGGGTCGGCCGGACCTGCCCACCGGATTGACCTGGGCGTACCAGTTCGACGCCGGCCTTTATGCCGACCTCCTTCGCCAACACGCCGAAGAGCGCGGTGTCGCGCGTGTGGAGGGGGAGGTGGCCGATGTCGCGCGCGACCCGCTCAGTGGCGACGCCACTGCATTGATCCTGGTCGACGGCCGCCGGGTCGCGGGCGATCTGTTCATCGACTGTAGCGGTTTCCGCAGCCTGCTGGTCGGGGGCGCGATGGGCGTGCCATTCGACGACTGGTCGCGCTGGCTGCCCTGCGACCGGGCGCTCGCCGTGCCCAGCGAGGCCACTCAGCCAATCCCACCCTTCACGCGCGCGACCGCCAGGACAGCCGGGTGGCAGTGGCGCATCCCGTTGCGCCACCGCACAGGAAACGGGCTGGTATTCTGCAGCGCCTTCATGGACGAGGCTGCCGCCGCGGCCGAGCTGATGGGTGGACTGGACGCGCCGGCGCGCGCCGAGCCGCGGCTGATCCGCTTCACCACGGGGCGCCGCACCCATGCTTGGGCAGGCAATTGCGTCGCCCTGGGGCTTGCGAGCGGTTTCATGGAGCCGCTGGAATCGACCAGCCTGCACTTGGTTCAGTCCGGCATCGCCCGCCTTCTCCAGTTCTGGCCGGGCGAACACATCGCCAATGCCGACCGCGACGCGTTCAATCGGGAAACGGAGCGCGAATGGACCGCCATTCGTGATTTTCTGGTGCTGCATTATCGAGCGAACACGCGCGCCGAACCTTTTTGGCAGGCGTGTCGCGCAACGCCCCTGCCGGACCAGCTCGCCACCAAGCTCGACCTGTTCCGCGCCAGCGGCCGCATCGTTCGCGAGGGCGACGAGCTGTTTACAGAGGTGGGCTGGCTGCAAGTTTTGCTGGGCCAAGGTGTACACCCCAACGCCTATCACCCTCTGGCCGATGCGCCGTCCGCTGGTGATCTGGCGAGTTTTCTGAACGCGCAGCGCCAGCATGTCGCCGCCGTAGTCGGGCGCATGCCCACCCATGAACAATTTCTCCGAGCCGCTACCGAGGAACTGCAATGATCCGCGCCGCCCTTCTCGCCTGCGCCGCCGCGCTGGCCCACCCCGCCGCCGCCGCCGAGCCGGCCACGTCCACTCCCGCCAGCTTCCGGGAGCGATTGCCGCAGGATGAGGTGATCTACTTCCTTCTTCCGGATCGGTTCGAGAATGGCGACCCCAGCAACGATCGCGGCGGGCTGACCGGCGGGCGCGAGGTGACCGGGTTCGACCCGACCTCGAAGGGCTTCTTCCATGGCGGCGATCTGAAGGGGCTGCGCAACCGGCTGGATTATATCCAGTCGCTCGGCGCCACCGCAATCTGGCTTGCACCGATCTTCAAGAACAAGGCGGTGCAGGGTCCGTCAGGACATCAGTCCGCGGGTTATCACGGTTATTGGATCACCGACTTTACCCATGTCGACCCGCATCTCGGCAGCGATGCCGACTTTAAGGACCTAGTCGATGCGGCCCATGCCCGCGGCATGAAGGTCTATATGGACATCGTGGTCAACCACACGGCCGACGTAATCCAGTATCGCGAGTGCCAGAACGGGCGCGAGTGCAGCTACCGCTCGGTCGCGGACTATCCGTATCAGCGGCGCGGCGGGCCGACCGGCACGGCGATCAATCCCGGCTTTGCAGGTGACGGGGTGCAGACAACGGAGAACTTCGCGCAGCTGATCCGACCGGACTATGCCTATACGCCGTTTGTTCCGGAGACGGAAAAGACGATCAAGGTGCCCGCCTGGCTGAACGACGTCACGCTGTACCACAATCGCGGCAACACGACGTTCCGGAACGAGAGCTCGACCATGGGCGACTTTTTCGGGCTGGATGATCTGATGACCGAACACCCGCGCGTCGTGGCGGGGATGATCGACATATTCGGGGGATGGATCGACCGTTTCGGCGTGGACGGATTTCGCATCGATACCGCGCGCCACGTGAATGCGGAGTTCTGGCAGTCGTTCGTCCCGGCAATCCGGCAACGCGCGCGTGACCGCGGCATTCCGAACTTCCACATCTTCGGCGAAGTCGCGCTTCATGCGGTGGAGGCAGGCGGGCTGGCGCGGTTCACGCGCGTCGATCGCTTCCCCGCGGTGCTTGATTTCGCCTTCCGCGAGGCGGTCGTGCAGACGGTGGCGGGCACAAAGGGCACCGATCAGTTCGAGACGCTGCTCGACGGTGACTCGCTGTACGAGGACGGCTTCGCCACCGCGGTTCAACTGCCAACCTTTACCGGCAACCACGACGACGGCCGCTTCGCGACGGAGGTTCGTCGCAACTTTCCCCAAGCGAGTGACGGAGAGGTGATGCGCCGGGTCATGCTCGCCAACGCCATGCTGCTCAGCCTGCGAGGAGTGCCCACCATCTACTCAGGGGACGAACAAGGCTTTATCGGTGACGGCGGGGATCAGGACTCGCGCGAAGACATGTTCGCCAGCCAAGTACCCCAATATAACGACAATCGCTTGCTGGGCACCGATGCGACCACTGCAACCGAGAATTTTGGCCGAGCCAACCCGCTCTTTCGACAGATCGCATCGCTTTCCCGCATCCGCTTGTCGCATCCGGCCCTGACCCGCGGACGGCAACTGCTGCGCGCGAGAGAGGAAAAGCCGGGGCTGCTGGCGGTTTCGCGGTTCGACCCGTCCACGGGACGAGAAGTGCTGCTCGTCTTCAACACGTCGTCGGCACCGATCACGCGCAATGTTCAGGTCGAAGGGGACTCGCGTGCTTTCACGACCCTCGCGGGCAAATGCGCGGCGCGGGCGACGGCGCCAGGTAGCGTGAGCGTGTCCCTGCCTCCGCTCGGCTACGCGATTTGCGCGGCTGGAGGGGTGCAAGTTCGATGAACGCAGCCCGTTCTGGTCCTTTCGCACGTGCTTTTCTCCGCCGCCGAAGGTGTAGGGTTACGCGCTCCAGCTAGCTAAGGCCGGCAATTCCTGCACCTTTGGTATCTGGACGTGAGCGGCTTCCGACTGGCAGCTTCCTGCGCTCGATCATTGCAAACCGGACAATCTCCTGCCGGCCCACTACCGGCCCTTCAGTCGCACCTGAACCGACGACCGCTCCTGGGACCGCGCGGGTGCTCGTGGGTGTCTGACAAGGTATGCTCGGATGGCCGGCGACGGCGGGTGAAACACCAGATCAGAGTTGTCTCACAAACGATCGATTTTGATACGCGACCATGTGAGAACGTGTAGCAAGCTCGGGAGTCTTATCAAAACACTTTCTCGATTTGCGGAGCTCGTGGTAGGCACGTGAGATGAGTTTTGAGAATATCTCATGCTGATCGGCTACGCGCGGGTATCGACGCCCGAACAGGATCTAACCCCTCAGCTCGAAGCGTTGCGCGACGCCGGTTGCGAACGCACCTTTTCCGACAAGGCAAGCGGCGCGAAGGCAAACCGCGCCGGCCTTGCCGACGCCTTGTCGCACGCACGCCCAGGCGACGTGCTGGTGGTCTGGAAGCTTGATCGCTTAGGCCGCACGATGAAGGGCCTTGTCGACCTCGCGGCTGACCTTGCGGATCGCAGCGTGGGCCTCCGCTCTATCACTGATGGGATTGATACTGCCGGAACCGCCGGCAAGCTCGTCTTTCATATCTTGGCCGCGATGGCGGAGATGGAGCGCGACCTGAACCGCGAGCGCACCACGGCCGCCCTGATCGTGGCAAGACGCGAGGGGAGGGTGGGCGGCCGCAAGACAGTGATGACACCCAAGCGTATCGAGGCAGCGCGGAAGCTTTTGGCCTCCGGAATGACCATCCGCGAGATTGCCCCCACGATCGGTGTCTCGATCCCGACACTCTATCGCCACCTTCCGGCGTCCGAGCAGGAAGCGATAAGCGCGCAAGTGTCAGGTGCAGTATAGGAGCGTCGGTTTGTCCGACGATGGACGTTCGAGCCCAAAGTCGGAGTGCCCTTTCTAAGGCGCACCGTGGAGAGGCTCTTTGAACGACGTGTGATCTCCTCGAAATCATGATCCGGTACTGTTGCCTCCGAAGCATCGTCCGGGGTGACGGGAGGGCGGCTCGATGCCTCTCGCTGGAACGGAGAGGGTTCAGAGGCGGACGCCGCGGCCGCCGCAATAGAGGACGCCGGATGGAGCGCTACCTGAAGTGCGGAAGTCGACAACGTTGGTGGGCAGCTGTCCTGGCCCATATCACCTGACGAGAAAGCCGCCGGAGCTCGTCGCAGGCCGTTCGGCAAAGCATCTCTTCGGCCTTACTTCTTCATGGGTGCCCGTAGGCTCCGCAACCGCAGACCGGGATCGGCAAGCGCCGGCAACACGCCGTCGGGCCGGTCGAGATAGAAGTACGCGACCGCGCTCACATCATCGCTCCGGTAATAGTTGGTGTGCCCGTCCGGCAGGCTCGGATCGCTGATCCGCTTGCCCGTCGCCAGCAGCTGCTGGAAATTGGTGCGCGAGCCCGGGTCGATCGTGACGGGTGTCAGCGGCGCTCCCTTGGCAATCAAGCCCTGCACGATCCCCCTCGGAGCGCCGCCCATCTGCTGCAGCGTCACCTCGATCCCCTGTCGGAACCAGATCGGGTCGGGCACGTGGAACCGATAGAATGTCCAACGCCCGTCGCCCTCCCAGGTCGCAACCGGCGCGCCCTGATAATTGTTGGCGTAGGCGCCCTGGCCCCAGGCGGTGCCGATATAGTCCTCGGTCCCCGTCCCCACCAACCACCCCGGCCGCCCGTCGAGCGCGACCTTGACCTCGCCCTCGCCCCACCAGGTCTTCTCATAGGCGGGGTTGGTCAGCACCGTCACCGACATGCCCAGGAACCGCCCCGCACCGGCAATCCGCGGCAGCACGCGAAAGTCGCGGCCGATCGTGGTCGCCAGCTCGCGGCTCCACCAGGCGTGGAAGTAAAGGGCATCGCCCGGCGGCCGCTTCAGCTCGCGGTAGGTCACGTCATAGAAGATGAGGTTTACCGGCTTGCCGGACTCGTTGGTTACGACGACCCGCGCACCACGCCGGAAGGGCATGGGCACATAGGACACGAACGACCGCGCCTCCGGGCTGGCGAACAGCGCGGTGTCCATCGCCGTCATCTCGCCCGCGCCGTGCAGGAAGAAGTCGCCCAGCGGCACCGACACGGCCGGTCGCGTGGCGCCGTCCCAGAACATCTCCAGCTTCAGCCCGCGCAGCGCCTGGGGAGAGCGATCCTCGATCGTCATCCACATCCGGTCGATCACGCCCGGTCCGCTGATGTTCGCCAGCGTCAGCGCGCCCCCGACCGGGATCGTGTCGAACGCGTGGCCCTTGGCACCCCGGTTTTCCTGTCCACCGGGCGCGCGCCCATCCCCCGGGTTCTCCGGGCTAATCCATCGCGTCTCCTCGTCGGGCGGTGGAGAGCGGTACAGATCCTGCGCAGACGACGGTGCGGCGAGGATGAGTGCGAGCGCGGGGGCGAGCGGGGTCAGCCAGCTTATCATATCAAGCAGCTAGCACCCGTTACGGGCGCTTGAAAGCCTGTCGCCCAGGCCGTAGCCGTACTATCTGGTCGTGAACCTCTGGCCGCCCTTGCCGTCTTCCTGCTCTTCGTCGCACCGGCGATGACGGCCGGCTAACCCGCGCGCTCGACGCGGCTCGGATCGGGACGGAGCGTTACGGCAGCGACGCGCGCCGGTATCGCAGCACAACCTCCTTCCTAACCTCGTCCGAGTTTATCCAGGCTGCCCGCTTGGATGAGCGGACACGACGCCTGCTGACCTCCTGGCATCGCTGCCTAACGCAACTGCACGGGGGAACTGCAGCCGGTGATGTCCGAACGTTTCGTGGCAGGGATCTCGCAGCCTCGCTTGTGCTTGTACCGGTTCAAGCGACGGCAGGAGCAGGCTGCGGATGACGGCGTCGCCAAGCGCGGACGCCGCTATTTGCGCAAAAAACCTGATCCAAGATGCCCGCGCATCACTGCGTAGCCCATCTGCTCCCATTCACCGAGAGCCATGCCGGCATGACTGATTTGCCGGTCGCTGCATAACCGACCACGATTGCGAGGTCCCCAAAGTCCGCTATGTACTCAGCGCGGTCTTTGCTCCCCTCCCGGCACTAGGCCGTTACTCCCGGCGGTGGTGATCGCCCTCGATCGCTGCTGTCGGGAGACCATGCTCGCCGCGGCTCACCAGCCGGCCACAGCCGGCTCAAGCCCCGCTTCGGGCGGCATCATGTCGCGGCACGTGAACCGCTCCTGGTCGCGTCCGCTCTTGTCCCGGCCGCCCGGATCGGGGCGACCTCATTTATGCTGACTGGCTAATCGAGCTGCGCCGGCCGGTGATATGCCGGTACAAGTTCGACGGCTGCACCCCGAGCTGCTGCGCCGCCTCCTCGTCGGTGATGACCGGATCGGCGAGCATGGCCTTGCGCGGCATCGATGGCCGGAGCGACTAGAGCTGGGATCGGCGCTGTCGGACGACTGCCTCGGCCGCTGGGCGATGAACCTGACGCCGATCAAGTCTCCACCCGACGGTTGGGGCGGGCCGTACGGCTGCCGGGGCGGACGTACCGGCGGTCCTCGCAGTGGGGTGTCGAAATCGGCAGCGCCGTGTCGGTTCGTTGCTCTGGCTTCGGAACTCGATGACGCAGATAAGGTGGAGAGGATATCAGGAACCTCGCACGCCGGCTTAACTAGAATCGGCCGGATGCGGTCGCGAGCCTTCTGTGGGGCTCGAGAATAGTGCAATGGAAAGACGGCCTTCAGATGGATGCTGCCGGTACCAGCGAGGCGGTCCAAGGCGTCTGCAAGCTCAAAGCCCGCTAGCAACTACCGATCCTCCAGGCGGCCTCATAGCCCGTCAGCAGCGCTCAGCCAGAAGCCCGTTGCCCCCGCTTCGATGGCCGCGCAACCTTCAACCGGGCAACCCGCCACCCGAAGTTCAACAAACTTCGGGGACCTCCCCGTGACCGCAACACCGCCGTGTTTTACGCGTTGACCTCTCCGCCGGACGTGCTCCCGTCGCGCTCGACAGCCACGGATACGATCACAGGAGAACCACATGAGCCTCTTTGGTGCTGACATCCACACGCTGGACGATCTGTTCGTCCATGGCCTCAAGACCATCTATTATGCCGAACGGCAGATTGCCGAAACGCTGCCCAAAATGATCGAGATGGCAACTAACCCGGAATTGCGAGCTGGCTTTGAGCAGCATTTGCGCGAGACTGAAAACCAGCGTGTGCGTCTGGAGCAGGTGTTTCGGCAGCACGGGGTCGAAGCAGGTGAGACCACTTGCCCCGCGATCGACGGTATCATCAAGGCAGCGAACGCGACTGCGGCGGACATCGACGACAAGCAGGTCTTGGATGCTGCGCTCGCGTTCGGCGCTCAGATGGTAGAGCATTACGAGATTGCGCAATATGGTACGCTGATCGCTTGGGCCCGCGAGCTTGGCCGCAACGATTGCGCCGCCGTGCTCGACGAAAATCTGGCCGAGGAAAAGGCGACAGACGAGAAGTTGACTCAACTGGCCGAGGCACGGGTCAACCGCGCCGCAGGGTTGCAGACCGCCTGAACCGCTAAACAGGGTGCGGTGTCGCAGTTCGACACCGCATCATCCTATGCACCAGCTTTTCCGCGTACGCAGTTTAGGCGAAAGCCACCGCAGTCTTGTTGTAGATACTCTGAGTTCCGCAACAGGTTGGCGACGCACGGCGCGTGAAATGCTTACCTATTGCGAAAACCTCCCCAAACAACGAGGCGCCAAGGGTGTCTAGCTGCCTCGGGTTCCGCGAAGCTCGGTGCCTCCCTGCCTGCACTCCATCTCCGCAGTCAGAGCCTCCGGTCGGGCAGGGGCCGATCAGCTCGGCGCTACCGAATGAAGCAGTTCAGACCATCGCCATCGGATAGATGCGCCTTGAACTCGCCCGAATGCCGCTTCCGCGCCACATTCATTTCCCGTCCCTCCCTGTCCGTTAACCTCTGTCAAAACTTCCGCTATCGCCGCGAAGCCGATGCCCCGCCTCGTTAGGACTGGGCCGCTTCTCGTGCATGGACGGCGATAGGAAAGCGCCGAGCGTTCTTCCACAACAGCGTGATCGAACGAAGCCGACCTGGTTCATTCGGGTCGCCTTGCTTTGCGGCAGCCGAGTCGGCTGTGAGCGGTCACGCGCAAGTGCAGCAAGGTGCCGATGCGGTTACCTCTTTCTGACGCCATCGTGACGGTATAAACGTCCACGCTATAACCGCCGCCGTTCCAGAGGAGATCCACTTGCCTGCAACACGTATTTTTTCCACCGTTGCCGCCGCTGCGCTGGGGGCGATGCTCTCGGCACCTGCCGCTGCGCAAACTCAGGCGCCGCCTGATCCGCCCACCACGAGCGGCGATCGGGTCACGATCGCGGTTGGGGCGGCGTCGCTGCCTGACTATGAAGGCGCGGACAGCAACAGTTGGACTCCCGGCGCTGCCGTGATCGGGGAAGTGGCCGGACATAGCTTCTTCACCCGCGGCACCCAGCTCTATGTCGACCTGCTCCCGGACGCGCCGGGACCCGGCGTCCATGTCGAACTGGGGGTGATCGCCGGGGCCCGCCTTGAGCGCACTGGCAAGCCCGACGACTACGATCGCAACGATATGGGTAGCCAGATGGTGGCCCGATTGGGCAAAGTCGACACCGCGATCGAGGTTGGCGGCTTCGTCGGTGTGTCGAAACAGGGGGTGATCACCAGCGAGTTCGACACGCTCACCGCCCGCGTCGCCTTCGTTCACGACGTAGCGGATGCCTATGGCAGTTATGTAATCACGCCGCAGATCAATTATGCGACACCCTTGTCGCGGGGCACGTTGGTGTCATTTGGGGCCTCCGCCGACTATGTGGGCAAGGGCTATGGTCGTACCTATTTCAGCGTGACGCCTGCACAGTCGCTCGCCAGTGGTCTGCGGGTGTATGATGCGAGCGACAATGGCTTCAAGCGTTTCAACCTGTCGGCTTTCGCGATTCAGAGCCTCAGCGGCAACCTGCTCCGCGGCCTGGGCGTAGGTGCGGGCGTGGTCTACGGGCGGCTGCTCGGCCGCTACAAAGACAGCCCGATCGTACGTGATGTCGGCGCGGCCGATCAGTGGATGTTCGCCGCCGGACTTACCTATACCTTCTGATCTGCCTGCGATTATGGCCGTGTTTTTTATCGGTCTGATTTTGAGGTCGGCCAAAGCTGCGCGGTCTAGAACTTGTTCCAGTCCTCGCCGTTGGGTCGGACCAGGGCTGAGACGGCGGCAGCGGGGAGCGGCCGGACGGGGCCGCCGAACGAGGCCGGGTTGGCCCTGCCTGGGGGCGCGTGCCTGGAGCGCTCGCTCCCGCCGACCTTGAAACGGGCGGCCTGCTCGGTGAGGGCGACCACCTCACTCGAAAGATTGCGCGCAGCGGCCGAGGTTTCCTCCACCATCGCCGCGTTCTGCTGAGTGGACTGGTCCATGGTGCCGATCGCGGCCGAGATCTCGGTGATCGCGGACGACTGCGCCTGGTTGTCGGTGGCCATTGTGCCGAGCAGCTGGTGCACCTCGCCCACGTCCCCTGAGATGTCGGCGAGCGCGCCGTCCACTTTCTGCACCGCTTCCACGGCGGTGACGATGTCGGTCTGGGTGACGGTGAGCTGGCTGCGAGCGCGTTTGGCTTCTTCCTCGGCGCGCATGGCAAGCGCGGAGACGAGGTCGGCCACCACCGCGAAGCCGCGGCCGGCATCGCCCGCGCGGCCCGCCTCGACGGCGGCATTCATTGCCAAGACCCGGGTCTGAAAGGCGATCTTGTCCAAGCCCTCGATCACCGAGTCGATGCCCTTGGCGCTGTCGGACACGCGGCCCATCGCCTGCACCGCCTGGTCGGCGACCGCGCGACCGCCATCCACTGTCGCGATCGCCTGGTCGGCGCGCTCCACTGTGCGCGCCGCGGCCACGGACGGGCACACCAACTACTACCGGAGCGATGATGTGAGCGCAGTGGCGTATTTCCACCTCGACCGGCCCGATGGCGTGCTCCCGATCCGGGTCTGCGGTTGCGGAGCCTGCGCTCACCGGTCGGAGGGGGATGTCCCGAGCGCCATCGAAATCTCCAGGTATTTCACTTGCGCTTGGGTGATCCGTTCCCCCGGAAGGACGCGCGGGATCCCCAGCGGATAGGGTGACACCATTTCCGCAGCGATCCGGCCCGCGCTCAGCGGCACGCGCTCGGTACGGGCGAAAAACGCGCCCCAGCTGCGGTCGATCTGCATCCCGGTGATGCCGACTTTGATAGCTTCACGTTGACTCTCCCTTGTAAGGCATGCCCGGGCACTTGCCGCTCGGAGGGCAAGGTCAGCTACGGGCTTGGCTCTGTCGTCGTCGCTGCCACTCCTGCGATGTCCCACCCGCCTCCGAGCGCCGCCCACAGCTGGATCATTGCATTCAGCTGTTGCTCGCGTACACCGATGGCGTTCAGCTCGACCGAAAACAGGTTTCGCTGAGCATCAAGTTGTTCCAAATAGGACGCATAGCCGCCCCGATAACGATCACTGGCGAACACCAAGGACCGTTGCAGGGCGGTCCGTCGTGCAACCGCGCGAGCGATCTGGTCCCGCAGCCGTCGTTCGCTGGTGAGCGCATTTTCCACCTCGCCGAAGGCGCGCAACACGGTATTTCGGTAACCGAACGCGGCCTGATTGCGCTGCGCATTGGCTTGATCGAGCTGCGCAGTCAGTCGTCCGCCCTGGAACAGCGGTGCAAGGATGCTCGCCCCCAGGCTCCAGATCGAAACCGGATCGTAGCTGAGCTGATCGACAATCAGCGCTCCTCCCGATGCCGACAGGCTGACGTCGGGCAGGAACTCTGCCCGTCGCGAGGCGATGATGCGGTCGGCTGCGGCGAGCCGCGCTTCGGCCGCCGCGATGTCGGGCCGGCGCCTCATGAGCTCTGATGGCAGCAACGAGGGGACAGGCGGCATGGCGAGTGCGACGAGCGTGCCCCGCTGCACCGCGGCGGGAAGATTACCCGTCAGCAACCGGAGGCCGTTCTCCTGCAACTGACGAGCCTGTTCCAGCTGCGGGATAGTCTGCGCCACCGCCTCATATTCGGACTGCGCCTGTGTGAGTTCCAGCTGTGAGCTGTAGCCGAGGTTTGCTCGGTCTTCGGCGATCCGACGTGCCTCGGTGCGCGAGGTCAGCGTCTGGCGCGTCACCGCGAGCTGCGCGTCGATCGACAGCAGGGTGATATAGGCCTGCGCCGTCGAGGCGGCGACCGACAGGCGCACCGCATCCCGATCGGCCGCCGTTGCGACATACGCAGCACGGGCCGCGGCGGTCAGCGCGCGCAGTCGCCCGAACAGGTCCAGCGTCCAGCTTGCCGAAAGCTGCGGCTGAAGGGCGAATACCCCTGACGGCCGCCCGGTGGCCGCGCTCAGGGAGCGGTCGTACGCCGCCCCTCCCCCTGCCGCCAGCGTCGGCAGCCGCGCGGCACCAGCCAGACGCACCTGCGCCTCTGCCTCCTCGATGCGGGCCGCCGCAATCAGCACGTCGGAATTGTTTACGAGCGCGAGCTCCACGACGGCCGCAAGCGCGGGATCGCCGAACTGCCGCCACCAGTCTGCCGTAACTGGCACGCTGTTCCCCGGGACCGGCTCCCGCCAGGCGACCGGCGCCGCGACGGTCGCTCGAGATGGCGGCGGACGATCGCCCGGCACGCAGCCAGCAACAAAGACCAACGCTGCCGCCGCTCCAAGACGTCCGAGTGTCATCGTTCCGCATCCTCGGGGGACGCCGCACCTGTCGTATCCACCTGCGCCACGACCGACATACCGGGACGAAGGCGAAGGGCGAGCGGCTGCCCCGGATCGATGCGGATGCGCACGGTGATCCGCTGGACGACCTTAGTGAAGTTCCCGCTGGCATTGTCAGGCCGCAGGACGCTGAACTCGGACCCGGTGGCGGGGGCCAGCTCCTCGACGTGGCCGGTCAGCCGTGCACCGTCAAGAGCATCGACGGTGAAGCTGGCGGGCTGACCCAACCGCATGCGGGCGGTCTGCGTCTCCTTGTAATTGGCGGCGACCCACAGCTGCTCGGGTACCAGGAACATCAGCTGCGAGCCGGCCTGTACATATTGTCCGACGCGCACTGAAGCCTCGCTGATCTGCCCATCGCGCGGTGCGCGGATCACGGTGTTGGCAAGGTTGATGCGGGCGAGATCGACCTGCGCCTGCGCCTGCGCGACGCGGCCGGCGAGAGACTCGCGCGATACCTGGGTTGCGATAATGGTCTGGCGCTGCCCCTCGATCGCGGCCTGCGCGCGTTCGATCGAGGCCGCCGAGGCGCGCTCGGTCGCGAGCACTTGGTCGCGTTCGCGCACGCTGACGGACCCGCGCGAGGCCAGTTCGCTGACCCGCGCGATATCTGCCTGCGCCCGCGCACGTTCAGCGCTTGCCTGCGCGAGATCGGCCTGCCGCGTCCGCAAGGTCGCTTGGTTCTGGGCGACGGTCTGCGACCAGTTGGCGAGCTCGGCCTTGGCGATTTGCAATTGGGCCAGTGCCGAATCGAGTTGCTGGCGGTAGATGCGATCGTCGATACGCAGCAGCACCTGGCCGCGACGGACGTGCGCGAAATCGCGGACGTCGGCCTCGACGACATAGCCCGCGACCTGCGGCGCCATCGCCGTGATCTGGCCGCGCACATAGGCGTTCTCGGTTGTGACAACCGGGCTAGTGAACGGCCACAGCCGCCAAGCGTAGAGGATCAGCAGCACGCCGGCCAGGAACACAACCGCCATGATCGCGATCGTCCGCCCGCTGGCCTTGATCGTCTTGGACGGCGGGGGTGCGTCCGGCACGCCGGCGTCGGTCGCCGGATCCTGATTGGACAGGGCGGCAGGCGACGCGGCGTCGCGGGTCTGAACGGCATCGGTCATGACGATCTCACATCGAGGAGCTGGCCGCTGCGGTCGCAGCTGGCGGAGCGCTACGCGCGGCACGCATCTGTGCGCCCCCACGCCAGAGGCACCAGAGCAGGAAGACGAAGGCTATCGCGGCGTTCAGCCGGAAGATGTCGTTATAGGCGCGAACATTGGCTTCGCGCGTCGTCACCTGCTGGAGCAGGGCAGTGCCCTGTGCCCCGGCCAACACCGGATCGGTAACCTGCCTCGCATAGATCTGACGCTGGATCGCGAGCCGCTGCGCCACCACCGGCTTGGACGGGTCAACGTGGGCAGTCAGCTGGCCGGAATATTCGTGCTCCCGATACTGCTGCACCGTGCCGTAGAGCGCAGGACCGAGCAGCCCGCCCGCGCTCTGTGTCATCGTGAACAGGACCACGAAGGTGACGAGGTGGTCCGGCCCGCGTTTCAGCGCCCCCATCACCCCGTTCAGGATCAGCGGCGCCATCACCAACGCGCCCGCCATCGCGACCATGAACTGGCTGACCATCATGGTGTTCGGCCGCGTATCGCTGGTCGCGTCGCTGTCCGTCAGGCTGGCGGCCAGCACCAGCACGACCGCGGCGATGGCCATCGGCATCATCGTCTTGGGCCCGAAGGTGAGCGCCCCAATGGCGATGCCCACCAGCGTGCCGGCGATGATGACCACGTAGAACAGCCCGAACTGGTCCGGCCCCATCCCCAATGTGCGCAGCAGCCCGGCCGCCGCGAAACTCTGTTCCGACAGGATCAGCCGGAAGGCCAGCGCAGCGATCACGAAGCGCGCGACCTCCGCCGTCCCGATCCAGCGCGTCTGGATCAGCGGATTGGCGCGGTGGTGTTCAATGTGAAAGGCGATCATGAGCAGCGCCATGGCGGCGATCAGCGCCCCGGCCATCCAGGGCTGCTCGCTCCACCATTGCAGCCGCCCCTGCGCCAGCACCCCCGCGATCAGCCCAAAGGCGGGAGCGACCAGTGCGAAGGTGAGAAAGTCGGTCCGCTCGATCACCTTGATCCGGATGCCCGGCGGCAGCTTGAGCGACACCACTGCCGCCAGGGTGCACACGGCAAGCGCGAACTCGAACAGGTAAAGCGTCTGCCAATCGCCGAGATCGAGCAGCGCGGGCGACAGCAGCCAAGCGATCGGCAGGGGCAGCTGGGTCAGGCCGAATGCGACGACGATCGAGTTGCCCATCAGATGTTTGGGGACGCGGCTTCCTCACCGGGCAGATTCGAAGCATCGATGACCTCGCGGAGGACGACTACCGTCGCAATGCGCCGCGCTTTCAAGGCGAAAACTTCCAGAAGAACCTCGATCTGGTGCAGGAGATCGGGACGATGGCGCGGGAGAAGGGCTGCACGCCAGCCCAACTCGCGCTGGCCTGGTTGCTGGCGCAGGGAGAGGACATCGTTCCGATCCCGGGGACGAAAAAGCGCTCTCGGCTGGAGGAAAATGTGCGGGCGCTCGACGTGCGGATCACAGCCGAGGACCGCGCGCGGATCGACGCGATTTTGCCGCCGGGTGCCGCGGCCGGGACCCGTTATGCCGCGCCGCAGATGCAGGCGCTGAACCGGTGAGCGCCGGAAGGCTTGACGGCCAAGTCGCAATCGTCACAGGCGGCGGGCGAGGGCTCGGCCGAGCAATGGCGCTTGGCCTCGCGGCGGCGGGCGCGCGCGTGATCGCGACCGCCGCTCGCGAAGCAGCTGAAGTTGAGACGATCGCAGCCGAAAGCCTAGACGGCGGCATCGTCCCGATGATCGCCGATGTCGCACGCGACGAAGACTGCGCCCGTGTTGTCGCAATGGCGCACGACCGGTTCGGTCGGCTCGACATACTCGTAAACAACGCCGGGCGGGGAATGAAGTACGTCAGCGAGCGTTTCCTGACGGAACCCACTCGGTTCTGGGAAACCGACCCGGACGTCTGGCGCATGGTGATCGACACGAACGTGAACGGGCCGTTCCTGATGGCGCGGGCGGCCGTACCGGGGATGATCGCCGCCGGTTACGGGAGAATTGTCAATATCACCATGAACCATGCCACGATGCGTCGGCGCGGCTTCTCGCCCTACGGGCCCTCCAAGGCCGCGCTGGAGTCCGAAACCATCATTTGGGCGCAGGACCTCGAAGGCACCGGCGTTACGGTGAACGCTTTGTCCCCGGGCGGCGCGACGGCGACGGGGATGATCCCGGACGGGTTTCCCCAGGATGGCCATGCCAAGCTGCTCAATCCGACAATCGTCGTGCCGCCCCTTCTCTGGCTTGCCTCCGAAGCATCGTCCGGGGTGACGGGAGGGCGGCTCGATGCCTCTCGCTGGAAGGGAGAGGGTTCAGAGGCGGACGCCGCGGCCGCCGCAATGGACGACGCCGGATGGAGCGCTGCCTGACAGGTGCCGAAGTCGACAACGTTTGGTGAGCAGCTGTCCTGGCCCATATCACCTGACGAGAAAGCCGCCGAACTCGTTCGCAGGCCGCCCAGCAAAGCATCTCTTCAACGGTCTCCGCGGATGTCGCCTCGAGATGGGCAAACGCTTCCGGCTTGGCCAGAGACCGCACACATTCTGAGTTCCGTAACAGGTTCGCGGCTGACGACGCGTGGGAGGCTTACCTATTGCGATGAGCTGACGCCAGACAAGAGGCGCCAGGCGCGATTCCAGCTCGCCATACACGCGCAAGCCTTGCTCATGAACCCACGCCGGTCTGAGCCGTACGGCGGAGGTACCGCTCATCAAGGTTTCTCTCGTGTCGGATGGTAGTCTGGAAGACCTCTGGATTGGATGCCGTCAGTTGAGAGTCGTTCTGCCGCCTCGCCGACTCTCCGGATGGGATTGCGCAGCGATTTGAACGTCTGCTGAAGCTCTCTCTGTTCATCGTCGAGCCGACGTATTGCTGGGCGGCGCCGCTCGAGCGCCTCGCCGATTGCCGACGCGCTTTCGTCGGCCCTCTTTAGTTGCCACCTTAAGCGGGTCCCCAAAGCGCCACGCGAAACTTCCATGCTGCGGCGCAATCTGGTCGCTTCGTTACCCGCCCGCTCGATCGTGCGGCCTAATGCGGCTATCTTGTCGGAACGGGTTAGCTGACCCGCCACACGGCCGGCGTTGCTTTGCCAAGCGTTGGACTCCCTCGCGGTTCTGGTCAGATCCTTCTCGATTTCGCTCAGCCCGTCCGCGTCTAACCGTTCGGAGACTGCGTCGGCACTCGTCGAGATACGCGCGATGAGTGCCGCCGGATCGGAGCCGCCTCCCAGGAGAGAACTGCTCTTCTCCGGGATGACGGGTAGCGGTTCCCCCGGAACCGCCAAGAGCGGATGTTTTCCGCGCCCGAGGTCAAGGCTAAGTGTCGCTGAACCATCGAGCAGTGATCTCTCGATCGATGCTCGGGTTCCCTCGAGGATGGGTACGGGCTCCGTGATCGCAAGGCGGGTGATCGCAGATGCGGGATCACTCGGGTTCAGCCTAACCTCCGTGACCCGGCCGATGGGCACCCCCTGCACCTTGACAGCAGCACCCTTCTCCAGACCAGAAACCGACTGCTTGAAACGGATCTCATATGTTGGTCCATTTGCATTTTGGGCCTGATAGAACCAAATGACGACAAGAAGCAGTGTGGAGACGAGCAGCGTCACGACGACGCCCACTGCCAGCCAGTTCGATTTTGTCTCCATTGAGCTATCTTCTTCGCACCTGCGCCGTCGCATGCCGTCTTTGTTTCTCTGCCATCACCGGCTCCATAACCGCCCGACCGCTAGCGACCCGGCGGAGATCAGCGCGAGCACGAGAGAGAGAGTGGGCTCAGTTGAGTAAGTAACTGCGGCGCATATCGCGAGGGCGGCAGGGTAAACCTGGTAATCACTTCCATTTCGGGGCCTTGATCCACGCATCAGTTTGTCGAGGTCAGAACCAGCGATGCTGACGGGAATGGTCCCGGTCCGGGCCAGCTTCTCGAGCTGACTAATCATGGCGGGGGCCGATAGCGTGGCGCGCCCTAGAGCCCCGAACAACTTGCCGCCCTCGGCCCGTAGCCGTGCCGGGCTGATCCGCTCACGAAGCAACTCCTTGGCAAGGGGGGCAAGCTGAGAGGCGATATCGTACGATGGGTCGATTCGTCGTACGAATCCTTCGGCGGTAAGCAGTGTGCGGAGAACGAGCGCGAGGTCAGGCGGAAGTGCAAGTTGGAATTCGCGGAGAAGGGCAAACACCCGCTGAAATACCTCGGACAAGTCGATCTGGCCGAGTACGATGTCGCGGAAGCGGTCGATGAGCGCAGCGAGAGCTAGTTCCAGCCGGTCGCGATCCACCTCGGGGTCGCCGGCCCAGAGCATCAAGACGTCGGCGACGCCTGCGACGTCCTCGGTCGCAATCGCAAGACCGAGCCGGACTAGTTCGTCGCGCCGCTTGGGCAACAAGGTCCCGACCGAGCCGAAATCGATGAATCCGAGGCGATTGTTGGCGAGGAAAAACACGTTGCCCGGGTGCGGGTCGGCGTGGAATTGACCATTCATGATGATCATCCGCAGAACCGCTTGGGAGTAGGTGTTCGCCATTCCCTGCAGGTCGATCCCGCGCTCGCGCGCGTGATCCAGGGCGGAGGCGGGTGATCCGTATAATCGCTCCTGCACATTGACGCGGCGGCCGGTTAGCTCCCATTCGAACTTCGCGGTCCGGACGCCCAGACCGGCCAGAAAGGCGCCGATCGCCTCGCTGTTTCGTGCCTCGGCGCTCAGGTCCATCTCATGGTCAAGATTTTCGGCGAAATGGCGAAGCATCTCGTCAGGCTTCAATCGCCTGATTTCCGGAACGCTTCGCTCAGCCATTCGGGCGAGCCGCCGCAAGAGTCGTAGGTCAACATCGACGATCCGCTCAATCCCTGGCCGCCGAACTTTTACGATCACCTCACGGCCGTCGAGCAACGTCGCCGCGTGGACCTGCGCAATGGAGGCGGCGGCTAGCGCCTCCTCGTCGAAGCGGGCGAAGCAGGACTCGATCGAGCCGCCAATGGCCTCCTCGATCATCGGCCGCACGATTTCGAACGGAAGTGCTGGAACGCGATCCTGAAGCGTAGTGAGCGCTTCGATCCATTCGGGATCCAGCAGATCGCTTCGCATGGCCAGGATCTGACCGAATTTGATCGCTACCGGACCGATATCGCGGAGAAGTCCAACAACCGCCTCAGGGCGCGCGCTGCCGAGTGGCGCCTTCTGGCCTTCGGTGAAACCGAACCGAGCAGCTACCGCCCTGAGACCGTGCTTCCCGAAGAGAGCGACCACCTGCGCGAGACGGTTGTGCTCGCGCAGTGCGTTCTCCGCGCCACGCCCCGCCTTATCCGACCGCGTCATCGTTCTCTCTCCGCGCGGGCCGATCCCGCCGCCAACCAGCGCGCAATCCACAGAGCGCCACCATATCTAGTCATTGGCCGGACCCTGCGCAGCATGGCAATCCGGGTTCTTCTGTCGCTCCAAGTGTCTGGTGGCTTGATTGACAACCGAGATTTCCACCGAATGGCCGCTTCGATCTCAGCGCGGCGGGTACTCTGCACCCCACTCAGAAGGTATAAGCGACGGACATAAAGCCGCTCGGCTGCCAACGACGCTTGTTCAATGGGCTGTCCGCAGCGTCGCTGAGCAGTCGGGTGACTCCGCCGGTCGCGCCAAGGCTCCAATGTGTATCGAGGCGGTAGCGGGCGGTGATGAGCCCCGATACGTCCTTGAAGCCGCTTCCGGCACGATAGAAAGGCAGGCCCGAGGCGATGGCTTCGCCCGCGTCGATCCCGAAATAGCGGTTCATATGCTTGCCGTTCGCCCAGCTCGTGCCGACCGTGGGGATGACTGTCATCCGGTCCGAAAGGGCAAGGGCGTAAGAAACGCTGGCATCCGCCACCACGCCCCGGGTGCCCCCGGCCACGGCCTTAGTGGCGCCGACGGTGAAAGAGAGCTGGTCGAACCTGAGGTTTGCGAAGAGCCGGCCGCCGGCAGTCGTCGAGACGCGCTGGACACCGTCGGGGACGTCTCGCCGTCTGTAGCCGCCTACCAGCGCCACGCTGGCTCCCGCCGTGAGGGGCCCGGTCTCGATGATGTTGACACCGATGCCATTCCGCAGGCTGACGAAGAACTGCCCGAACTGAGCGTCGATCACCGGCACCGGGAGAAAACGATAGTCATCGGAACCCTGATAATCGGGCACGACGCCGGCTCCGGCGCCGAGCGTTACATGGTCACGTGACTGGGCGCTGGCCGCTCCTGGAAGTGCCAGGGCGGCCAACAGCAAAGCCGACCGTGTCGGGTGAGCAATGCCCTTGAATGAAGTCATACACAGAATACTCGCATCAGTCCGAAATAGGACGCTTGGGTGCCGCAGCGTGCCCAACATGACCCGCTGAATTCTTCGCTCCGGCCGCCATCGAATTTGGGCGTGCGGCATCGGGGCGATCGCCGCCGGTGCCTTGCTCCGCCGCCCGATCGAGACGTTGATTCGGTGCAGGATATACTGGTCGAGCCGATCTCCTGGCGCAGATGCACGATCGGTTCCCTGGCACTCCGACCTGGTCCACCGGAGGGGTAGACATCAAATGGCAGGCGAAGCCCATAGCGGAGGCGGGCTCCGAAGGAACTTTGCCGCCAATCGCGGAGGGCTGGCAAGAGCCTGGGTGTGTTGGAAAAGTGATGAAGGCGGTACTCCGACCGGCGCAAAGGAATCTCGCGAGACCGTGTAGACATTTCGCGACTGGCTGTGGTTTTCCAAATCGGGTTCCTACCTGCGGAGTGAGCGCTCATTCCGCTCGAAGCATTGCATCAAGGTGAGCTTAAGAACAAGGCGCAACCTGGGAGATTCGACATATGGACCACCAGGTACGACAAGACGCCCCGCGGCAGAGGATCATCGAGGCAGCGCGCAAGCTGTTCGCCGCAAAGGGATTTCACGCGACGACGACAGCCGAACTCGCTACCGAAGCAGCGGTCAGCATCGGCCAGATCTATCGATTGTTCGAGAACAAGGATGACGTCATCATCGCCCTTGTCGAGGAGATTACGCGAGCCCGCATCGCCGAGATGGGTGGGGTCTTCGGCGCGGCCGAGCAGGGCAAGAAATCGGTATTCGAAGCAATCGGGGCCATTGCAAGCATCTCGATCATCAGGAGCGGCGGCGGTCTTTCGTTCGAAATTCTTGCGGAGGCCTGCCGCAACCCGCGCGTCGCAGAGCGACTGACGGCGCTTGTTGAATGCTACCGCAGTGGCGTTCACGGTCTGGTTGCGCTCACCCTACCCGAGGCAACGGCAGGTGAGCTGGAGGCCTATGTCGAGATCATGATGGCGTGCTTCTTTGGTCTTGGTCATCGCACGTTGATCGGGTCGGCGGGCGATGTAGATCAGATAAGCAACAAGACGGCATGCCTTTTGATGCGAGCCTTGGGTGGTCCGGCCCCGCCGCTCTGAACTCCAAACGGTGGCCCCGAACGGCTACAGCCCCCCCAAAAAAAGCCGCAAGTATGTCATCCGCGAAGGTCGGTGCCGCCGCGATCGGGCAGCGAACGCCCGTTTGCCTCGCGGTATCGATCTCGACCATTTCAAGCGGGTCAATGATGGCTTTGGCCACGACGCGGCGACGTCATCATTCAAAGCTTCTCAAACGCGCTCAAATTGGCGGTGCGCGCCAGCGACGTGGTCGCGCGGCTAGGGAGCGAGGAGTTCGCCGCCCTGCTGATCGGAGCCGACATCGAACAGGCGCACCGGGCATGCGACCGGGTGCGCCGCGAGTTCGGGACGGAACGCTTTTCGTTCGGAGATAAACACGTGCTACATGTCACAGTCAGTGCCGGCTCTCGGCCATCCGACCGTCGAAACGTGTCGCCTGAAATTTGCCGTTCGTTCAGCCTCGAGCGTGACTATGTCACTGGCTGACATAAGGACTTCCCTGCTCCTCACGCGCTTTGATGCCTAGCATTGGCTAGCCTGGTTGACAGGCCGTTGGCACTCGGAGCCAGGGACAGTACGGACGACACACGGAAGGTCCGAACAGCCTACAGCCAAACCCGTATCCGGTTCGAGCCTCAGCGCGGCGGAATACTGTGCGCCGAAGGGCGAATGGGGTCGGTCCATTAACCATTTCACCCGTACTGTTCACGGGTGTCCTGGTCCGCAATCATCTTTTCCAATCCTGCGCGGGAGGTGATGCGCGCGGCGGTGCTCGGCACGACCTACTTCCTCGCGGCATGCCTCGCAGTGCGCTACGCCCGCTTCGAAGGCGGCATCGCGTTGATCTGGATTGCCAATGCTATTCTGTTTGCGGACCTGCGATACAGGCCCGAACCCTCGTGGCTTGCCCGGTGCTTGGCCTGCGGTTTCGGCGGTGTCATCGCTACGTGGTTCTTCGGTCTCGGACCTGCGGCGGCGCTGCCGCTGGGGATCATCAACATCGTAGAAGCTCTTGGTTGTGCAGTGCTAATGCGGCGAGTCAGGCCCATGGCAGGCCACCTTTCCTCGCTCGCCGAAATCGGCACCCTTACTCTCGTCGCCGGTGTCATACTGCCTGCGGTGACCGCCTTCCCGGCAGCCGTTGTCGCCCACAATCTCGCAGGGGTGCCGTACTGGCCGAACTGGATGGGCTGGTTTGCCGGACATGCGCTCGGCACCCTAACCGTCGTGCCGTTTCTCAACCTAGCGCTGAATGGCGATGTCTCTGGCTGGGCGAAACAGGCGCGGCGGGCCGAGTGGCTCGAGGCCGGGTGCCTTCTTCTGGGGGTGGTGGCGATCTCCGCAGGCGTGTTCGCTCAGGAGCGCTTACCGCTTCTCTTCCTGCCCTTCGCGCCGATGATGCTGGCCGTGTTCAGGCTGGGCCGCCTGGGGGCGACAGCCTCGCTCCTATTGTTGACCATTGTCGGAACGGCACTGACTTTGGGCGGCGAAGGGCCGATCAACCTGATCCGTGGCGGCGCGGGGCTGAAGGTTCAGTTCTTCCAGTTCTACCTGGTCGTTGCAATGCTAATGGCATTGCCGGCCGCCGCCGAGTTGAAGCGGCGCAAAAAGCTCTATAACCGACTTCAGCAGAGCTCCGCGCTCTACAAGGTGATCGCGGATCGAACCGGCGACATCATCCTGGCCGTGAAGCTCGACGGTACCATCGAATATGCTTCGCCATCGCTGCGCACGATCGGCGGCTATGATCCGCGGGAGTGGCTGGGCCGCAAGGCCCTCGAGATCGTCTTTACAGAAGACGTCGGTCGCGTCGCGGATAAGCACGCCCAGGCGGTGGCCAACCCCGACCAGACCTTCATGGTGGAGTTTCGGGCGCCACGTGCCTCGGGCGATCTGGGCTGGTTTGAAACCCATGGTCGCGCAATCGTGGATGAAGAAGGGCGTGTCACAGGAACCGTCAACATCATCCGCGAGGTTTCGAGCCGTAAGGCGCGAGAGCTGGATTTGACACGCGCGGCCGACACGGACCCGCTTACGGGATTGGCGAACCGGCGATCGCTGCTGGCGGCATTCGAGAAGTCGGTGTCCGCCGCGATCGGGCAGGGAACGCCCGTTTGCCTCGCGGTATTCGATCTCGACCATTTCAAGCGGGTCAATGATGGCTTTGGCCACGACGCGGGCGACGTCGTCATTCAAAGCTTCTCAAACGCGCTGAAATTGGCGGTGCGCGCCAGCGACGTGGTCGCGCGGCTAGGGGGCGAGGAGTTCGCCGCCCTGCTGATCGGAGCCGACATCGAACAGGCGCACCGGGTATGCGACCGGGTGCGCCGCGAGTTCGGGACGGAACGCTTTTCGTTCGGAGATAAGCACGTGCTACATGTCACAGTCAGTGCCGGCCTCACTCAGATCAACGAGGGTCTTACACTCGACGACGTCATCAAGGCGGCAGATATGGCCCTCTATCGTGCCAAAGACGAAGGCCGCGACCGGTTGGCCATTGCCGTTTAATGGCGGCCAATTGTACGTGGTCACCTAGATTCGATCGCACGCCACCCAGCCCGTTACCGACCCAATTTCAGGCATTCAGGTGCGGTTCGCCGCTCTCCGGGAAGCTGCCGTTTGTTCATCTCGGCGATTAGCTGGCCCGCAAGAATTGCCTTCAGAGAACGCGGCTAACCCACCCGAGCCGCTGCTACAGAGCCGCGAGATGTCGAGTAAGTCAGGTAGCGTCTTCCCCTCCCGCGGCCGCTGCACCGTGAATGTCCCAGGGGCGGACTGCGACGAGTGCAGGCTCCCCCGGCTCCACTCGGCCTTGTCTGCGGGATGGCAGATAAACATCGCCCTGGCTTGGCGAGCTTCACCTCATCTAAGCGCCCTCAACTATCCTGCAGTCGATCGCGAAACGGGGGCTGACTGCGTGTCTCAGTCGGGAATTAGCGCCCATCCGCGAAGCTGAAGGGTGGCCAGTGTCGTTAGCGCGGACACGTCCACCTCGATGCCGCCGGCAACGTCGGCCGGATCGATCCGGTTGCTTACTAGAGCTTGGCTACATACTCGCACTGACACGCCCGCGGCACGCAGCGCCGCGACCAGGGTAAGGTTCGGATTGCCGGCTACCTTGTTCCGATCGGCATATCGGCTGTCAGAGAGGACGAGGGGCGTTGCAGGTCCGTGGATGATGACGACCACGTCGCCGGGCTTGGGGCGGACGCCGTCAGCACCCAGCAGATTGATGAACCGTGCGACCTTCTCCAAACTCGGGTTCAGCTGATCGGCCGCGGGCGCTGCCTTGGTGATGTTGAAAAGAACCCGGTAGCGGAGCGACCGGTCGGGTCGCTCCTTGGCATCCGGCATAGGCGTAATCGCACCGAACGCCTGAACCGCCGGATGGCGGGCATCAGCGGCCATGGCCGCACTCCCCAAGACTCCCACTGCCAGCGCGGCAATAACCAGCGACCTGAACATCGAGCATCACTCCTGAAATCAACCGATGCGCGCGAATACGGCAGCGCCGGAAGGACTGCCGACCCTCCGCCGAGGCGGGGTATCCGTGCGTGACGGGCGCTTCACAGGACGCGCGGCGCCAAATGCTGCGAACAGCGCACGGACACGCTCTTCTGCATCCTCATCGGCCATGCTGTAGTAGATCAGCCGGGCCTCTCGCCTGGTCGTCACCAAACCGGCTCGGCGCAACTCGGCAAGCTGCTGACTGAGCGCAGGCTGCCCGATACCCGTCGCTGCCTCGATCTCACCGACGGCGTGTTCCCCATCGAGTAGCGCGGCAAGCACCATGAGCCGCTGCGGCTGTGCAATCGCGCGCAGACGCTCGACCATTGCATCCGCCTGACCACGGTCGAGGATTTCGCTCATGTGTCCGGCCTTAACCGGTGAAACCAGTCAGCCGCACCATCTGTCGGCAATTCGGGCGGCAGCAGAATGTCGTCGCCCGGTTGCCAACCCGCAGGCGTCAGCACCTTGCCGTCCGCGACGCGCTGAAGTGCTTTCACAGTGCGCAGCATTTCATCGACCGAACGCCCGACGTTCATCGGATACCAGGTGGTTGCCCGGATCACGCCTTCGGGATCGATAAAGTAGGTGGCGCGGACGGCTGAGGAGTCGGTCGCGCTCGCATCGAGCATTCCATAGGCATGGCCGATCGCCATCGACGGATCTTCGACGACGGGGAAGGGCACCTCGACCCCCGATAGTTCCCGGATCGCACGCATCCAGGCGACGTGGCTGTAGAGGCTGTCCACCGAAAGACCGAGCAACGCACAGTCGATCTCCTCGAAGAGCGGTGCCGCTTCGGCAAGCGCAATGAACTCGCTTGTGCAAACCGGCGTGAAGTCCGCCGGGTGCGAGAAGAAGAGCAGCCAGCGGCCGCGATACTGATCGAGGCTCACATCCCCTTTTGTCGTGCGCGCCGAAAAGTTGGGCGCAGGGTCGCCGATGCGCAGTGGGCGTGAGGGAGTGTCGGTCTCATCCATGCTCGCAAACATGGCAGGCCGGCCCGGTTGACGCAAGATGATTACATACATATCTTAATTGTGAAGTTATGGAGTCGTATGTGTGATCGATCAGAACCTGCAAGCTGCCGCGTTACAGATCGGGTCAGCGCGCTCGACCGGTGCGATCCCAAGCGTCGCGTCCTTCTTCGATGAACCGACCAACAGCGTGAGCTACGTCGTCGCCGACCCGCAGACAGGTCGGGCGGCGATCATCGACAGCGTGCTTCACTACGATCCGGCCGCGGGCCGCACCGACACGGCTCCGGCAGAGGCGATCATTGCGCACGTCCGGGCGCAGAATCTGACGGTCGAGTGGCTGCTGGAAACACACGTTCATGCCGATCACCTGTCGGCGGCGCCCTTCCTTCAGCGCGAACTCGGCGGGCAGCTCGCAATCGGCCGCGCGATCACTCGCGTGCAGGACGTCTTCGGGAAGATGTTCAACTCGGGCACAGAGTTCGCCCGTGATGGCTCCGATTTCGATCGGCTCTTCGATGATGGCGACCGTTTCAGCATCGGCGACCTCGACGCCAGCGTGCTTCATGTTCCGGGTCATACGCCAGCGGATGTCGCCTTCATCATTGGTGATGCCGCCTTTGTCGGCGACACGCTGTTCATGCCGGACTACGGCACGGCCAGGGCCGATTTCCCGGGCGGTGACGTACGGGAGCTGTATCGATCGATCCGCCGCCTGCTGCGGCTACCCGGCGAAACACGGGTTTTCCTGTGCCACGACTACAAGGCCCCGGGTCGCGATACGTTCGTCTGGGAAACCACGATCGAGGCGCAGCGGACCGGCAATGTCCATGTCCGTGACGGCGTGGACGAAGATGCCTTTGCGGCCATGCGGACTGCCCGTGACGCTACGCTAGGTACGCCGCGGCTGATGCTTCCGGCCATTCAGGTCAACATGCGCGCCGGACGGCTTCCGGAGCCGGAGGCGAACGGCAAACGCTATCTGCGCATACCGCTGGATGCGCTGTGAGCTCTTGGTTCCCTCAAGCGATGCCGGTTCAAGGCCTCGCAGGTGGCCTGATGATCGGCCTGGCTGCGGCATTGATGCTGCTTGGAAACGGTCGGGTCGCCGGATGTAGCGGCCTGTTCGCCAGAGCGGTCGGCTTGTCGGCCGAGGGAGCGCCACGCGCTGTCGCGCTCGCTTTCGTGTTCGGCTTGCCGATCGGCGCAGGACTGATTGCTCTGCTCGGTCCTGTCGAGGTGCACGTCCCGTCGTCGCTTCCTCTGCTTGCCCTCGCCGGCGTGATCGTCGGCTTCGGCACGCGGCTCGGTTCAGGTTGCACGAGTGGACACGGGGTCGTGGGAATGGCGCGGCTCTCTCCTCGATCGATAGCCGCTACGGCCACCTTCATGGCGACGGGCATCGCGACCGTCACGCTGCTGCGGATCGCGGGATGGCCGTCATGACGCGGCAGGTGGTTGTCTCGCTGGCAAGTGGCATCCTGTTCGGAGCCGGGCTTGCCGTCTCCGGCATGGTCGATCCAGCGCGTGTGCGAGATTTCCTCGACGTGGGCGGGGCCTGGGACCCGACGCTCGCCTTCGTGATGGGCGGCGCGCTGATCCCGATGGTCTTGGCTTGGGCAGTCGTGCGGCGCCGCTCACGCCCCATCGTGGCAAGCGAGTTCCATTTGCCGGCGACGACGCCGATCGACGCACGTCTGATAGGGGGTGCGGCGCTGTTCGGCATTGGCTGGGGCCTGGCCGGCCTGTGTCCTGGCCCGGCCGTTGCCGCACTGGCGATCCGGCCCGGACCGGCACTCATCTTCTGCCTCGGCATGGCGGTCGGCTTCGGCCTGTTTCGCCTGCTGCCGGCATCACGAACCAAGAAGCAAGGAGAGCGACATGGCCTTCAAGCAGCTCGATGACGGCTTCGCCGTCTCGCCACAGCTCACCCTCGGCGATGTCGCACGCGCGGCACGGGAGGGTTATCGCGCGATCATCTCCAACCGCCCCGACGGGGAGGAAGCAGGGCAGCCAACGGCTGCCACGATCCGGGCCGAAGCCGAGCGGCACGGCCTGGCGTTCGCGCATATCCCGATCGAGTCCGGAAAAGCGACGGATGCGGATGCCGACGAGATGCGGCGGGCGCTCGACACATTGCCCGGGCCGGTCCTCGGGTTTTGCCGCAGCGGCGCACGCTCGACCACGTTGTGGGCGCTCGCCAACGCCGACCGCGCGGACCCCACCGCACTCATCTGGAAAGCCTCCGCGGCCCACGACATCGCCGCACTCGAGCCTGCGCTTCAGCGTCGCAGAAAAGCACGTACCATGACCTACGACGTCGTTATCGTTGGGGGCGGCGCGGCCGGCATCGCCACCGCTTCCAGCATCCTCAAGCGCAACTCCAAGGTGACGATCGCGATCGTCGACCCGGCCAAGGACCATTATTATCAACCCGGCTGGACGTTGGTGGGGGCAGGCGTCTTCACACCGGAGCAGACCCGCAAGGACGAAGCCGAGGTCATGCCCAGCGGCGTCGAGTGGATGCGCATGCCCGCAGTTGGCTTCGATCCAGACCGCAACGCAGTCGAACTCGAGGACGGTCGCACGCTCACCTACCGCGTCCTCGTCGTCGCGCCCGGCCTGCGGCTCGCTTGGGAAAAGATCGAAGGTCTGACACAGGCGCTTGGACGCAATGGCGTAACGTCGAACTATCGCTACGACCTGGCACCTTACACCTACCAACTCGTCGAGGGGCTGAAGAAGGGACGGGCGCTGTTCTCGCAGCCGCCCATGCCCATCAAGTGCGCGGGCGCGCCGCAGAAGGCCATGTACCTGTCGTGCGATATCTGGCGCGAGGCGGGTGTGCTGCCGGCGATCGATGTCGAGTTCCACAATGCGGGTGCCGTCCTGTTCGGGGTCGCGACCTACGTTCCCGCTCTGATGGAGTATGTTCAGAAGTACGGGATCGACCTGCGGCTCGAGTCCAACCTGGTTGCCGTCGATGGCGATCGGAAAGTCGCAACTTTCGAGCGCAAAAAGGATGGCGCGGCCGAGCGGATCGAGCGCGAGTTCGATATGCTCCACGTTGTGCCGCCGCAGGTGTCGCATGATGTGGTGGCCAAAAGCTCGCTCGCCGCTGCCACCGGCTTCGTCGAAGTCGACGAGGCGACGTTGCGCCACAAGCGCTATGAGAATGTCTTCGGTTTGGGCGACGCGGCCGGCACCAGCAATGCCAAGACGGCTGCGGCCGCTCGCAAGCAGGCTCCCGTGGTTGCGGTCAACGTTCTGGCGGCGCTCGACGGCAAGCCGCCGGTCGCCGATTACGACGGCTATGGCTCGTGCCCGCTGACCGTCGAGCGGGGCAAGATCGTGCTCGCCGAGTTCGGCTACGGCGGCAAGCTGCTGCCGAGCTTCCCGCCCTGGCTGCTCGATGGCACACGTCCGAGCAAAGCCGCCTGGTTCCTGAAGGAGCGGATGCTACCGCCGATCTACTGGCAGGGCATGTTGAAGGGGCGTGAGTGGATGGCCGCTCCCCATAGGATCGGTGAACCGGCATGATCCTCGAGCCGATCCAATATCTGCTCGGCGCCTTGTCGGGCGTGCTGGTCGGCTTCACCCTTGGACTGGTCGGCGGGGGCGGGTCGATCCTCGCCGTCCCGCTCATGGTCTATCTCGTAAAGGTGCCGGACGCTCACCTGGCGATCGGCACAAGCGCCTTTGCCGTCGCTGCGAACGCCGCAACCGGACTGATCGGTCATGCGAAGGCCCATACGGTCAAATGGCGGTGCGGCGGTATGTACGCAACCGCAGGGATCGTTGGAGCCCTGCTCGGATCGACAGCGGGAAAGGCGGTAGACGGGGCCAAACTTCTCTTCCTATTCGCCCTCGTGATGATCGTCGTCGGTGTCGTGATGCTCAAAGGACGCAAAAACGTCGGCAATCCCGGCGCAGAGTGTAATCGCGAGAAGGCACCCAAGGTGCTGGGCTATGGCCTTGGCACTGGACTCTTCTCGGGGTTTTTCGGGATTGGTGGCGGCTTCCTGATCGTGCCGGGGCTGATCGGATCGACCGGCATGCCGATCCTCAATGCGGTCGGCACCTCACTGATCGCCGTGACCGCCTTTGGCCTGACGACGGCAGCCAATTATGCCTTCTCCGGATTGGTCGATTGGCCGCTCGCGTTCGTATTCATCGGAGGTGGCGTCATCGGCGGCCTTGTCGGCACGCGGATCGCAAAGCGGCTGGGTACGGGTGGCAAGCTCACCACGGTTTTTGCCTTCCTGATCTTCGTGGTCGCCGCCTACATGCTCTGGAAGAGCGCACAGGCGCTGTGAGGACTGGCCATGTTAGAAAATCTCGACCCGGTGCTACTCGCGCGGATCCAGTTTGGCTTCACCGTCAGCTTCCATTTCATCTTTCCGGCATTCTCGATCGGGCTCGCGAGCTATCTGGCTGTGCTGGAGGGGTTGTGGCTGAAAACCGGACGCGACATCTACATCAACCTGTTCCGCTACTGGGTGAAGATCTTCGCGGTCGCCTTCGCCATGGGCGTCGTGTCCGGCATCGTGATGTCCTACCAGTTCGGAACCAACTGGTCGGTTTTCTCGACCCGCGCCGGGCCAGTCGTCGGCCCGCTGATGGCATATGAGGTCCTGACCGCCTTCTTCCTTGAGGCCGGCTTTCTGGGAGTGATGCTGTTCGGCATGCAGAAGGTCGGGCGCGGTCTGCATTTCGCCGCGACGTGCATGGTGGCGCTCGGCACCTTCATCTCGGCGTTCTGGATCCTCAGCGTCAACAGCTGGATGCAAACGCCGACCGGTTTCACGATCGACGCTGCCGGCCGCTTCCTTCCATCGGGGTCGTGGCTGGAGATCATCTTCAACCCGAGCTTTCCCTATCGCCTCGTCCACACGGTCATCGCCGCTTACCTGACGACGTCGCTGGTCGTCGGCGGGGTGGGCGCTTGGCACCTCCTCCGCGACCGCACCGACGTTCATGCCCGCAAGATGTTCTCAATGGCGATGTGGATGGCGGCCATCGTCGCGCCGATTCAGATCTTCGCGGGAGACATGCAGGGCCTCAACACGCTGGAGCATCAGCCCGCCAAGGTGATGGCGATGGAGGGCCATTACGAGAGCCACCCTGATGGCGCCCCGCTGATCCTGTTCGGCATTCCGAACCCTGACAAGAAGCGGATCGACTATGCGGTCGAGATCCCGAAAGCCTCCTCGCTGATCCTCAAGCATAACCCTGATGCACCGCTCGCCGGGCTCGACACGATACCCGATGATCGCGAGCCGCCGGTCGTGGTGGTATTCTGGTCGTTTCGGGTCATGGTCGGGCTAGGCTTCGCCATGCTGGGGCTCGGTTTGTGGAGTCTCCTCGCGCGCTTGCGCGGCAAGCTCTACGAGTGGCCTTGGCTGCACAGGGCTGCAATCGTCATGGGGCCGACCGGCTTCATCGCGGTCATTGCGGGCTGGATCACCACCGAGGTCGGCAGGCAGCCCTACACGGTCTATGGACATCTCCTGACCGCGCAGTCCCATTCGCCGCTTGCGGCGCCCGCCGTCGCCGCCTCGCTGGTCGCCTTCGTACTGGTCTATTTCGCCGTGTTTGGCGCTGGGACCTGGTACATCCTGCATCTGATGCGGCACGCAGCTCGGCCGCAAGAACCCGAGCCTGACGCAACGCCGGTCCGCACAGCCGGTATCACTCCGGCCCCCGCGCTCGGCGTGGGCGCGAAGGACTGAGCGCAATGGCTATCAACTTCGATCTCACCACCGTCTGGGCGTTCATCATCGCCTTCGCGGTCTTCATGTATGTCGTAATGGACGGGTTCGATCTCGGCATCGGCATCCTGTTCCCGTCCTTCAAGGTCGGGGAGGAGCGCGATCAGGCGATGAACTCGATCGCACCGGTGTGGGACGGCAACGAAACCTGGCTGGTCCTGGGCGGCGGCGGCCTCTTCGCGGCCTTTCCCCTCGCTTATGGCGTGATCCTGACGGCAACCTATCCGCTCATCATCGCCATGCTGCTCGGGTTGGTCTTTCGCGGAGTCGCGTTCGAGTTTCGCTGGCGTGACCCTCGCCATCGCCCCGTCTGGGACGCGGCGTTCAGCTTGGGCTCTTTTCTCGCTGCATTCGCGCAGGGGGTCATCCTTGGTGCGATTCTGCAGGGCGTTCGCGTCGAAAACCAGGCTTATGCCGGGGGCTGGCTCGACTGGCTTAGCCCCTTTTCCCTGCTGACCGGCGCCGGCGTCGTCGTCGGCTACGCGCTGCTCGGCGCGACATGGCTGGTCTGGAAGGTTGAGGGAACGGCCGAAGCGCACGCGCGTCGTCTGGCTCTCTTCGCCGGCATCGGAACACTGATCGCCATGGCGGCCGTGAGCGCTGCGACACCTTTCCTTCAGTTCGAATATTGGAAGCGGTGGTTCGACATGCCCGGTGTGCTGGCGACTGCGCAGGTGCCGTTGGTGACGGCGATCGTCTCCTTCTTCTTCTTCAAGCTGTTACGTGGTGGTGCGACCCTCGCTCCCTTCCTGCTGTCACTCCTGCTTTTTGCGCTTGGTTTTGCCGGACTCGGGATCAGCCTGTTCCCCTATATCGTGCCTGACAGCCTTACGATCTGGGACGCGGCCGCACCCGAGAAGAGCCAGATCTTCATGCTCGTCGGCACGGCCGTCATCATGCCGATCATCCTGGCCTACACCGCCTGGGCCTATTGGGTCTTCCGCGGGAAGGTCGGAACGCACGGGTATCACTGATGAGGGACTCCGCCCCCTTATGGAAGCGGCTCGGCTGGTTGGTGCTGATCTGGGCCGCCAGCGTCACCGCGCTTGGTGTCGTCGCGGGCGCGCTCCGCTGGTGGCTCAAACCCTGATGGGCAGCGCAATTGCCATCGGGCCGCTGATGCTCGCTGCCGATCGCGGCCTTGCGGTCCTGTGCATCGCACTCTTTCTCGGCCTCACCACGTTGGCCGAACGTTATGGTGCGATGCGCGCTTCAGGCGTCGCCACCAGCGCCGTTATCGTGGGATTGGTGACGGCGCGGATCGGTTATGTAGTCGCACACTGGTCGAGTTATGGCGATGAGCCATTATCGATCCTGGCCTTCTGGCAAGGCGGCTTCTCCGCCACTGCGGGCATCCTCGGTGCCGCGGTGGTGTTGGTCGTGCGGCTCGGGCGATCACGTGCGCTGATCGGGGCTGGAGCCGCGCTTGCCGCTTCCGCAGGCCTCTGGTTCACCCTCATGGCGCTGGTCCCGGCCGTGACCTACGGCCCGTTCCCCTATGGCGTGACGCTCACGACGGCGGCGGGCAAGCCTGTCGCGCTCGAAAGCCTGCGCGGTCGGCCCTTCGTGGCCAATCTGTGGGCGACCTGGTGCGGCCCGTGCCGGCGCGAACTCCCGATGCTCGCACGCGCAGCGGCCCGTGAAGGCTCGGTGCCGATCCTGCTCGTGGACCAAGGCGAGGCGCCTGCGACCGTCGCCGCGTTCCTCGCCCGCGAGCGCGTGAATCCCCGGTACGTGGCGCTTGATCCCGATCGCCAACTCAGTCGCGCCTTCGAGACTGCCGGCTACCCCGCGACCGCTTTCGTGGCGGCTGACGGCACAATCGTCCAGCTCCAGCTCGGCGAGCTCTCCCGTGCCGCCCTGGAGGACGGCATCGACTTGGCAAGGAAACACCGATGAACCGCCGAACCCTCTGTTTGCGCGCTGCCCTCGCGGCACTCGCCCTCGCACTGCCGCTGTCGCCAGCGGGTGCGCAGCAACGTCCGGACCTTTCCCGCAAGGCGATCGTCGATGACCCGGTCGCGCCGAAGCTCACGCGCGCCGGATACGATGTCAGCATCGTCGAGTTCTTCGACTACAACTGCCCTTATTGCCGGCGCATGGATCCGGTGCTGTCGGCGCTCGTGAAGGCCGATGCCAAAGTGCGGTTGGTCTATCGAGACTGGCCGATCTTCGGGCCTGCCTCCCGCGAAGCGTCTCGGCTTGCCATCGCCAGCCAGTGGCAGGGCCGTCATGCCCCTTTCCACGCGGCACTGATGACCTCGTCGGGTAAGCTGGACAACGCCGGCATTCGCGCAGCGGCCACGCGCGCGAAAGTCGACTGGCCACGACTGCAACGCGACCTCAAGCTGCACGGTGCCGAAATCGACGCACTGCTGGCACGTACCGACGCGATCGCCAACGCGATCGGCATCAACGGGACCCCAGTCCTGATCGTGGGACCGCAGGTCGTATCCGGCGCGGTCGACGCCGCGGCCCTGCGCCGCTTGGTGACCGCTGCCCGCGCCAAGCCGGCAGGGAACTGAAGATGCCCGCGCCGCTCAGCCGACGTCAGGCGGTGCAGCTCGGCGCGGTGGTCGTCGGCGGTTGGGCAGTGGGGCAAGTATTCCGACGGGCAGCACCAATCGGCCGCGACGTAAGCCGGTCCGGAGCCGCCGCGGCAATCTTGAGTGGCAAGGGCTCGCCCACGAGTGGGCCTGCCGATGCGTCGCTGCAGCTCGCCGTCTTCACCGATTATCGCTGTCCCGCGTGTCGGCGCGCTTTTCCGGCTATGGAGGAGGCAGTGCGCGCAGACGGGCACGTACAGGTCATTTACAAGGACTGGCCGATCTTCGGCCCGCCTTCGGAGCGAGCGGCGAGCATTGCGCTCGCGAGTGCCGAACAGGGCATCTATCCAGCGGTCCACCGCCGGTTGATGACAGACAGCCGGATCATCGACGATGCCTTTCTTCAGGACGTCGTGACGGACGCGGGTGGAGACTGGACGCGAGCGACCGCGTTTCTGGCAGGTCATCGCGAACAGATCGCCGCGCGCTTGCGCGCCAATGGCCGGGAGGCCTGGGAGATCGGACTGGCAGGCACGCCGGGATTTCTCGCCGGACCGATGCTCGTGATCGGTGCCATCGACCAACAGGATTTTGCCCGACTGTTCGCCCGCGGGCGAACAGCGGCATGACGCGGAAAGGAAGACGATGATCGAATATTCTCACCAGGGCATGACCGTGGCGTCGTTGCACGACGAGCGGACAGGAAGCTTCCAATATGTCGTCGTTGATGAGGCAACGCGGGCTGCTGCCATCATCGATCCTGTCCTCGACTACGATCCGAAAGCCGGCGCCACATCGACCGCCAACGCCGACCGGCTGCTCGACTATATCCGGTCCCGCGATCTCAAGGTCGAATGGGTGCTCGACACGCATCCCCACGCAGACCATTTCTCGGCGGCACCGTATCTTTCCGAGCGGACTGGCGCTCCGACCGCGATCGGCGAGAAGGTCGTCGAGGTCCAGAAGCTGTGGCGGGACATCTATTGCCTGCCCGACCTGCCCATCGACGGCAGCCAGTGGAACCAGCTGTTCGCCGATGGCGAGCACTTTAACATCGGCAATCTGGAGGGAAGGGTGATGCTGTCTCCCGGCCATACGCTTGCCTCGATCACCTATGTCGTCGGCGACGCTGCGTTCGTGCACGACACGCTCATGGTTCCGGACAGCGGCACGAGCCGGGCAGATTTTCCGGGCGGCGACGCGACGGCGCTTTATCGTTCGGTCCGCGCGATCCTCGATCTGCCGTTGAAGACGGCGACCTATGTCGGTCACGACTATGGCAAGGATGGCCGCGAGGTCGTCGGCCGTTCGACGGTCGCCGAGCAGCGCCGCTCCAACATCCATGTGCACGATGGCATCGATGAGAACAAGTTTGTCGCAACCCGTTGCAAGCGCGACGCGTCCTTGCCGCTGCCCGACCTCATGCTCGCCGCGCTTCAGGTCAATATCCGAGGGGGACGACTTCCGGATGCTGAGCCCTGTGGGACAGCCTTCCTGAAGGTGCCGCTGAACCATTTCAAACCGCATGATGGCTGAGTTTGATGCGGGCACTGCACCGCACTTGCCGGCTCGGGTCTGAACGGTCGATCATAGCAACCATGCCCTGCTGCGCATGCCAAGGACAGGCTGTCGAGGTTACCCAGCGCCATCGTTCGCACGGTGTGAAGCACCGCCCGCCTTGCCTAACCTGTGTGAATGAAGCTGGAGAGATACGACGCTATTGGTGTTATCTTGGAACGCCATATGAAACAGTCTTGGACGCGATGGGGGGGCGCCCTGGGGTTCGCTTTGGGCGGCTTCTTCGACGGTATCCTGCTCCACCAGATCCTTCAGTGGCACCATCTTCTAAGTCTTGTTCCGGGTGTTAATTCGATTCGAGCGCAGGTCTTATGGGACGGCTACTTTCATGCGTTGATGTATGTGATTGCTCTTGTTGGCCTATGGGGGCTGTGGCGCGCTCGCGCCCAAGTGCAGGAACAATGGGGTCGAGCGCTAATCGGCGCATTGCTGATCGGATTCGGCTTGTGGCATTTAGTAGATAGCGTGCTTTCCCACTGGGTGCTCGGCATCCACAGGATCAAGCTCGACAGCCCTAACCCCCTAATGTGGGATCTGATCTGGTTTGTCGCCTTTAGCCTTATACCACTCGTTTCCGGCTGGCTGCTGCTTCGCAAACGCGCCGCTTCCGCAACGCGGATGGGGGCATCGACGATGGCGGTGCTTCTCGTTGGCCTTGTTACGATTGGGCTAGGTGCCTGGTCACTTCGGCCTTCTCCAGGACAGAAGTACACCACAGTGGTCTTTGCACCGGGCGTACGTCCAGCGGAGGCGATGAACGCAATCTTGGCAGCCGGTGCTCGATTAGCCTGGAGCGATCCGAAAATGGGCGTCGTGGTGGTCGAGGTCGATGCTGATAGGAGGATGAGCTTCTATCGACGCGGGGCGCTCCTAGTGGGCGGGTCCGGCCTGCCGAGCGGTTGCTTCAGCTGGAGCCGAGCATAACGAAGCGCTTGATGAGCCTCCTGATCGACACTCAACCCACATCTGCCGTCCCTTCCATGGGATTTGAGGGGCGGCTCCGGCGCCGTGACGTGAGAAGCACCTTTCCTGACGGTGCCACCGGACAATTCGGGCGCATGATGCTGAACCTGCTGCAGACGCGGTCGACCAGCATGAAGATCGCGAGATCGAGCGCGAAGTCGGGATCGGCCGCGACATGGACCGCGAGGATGTCACGGCGCTGGATCGCGAGCTCGTCGGTCAGCCGCTGCGAGAGAGCGACGGCTCGCGGGGCAGGCTCGCCCGCCTCGTCATCGGCATCGTCGGGCCCATTCTCGTCCTGCGGCGTCTGCTCCGCGTAGAGCGTCTGGTGCAGCCGCGGCGTGCCGTCGGGGCCGAGGACGAGGAAGGCGCCAATCTGGGGTCGAAGCGCCTCGTCGAGCACCGGCGGCTTGTCGGTGATCGCCTCGACCGCCTTCTCGATGATCTCGAGCTCTGTCTCGGCCTCCGCCCGGACTTGGTCGCTGCTCGCCTCGTCCTCCAGCAGCGCGATCTTGTCCGCTGCCTGAGCCTCAAGCGCCGCGATCTGCTCCTGCTCGCTCTCGGTCAGCGCCGCAGGCTCGAGTTCGACCCGCTCGAGACCCTCGGTCTGCTGCCAGTCGACATAGCGGTCGAGCGTCGGGCGGACCCAGGCATAGCCGGTCTCTGCCGCGAGCGTCGCGGCGGCCTCCTCCATCTTCTCATTAGCGAGCCGTTCGAGGATGGCGATGTCGAGCCAGCGGGTGGAGGTGTCGTCGGCGAAGAGATCGCGGTCGATGCGGCCGCCTGCTGCGAGGTAGGCGTCCTCGCCGACGAGCCGCGCTCGCGGATCGGCGGCGGAGACGGTCGCCTGCGTCATCATGCGCCGGATGCTATCCGGGTGCGCGCCGCCATAGCCGCGGCTCATCTGGTCGAAGACATGCGCCTGGCGCTCGCGGTCGGGCGTCGAGGCATAGGCCTTCGCAATGTCGAGGGTGATCTCGCCGTCGGCGAGTGCCTGGAACACCATCGGCGCGAGGCTCGCGAGCCGGAGGCGGCCTTCGACGAACCGCACGGTAACGCCGAACCGACGAGCCACGCCCTCCACGTCCGAGCCCTGTTCGATGAAGTGCTGGAAGGCGAGGCATTCGTCGGCCGGGTTCAGCGCCAGCTTCTGGAAGTTCTCGGCCAGGCTCGCCTCGGCAACCGCGCTGCCGAGATCGTCGAGCACGAGGCAGGGCACCGCGAAGTCGGCGGCGAGCTTGCCGTCGTTGGCGAGCGCCTTCAGCGCGGCATGGCGACGGCCACCTGCCTCGACGGCGAAGGTGCCGCGCGGCTTCTTGTTGGCGGTCACGATCAGGTTCTGGAGCAGGCCGCGCGCTTCGATGTCGGCGCGGAGCTGGGCGTCGGCGGCGGCATCGCTGCGGCGGCGGACATTGCGCTTGGAGGGCACGAGCTTGGCAAGCGGGATAGTCTGGATCATCGTCTTCACTCCTGGTGACGAGCCCGCGTGCGCTCACGCCGGCTCGCGCCATCCGACGCGTCCTCCTCTCTCAGTTGTTGGGCGGAGGGTGCCGGGTCAGGCGAGCAGGCGGCCGAGGCGCTCGTCGACCGACGCCGCGAAGGGGTTGATCACGACAGTGCCGCGCCAGGCAAAGCCGCTCGACATGTCCTCTGACAGGAGCAGCGCGCAGCCTGCCTCGGCGGCGGCGTTGAGGATCAGCGCGTCCCAAAGCTGCAGCTGGTGGGCGCTGGCGAGATCGAGCGCCGAGAGAAAGGCCGAGCTGTTGCTGTCGGCTGTCCCGAACGCTCGGGCCATGCGGAGCACCGTCTCGCGCGCCTCCTCGCGTGAGGCACCCGATCGGTTCAGGACAACGTAGAGCTCGCCCAGGACCTGGACCGGGGCGATGAGCGAGGCCCGCCCCCGTAGTTGACTCAGGAGCGTGCGGCTGGCGTCGATCTTTGCGGCATCGTCAGGATGGCGATCGACCCCGGCGATGTAGGCCAGGACGTTGGTGTCGAACGCGACACGGCTCACTCGTACAGATCCTCGCGTCGCCAGCCCTGGCAGCTGCGGCGGGGCAGGGCGGAGACGAAGTCGAGCAGAGCGTCGATCTCGGGGCCTTGCCGAGCGACATCGTCCACTGGCGTGACCTTGGCGACGGGGCGACCACGCGAGGTGACAACGAAGCTTTCGCCCTCCTGCACCTCTCGGAGCAGTTCGGAGAACCGCTGGTTCGCGTCGCTGGCGCTGATCGCCCGTTCCATCACCGATCCTTTCTAGTGGCTACGCCTAAATAGAGGATGAGCGTCCTCGTGTCGACTGCTCACTGGCCAGTGGACAGGCGCTCGACGATCTCCGCTGCCCTGGTCACAGGGACGAACAACCGCGTCTGATAGCGGATGATCTCGGTGAAGCAGCCGAGGGCCTTCAGCTCGCCTAGACGCGCGGGATCGAAGCCGGCGAGCTCGAGGCGGCGCTCACCGCCCACCAGCGAGCGCTTCAACTGGACCGACGGCAAATCGGGAATGGCACAGGACCGCCCAGTCTCCAGCACTCCCGACACCAGGGCAGGAACCGGAACGGCGTGGTCGAGGTCGAGACCGAACCGGCGACCCAGCTCAGAGACGGCGGCCGCGGGAACGGGCCTGCCGAGGAGCGAGCGGCCCTTCTCGTCGACGACCCGCAGCACCTGGACGTGGTCGTCCGGCAGGGCATCCCAGATCGGCAGGAGCAGTCCGGTCGCGAGGTGCATCGTCTCGGTGTGGGGCGATGCCGTCGCCTCCTCGACCTCAGCATTCCATGCTGCGGCGAAGGCCGTGCTGTCGGTGAGCCGCCAGTGTGTCTCGTCGAACTGGCCATGGCCGATATGCTCGCGGCGGAGAGGCCGGACCAGCTCGTAGCGGCGGAGCGGCAGTCCCTCTTCGGTAAGAAGGCTCCGGGCATGCAGGCGTACCGCCGCGCGGCCCGAGCGATCGTTGATGAGGAGGCAAGCGCCCTCACGCTCAGCGAGCCGCAGCGCCGGCTCCAGGCGGAGCGGCCGGGGCCGCCGTTCGAGATCGAGGGTGAGGAGATGGCTCGTCGCGCCGCTCGACAGATCGGTCCGGAGGATACGGTCATCGCTGACGGTCAGTGTCTCGACCATGAGCGTCTCGACGCCGACGTCGAGCGTACCCGCTTCGCGCGCCGCGGCGACCCGTGCCTCGACCAGCCCGAGATATTCCTCGAAGATGGCATTCTGGAGCGCGATCGAAAAGGCGAGGAGTCGGTTGAGCCAGCGCTGGATCGGCGGCAGGTCGTCGCGCAAGCCGCCGCCTTCGGCTTCTAGCGCGAGCCCGGATCGATCCTGGAAGTCCCCGCAGGTGATCGACCGGAGCTTGCCGGCGAACAGCAACCGGTACCAGCTCGTGAGGGCGTCCTTGGCATAGTCGCTTTCGAGGTTGTCGGCTGGGTTGAAGAGGTTCTGGCCGCCGGTCTGCCGTTGCCCCCGGGTCAGCGCGCCGAGCGCATCGAGCCGCCGCGCGATGGTCGAGATGAACCGACGTTCGCCGCGCACGTCGGTGGTGACCGGCCGGAACAAGGGGGCGGACGCCTGCGCGCTCCGATGCGTCCGCCCGAGCCCCTGAATGGCCGCATCGGCGCGCCAGCCTGGCTCGAGCAGATAGTGGACGCGCCGCGCCTGGTTCCTGGCCTTCAGGCACGCATGATAGCTCCGGCCGGTGCCGCCGGCATCGCTGAAGACGAGCAGCTTCTTGGTGCCGTCCATGAAGGCCTGCGCTTCAGCGAGGTTGCTGCGCGGCGATCGACGTTCGAGCCGCTGCTGGCCAGCGCGGTCGAGCACGAGCCGGCGGGTGCGGCCGGTCACCTCGGCGACACGGTCGGTGCCGAACCGCTCGAGAATGGCGTCGAGAGCGGTGGCGACCGGCGGCAGCGCACAGAGCTGCTCGACCATGCTGTCGCGTGCCTCGATCGCTGCCCGGCAGTGAACGGGATAGCCTCGGTCATCGACCATAGGCTCGGAGCGGACGTTGCCGTCAGGATCGGTGAAGACCCGCATCTGCCGGGTTGGGAAAGCGCGGACCAGATAGTCGACCACGTACTCGCGCGGAGAGAGGTCGATCTCGAGCGTCTCGCGTTCGGCTGGATCGAGGTCGGCGAGCCGGCGGTCGAGCATGGCTTCGGACGTCGAGACGAGCTGCACAACGACTGCATTCCCGTGCTCCAGATCGGTTGCGATCGCCGGCAGGAGGCTCGGCAGCTTGGCCGAGAGCAGCAGCTGGGCGAAGAAGCGCTGCTTGACGCTCTCGAAGCGGGAGAGCGCGGCCGACTTGGCATTGGCGTTGAGGGTCGAGCCCGACGCGCTGTCGACCACCCGGGTGGCTTCGAGCGCTGCGCTGAGATTGCGATGGATGATCGCCCAGGCCTCGGCGTAGGCGTCGTAGACGCGGATCTGCTCGGGGGTGAGCGCATGCTCGAGCAGATCATATTCGACGCCGGCGAAGGAAAGCGCCCGCGCGGTGTAGAGGCCGAGTGCCTTCAGGTCGCGCGCGACGAGTTCCATCGCCGCGATGCCGCCGGCGCGGACGCCGGTGATGAACGCCTCGCGGGTCGCGAACGCCGTTCCGGGCCCCCACAGGCCGAGCCGGCTGGCATAGCTCAGGTTGGCGACATCCGACGCACCGGTCGCCGAGACATAGAGGACGCGGGCGCGGGGCAGGCGGTTCTGGAGCCGCAGGCCTGCCAGGCCCTGTTCCGAGCCCTTTATGCGTCCGCGCGAACCCTCGCCGCCGGCGGCGTTGGCGAGCGCGTGCGCCTCGTCGAACGCGACCACGCCCTCGAAGCCTTCAGCTGCCCAGTCGAGGATCTGCTGGAGCCGGGTGACCTCTTCTCGTCCCGAGCGGAGCGTCGGATAGGTGACGAAGAGAATGCCTTGATCGAGCGTAATGGGCGTGCCGAGCTTCCACTGCGACAGCGGCTGCACGTCGAGGCTCATGCCGCCGAGCGCGCTCCAGTCGCGCCGCGCGTCCTCGAGCAGCGCCTCGTTCTTGCTGAGCCAGATGTGCCGCTTGCGCCCGCGTGCCCATTGATCGCGGATGATGCCGGCAATCTGCCGTCCCTTGCCCGCGCCGGTGCCGTCGCCGAGGAAGAAGCCCTGTCGGTAGACGGTCCCGTCCTCCGCTATCTTGAGTTCGGTGCCGGCCTCGTCCGCGACGAAGTGGCCGGGCAGGTCGCGCTCAAAGGCACCGCCGGCATAGACCAGCGTCTCGAGCTGCGCGGCTGAGAGCAGGGCTTGGCGCGAGATGCTGGACGGCAGGTGAGGCTGGTAGCTCGGCTTGGGGGCTGCGATCGACCCCATGGCGAGCGACTCGACGAGTGGGGTGGGATGTTCTGCGGCCCCGGGCAGTGTCAGGCGGCTCGGGCGCCATGCCATGTAGATGCCGGCCGGCTCGCCTTCTGGTGCGGGGTCATCGAGGGTCACCACCTCGATCGGTTGCTCACCGTCGGGCTCGACTGCGCCCGGCTGTGGGCGCGGCGTCGGAGTTTGTGACTGGCGGCGGAACAGAGACAGCCGTGTCCGAGGCGTGGGTGGCGTAGGATCGCTCGGATGCGCGCGAGCAGGCAGGTGTTGGACAGCATCCAGCAACGCTGGGAGGCCGGTCGTCTCCAGCTCGGCTGGGCCCTCATCAGCGGGCGGAAGCTTGTCGAGCACGAGCAGGCGGACGGCGATGCCGGTTCCGTGCTTCACGTACAGGCCGCGGGGCAGGACCGCGTCGAGACGGATGGTCGCCTCCGATCCAAGCCTCTGGCTGTCGAACCAGGTCGGCATGATCGCAACCGCACGTCCGCCGCATTTGAGGCGGCGGAGGCTGGCTTGGAGGTGCCGAGCGGCCGCATGCCGGTCGACCGGGCGGCCAATGGAGCGCGCAAAGGGAGGGTTGATCAGGAGAATGTCGGCTTGGACGTCTACCGGCAGCAGATCGTCGACGAGTTCGCCATCGTGATCGCTGATCCGCGCCTGTGGAAAGGCCAGTTCGAGGCAGTGTCGGCGACGGGGATCGATCTCGTTCAGCACGAGGGTGGCCCCGAGCTTCGCCGCGGGCCAGACGAGCAATCCGGTGCCGGCGGAGGGTTCGAGCACGGTGTCGGACGGGCGGAGTTGTGCCGCCACGCTCATAATCCAGGAGATCGGGGCAGGCGTGGAGAATTGCTGGAATGCGAGCTGGTCTTCGGTGCGCACCGTCTGCGTCGGCAGCCGCCGGCCCAGATCGATCAGAGCTTCCAGCGCGGCCGAAGGGATGGAGATGTCCATGCCCGCACCGGCTGACCCCGCCCAGAGCACTTGCGCGAGTTCGAGCGCATCGTAGGCGTGGCGCATCGACCAGCCGCCATCGGCGGCGGAGCGGCCTGTCGTGGAGGCGAGCAGGTCCCGCAGCAGGCGCGCATCGATAACCTCGCCGGCCTGGAGAAAGTGCCGAAGGCGGAGGGCGACGAGGAGAACGGGATCGGCAGGAGCTTCAAGGCGAAGCGCGGCAGCAGTCATGGCAGATACTCCGGCCCGGCCGGCTCCAGCGCCGGCGTCGGGGCACGAAGTGTCCGATCTCCTCTCCTCTATCGGCCGATCGTCATCCTGCCCCGCGCGCGTGCGCGCAGAACATCGTTCCAATCCGCACCGGCCTCGGCCGGGTAGCGGGCTTCGATCCGCCGATCGGCGAAACGCTCGCGCGCCATCGCTTCGGCCTGGTGCCCGGCGGCATCATGGTCGAGGAACAGCACGATCTCGGCGACAGAGGCGGGGAGGGCGATCCGCTTGAAGCGCTCGGCCCCGAGCGTCGCCCAGCAGGGCACGCCAAAGAGCTGAGTGGCGGAGAGGGCGGTCTCGATACCTTCCGCGAGCCCAAGCCGGTCGCTGACGGGATGAAGGCGGACGAGACCGGTGCCGAGTGGCCCCAGCGCGGCACGTGCGGGCTGACGTAAGGAGAGGGTTCTTCCATCCGGGCTGAGGAATGTGCGGTGCACGGCAACGAGCCCGGTCTCGTCAATTACAGCCGCGATCATCGCCGGCAGAAACTGCGTGAGCGGCCGCCGCCCTTGTGGCGTCTGCGGGTGGAAGCGGAGTGCCGCAGTCCCGGCAAGACCGCGTCCCGTCAAGTATCGCGCTGCAAGACTATCACGGAGAGGACGCGCCTCGGACCAGAGCCGCTCCACCGCCGGTCGACGCGTGTCGATCGGCTCGCCTGCGGCAAAGGTTACCCGCGCGCCGCCTGGAAGGCGAAGCGCCGCGATGGCGTCGAGCACATCGCGTGTCTCGCAGCCGGCGAAGCAATGGAACAGCAGTCGTCTGCGACCCGGGCGGACGCTGAGCGATGGCGTCGTGTCGGCATGCGCCGGACACCGGCACATGCCGCCCCGGGCTGTCCAGTGTCCGCCGAGTGCCTCGACGATGGCGCGGCCAATGTCGGCGCCGCTGGCGAGGTGGGGATCGTGAAAGGTCATAGGAGTCTCGCTGTCTGTGACGCGCCCCGCGCCGCCGCCTCCGCTCCCCTGGGCTTGGCGCTTTCCTACAGCATAATGTTCGCACTATGTTCCAATTCGAGGAAGAGGGAAATGCATGATGCGAGGCGATGATGATCCGAACCTTCTTTCCCGCCACGGCAGCGCTGCTGGCCTGGGCCTCACCCGCGCTTGCGCAGCAAGCCGACGCGGAGCCGAGTTCGATAGAGGCGGACGATGCTCCAGCTGCGGCTTTCGAGCTGATCGAGCACCGGGTCGCGGCAACACCACACGCGTCCTCGGCCGCGGCCGCTGATACCCCGGTCATGACCGTCGCTGCGGCAAGGCACGAGCGGCCTAAGGGACGCGAGCGGTTTCTCGCCTTCATCCGTGCCGCTGAGCTTCGCCACGCGCTGCCGAACGGTTTGCTCGATGCACTGATCGCGGTGGAATCAGCCTACCAGCCTGGCGTGGTCAGTCGCGCCGGGGCCATGGGTTTGGCGCAGCTGATGCCCGCGACGGCGCGGGCGCTGGGTGTCCTCGATCCATTCGACGCGCGCATGAACGTCGATGGTGGGGCTCGCTTCTTGAGAGCAATGCTCGACAAGTTCGGCTCGGTGACACTGGCCTTGGCCGCCTACAATGCCGGGCCGGCGGCGGTCATGCGGGCGCGTGGTATTCCCGCCAATAGCGAGACCCCGACCTACGTGCGCAAGGTCCTGTCAGCTTGGCGTCTGGGGAGCTTCTAAGATGCGCCATATCCTCGAGCGCCCCGGCTCACGCCCCGTTTTGCAGCAGCCAAGCATGGACATGCGCGTGAACGCGCCGACGTGGCCGGCGGCCGGCCCGGAGGTCGAAGACGAAGCGCGGATCGTGGACGACGAGGCGGCCGAACCGCGTGGGGCTAAGACCCATCCGTGTCAGGAAGATTTCGATCCTCGGCAGCAGATCCCCGTCCATGCGTCACGACTCGCTTTACTTCGTTCCTTTTATGTTCCATACCGCGCAACCGGTGCTGTAGGAAATCCCCTATGATGCTCGCCACGATCGAACACCCACGCGAAGCGCTCCAGCGGCTCATCGATGAGCGCAAGGAGGAGTATGCCGCGCTGTCGCGCATGCTTGGCCGCAACCCGGCCTACATTCAGCAGTTCATCAAGCGGGGGACGCCCAAGCGCCTCGACGAGAAGGATCGTCGTCTTCTCGCCAGTTACTTTGGCGTGAAGGAAACGGTCCTCGGTGGCCCCCAGGAATGGGAGAAGCCGACGCTGCAGCAGGTGCCGGTGCTCGACGTCTACGCATCCGCCGGCTACGGCGCCGCCGATTTTGGCGAGGCGCGCCGGACGTCGATCGGCTTTGATCCGCGCTGGCTGCGCGAGCGTACCAAGGGCTCGGCGGACGGTCTGTCGATCATCCAGGTGAAGGGCGACTCAATGGCGCCGACGCTCGCCGATGGCGACGACGTGCTGGTCGATCGCAAGGATGGCGTGAGCCGGTTGCGCGACGGAATCTACGTCCTGCGGCTCGATGACAGCCTGATGGTCAAGCGGCTGGCGCGGCAGCCCTCGGGACGCGGCATCTCGATCAAGAGCGACAACCCCGATTATCCGAGCTGGCAGGACATCAACCCCAGCCGCATCGACATCGTGGGGCGGGTGCTATGGTTCGGCCGGACGCTGAGCTGAGCGACCCCGCCCGATCACAGGTGCAAGCATGAAGCAATTGAGCCTGCACGTCGTCGGCGCGAACCATCCCAATGCGGACGGCGGCAACAGACGGTTTGAGATCCTGCTGTGCGTGCCCGGCGACCCGGTCGACTTGGTCCCTGAGCCTAAGAACCCGGCGGACCCGAACGCGATCGCGGTGTTCAGCAGCCGCAACGTCCAGATCGGCTATCTGACCGCCGATCGTGCTCCCTGGATTGGTGGCATGCTGCGCAACGGCCGCCCGATCGAGGTGATCTTCCAGGCTGCCACGCCAGCTGGCGCCGCCGTTCGCATCGCGTTCGACGGCGATCATCCCGTTCTGCCGCCGCCTCATGCGATTGGTGCCACACCGCCAGATCCGGCCACGGTCGAGCTCTGGCCAGACGAGATCTACCCTGATGGCTGACCCTGCTTCCCTCGCCGTTGAAGGCCAGCACAAGCTGGGGAACGGCGCTCCAACCGACCCGGCGGTACAACCTATCCTCGAGGAGGCGTGGGCGATCGCGATCGATCTCCGCCGGGATCTCGGCTTGTCCGAGGCAATTGGCTGGGCGGACGCCTATCTAGAAGAGGTACGGAAGAAGGAAAGCTCGACCGCCGCTGCGCGCTGGGTTGTCGTGATCAGTGCCCTGGCCGAGTTGGCTCAATCAAGCGTGCATTGATGAAGCTCAGCGGCATGGCTCGGCAGGTTCGGCTAGCTTGGCTAGGCTCGTCAGCATTGGCACGATCAGATCTGAGCTACCGTCCTACTCCGTAGCTCGTTCGGGTATACCCAAGAACGCCGGGCAGGAGTGATGAGTAGGTGGCAGGCAGCGGAGTGAAGGTAGCGCGCGTCTACCTGCGGGTTAGCACGGACGATCAGGACCTGACGCGGCAGGAGAACATCGTGGCCGGCGCCAAGGCGGCCGGCTTCTACGTCGCGGCGGTGTACCGGGAGAAGGCGTCGGGCGCGCGGCCGGACCGACCGGAGCTCCTGCGCATGGTGGCGGACCTGCAGCCGGGCGAGGTGGTGGTGGCCGAGAAGATCGATCGGATCAGCCGCCTGCCGCTGCCGGAGGCGGAGCTGCTGGTGGAGACGATCCGAGGCAGGGGGGCGCGCCTCGCAGTGCCGGGGATCGTGGACCTGTCCGACCTGGTGGCAGACAGCGCGGGCGTGGCGCGCATCGTGCTGGAGGCGGTGCAGGACATGCTGCTGCGGGTGGCGCTGCAGACGGCGCGCGACGACTACGACACGCGGCGCGAGCGGCAGCGCGAGGGCATCGAAGTTGCGAAGAGGGCGGGGCGTTACACCGGCCGCAAGCCGGATATCGCCCACCATCGACGCATCGTAAGTTTGAGGGAGGCGGGCATGAGCATCGCGAAAACTGCGGAGCTCGCCGGATGCAGCATCGCTCATGTCAAGCGCGTGACCGCACTCCACCGCTCGAGGGCGATTAAGCCCGAGCAGGGCGGCTGAGTTTTGTACGTGTTCCACCTGCCGATCATGCTGGTTTAGATTGCATCGCTCATCGGGCATCGCGCTAGGCTGCGGAGCGTGATGCCGGCCGTCACCGCGGGACATCTCCGCATAGCCAAGCCCATCCTCCGGTTCTGACACAGAATTTCGACACCTGTACGGCGTTGAGAACGCTGCCGGAGGTGGCCGGTGTCACAACCGGACGGGCCTGTTGAAAAATGCCGGACATGCTGGGTTGCTCCTTCGTTTCATGGCTGCCGAAAGGAGCGTCGCTATGATGGGACCAGCCTGTCGCGGTAAGCGGGACGGGGCGTCCCGCCGCACCATAGAAGCCATGTTGCCCACAGACCACCTGCTGCGTCGCGTCGATCGATGTCTCGACATCGGCGAGTTGAGACAGGCACTGGCCGGTCACTACAGCGCAAGGGGACGGCCATCGATCGATCCCGAACTCCTCATCCGCATGGCCTTGGTCGGCCGCATTTACGCGATCACGTCCGAACGGCGCCTGTGTGAGGAGCTGCGCTACAATCTGGCCTATCGCTGGTTCTGCCGTCTCGCGCCGGGAGACAAGGTTCCGCACCACTCGACGTTCAGCAAGAACCGGCACGGTCGTTTCCGCGATGCCGACGTGTTCCGGATCCTGTTCGAAAGCACGGTCCGACGCTGCATCAGTGAAGGACTGATTGGCGGAAAAGACGCCGCGATCGATGCATCGTTCATAGCGGCTGATGCGAGCTGGCAGCGCAAGACCGTTCCTGGCTACCTGCCGTATGTCGCCAACGCGTCGCGCGCGGTTAGGGAGTGGGTGCACGACACAAGAGATGCCGTCTTTGAAATGGCGCGCTCGAAAAGCTGCCAAGGCGTCTCTCGAACGGATCCTGCCGCGGCTTGGTCGGCGCGAACGGTGCGTGGCCGGTTCGGCTACGCCCTGAATGCGCTGGTCGACACCCCGAGTGGCGTCGCTCTCGATGTGAAGGCGACACCGGCTCGGTTCGCGGAGGAAGTTGATGCGGGGCGCGTCATGCTCGAGCGATCGGCCGATCGCTTTGATTATCGTCCCAAGCGGGTTGCGGCCGACAAAGCCTATGGCAGCGCCAACTTCCTCGGCTTCGTAAGGGATCACGGCGCAATCCCGCACATTCCGGTAATCGACCGTACGCAACAGACCAAGGGCAAGCTGCCGCGGACGGCCTTCAGCTATGATCGTGACATTGACAGCTTTACCTGTCCGACCGGAAAGCCGCTCCGACATCATGCCTTCCATCTGCCCACCGGCGTACACCGTTATGCAGCCGATGCGCGTGACTGCGAGGCGTGCGTGCTTCGGAAGAAATGCACGACGGCGCGGCGTCGTACCCTGGTTCGGCTGGACGATGAGGACGTCCGCGATCTTGCCAGAGCCGAAGTGGAAACCGGGCTCTACAAGCGGTCTATGCGGTTGCGGCGCGGGGTTGAACGGTTCTTCGCTGACGCCAAGGGTAAGCGTGGCATGAGGCGGCTTCACCTGCGCGGTATCCGCGGAGCGGAAGAGGAGTTCCTGATCGGCGCGGCGGTGATGAACCTGATGATCCTTGCGCGATCGAACCGACTGAACGGCAAGCCGCGTCGGGGGGTGTGCGTCCCCGCGGCCCTGACTCCGGCTGAAATCTCGGCCCGGTCGATTGAACACGACGTGATCGCCTCCCCTGCTCGACGATATGCCTGATCGCTGAGGCGCGGCGTGATTCATCACGCGGCTTGCAGCCGTTCTTTGCGATACGGCACACCGTCGAGCAGCGCCTGGCCCGGCGCCTTGGGCGTGCCGTCGCCATTCACGTACATATAGAGTGTCGTGGTCGTCATCCCGAGACGGCGCGCGACATCGGCTGCGATCGCGTTGCGGTCGGACATGGCGGCCATTGCCATCGCCAGCGTGGCCTTATCCATCTTGCGAGGCCGACCGCCCATCCGGCCCCGTGCACGTGCAGCAGCAAGCCCCGCCTGCGTGCGTTCAGCAATAAGCTCACGTTCGAACTCGGCGAAAGCCGCGAAGATGCCGAAGGCAAGCCGGCCGTTAGCTGTCGTGGTGTCGATCTGCGCGCCGGCGCCCGCCAGCACCTTCAGCCCGATGCCGCGTTCGCGTAGCGCCTCGGCCGTGACTACCAGATGGCGGAGGTCGCGCCCAAGACGATCCAGCTTCCAGAGGACCAGTGTGTTGCCGGGCTGCAGTGCCTTCAGGCACGCGGTCAGGCCAGGTCGCGAGTCATGCCGCCCCGACGCGAGGTCTTCATAAATTCGCGAGGGATCGACGCCAGCAGCGAGCAACGCATCGCGCTGGGGTGCCAGCGTCTGCGACCCGTCAGCCTTGGACACCCTCACATATCCGATGAGCATCGTTACCCTGCCAGAAAAGTCATCCGGTACCCTGCAATGTGCCGGTGGTTTCCGCAACGGGTTTTCCGATCTTCGGAATGCGCTGAGGAGGCAAAATCCTCGACCGCCAGAAAACCGGTCGTTTTTCTGGCGGTTCGGGCTCTTCATTTTCCATGCCCGATGATCACATTTGAGAAAGAGCAATCGGGAACACATTTGGGTAAACCAAGCCGAGGACGATGGCGGCGCCGGTAGTGGCTTATTGCCTTGCCCCCGAACTTTCTCAATCGGGGAAGCCAAAGGTGGAGGGAAATATTGCCAGCACTTGGCGGTTCCGCGCGTTCATTTGCAATGGAGGATGCCATGACCATGAAGAATAAGGACGTGCCGACTACCGAGGAAACGGCGGAGATGGCCGAACTGGAAGAAATCATCCGCGAAAAAGACAAAAAAGCAAAGCTCACCAAGCCGGCAGGATCAGAAAATCAGAGCAACGATTGACATCAATTCCACTAGCGCGCCACGTAGATCGATGTGGCGATAGCGGCAAACAATAGGATCAAGATAACCAGCATCTAGGCAACTGCGGCTATTGATTGACTCCGCTATCATCGGAGGACTCTTCATGGATCAAGCCCGTAGGGCAATGCTCCAATGCTCCAGATGCTTGTAGACGATCACCTTGCCGCCGAGCAGGTCGCCATGCCCCTCGCAGAAGCGCTCCAGCTCGCCGCGCTGGCCGATCAGCTCGACGCACATCGTCAGGTGCGGATCGGAGATCTCGGAGCCGTTTTCCCGGATCGGGCCGTGATTGCTGTAGCCGTAGTGGGTGTGATGGGCGACGGCGTTCATGATGCCGTCGCGCCTCGCCTGTGCGATCAGCTCCCGATAGAGCGGTTTGCGCGACCAGAAGCTGGACGACCCAGCAGCCTTGTCGGACGGCTTCATGTAGATGCGGATCATTCCGATTTCGCTGTGCATGACCTTGTGGGGCATCAGTTATGCTCCTTGACGGTGTTGGAAGGGCACCGGCTACGACGGGAGGCGCGGGTGTCGCGCAGCGTCACCATACCGGTATGAGCGCGGCCGGGACGCTTGGGCACGGCAATTCGCTGCGACAGATAGATGCCGTTATGGCCCGAGCTGATGTAGGCGACGAAGCAGGCCACCGCGATCGGCACGGCAGGGGTGGCACCGAACAGCTCGATCCCCATGATTGTACAGGCCAGCGGCGTGTTGGCGGCACCGGCGAATACAGCGACGAAGCCGAGCGCTGCGAACAGGTCGAGCGGCGCACCGAGCAGCCAGCCGAGCGTGTTGCCGAGCGCAGCACCAATGAAGAACAGCGGCGTCACCTCGCCACCCTTGAAGCCCGCGCTCAGCGTCACGACGGTGAACAACATCTTGAGCGCCCAGCTCCATCGATCGACCGGGCCGTTGAAGAAGCCGGCGATCGTCGGGTCGCCTGGGATGGCGGACCATACACCAAGGCCGAGATAGCCGCGGGTGCCAACTATCCCGACCAGCGTGATGACCAAAACGCCGCCCACGGCGGCACGAGCAGGCCCGTAAGGTATGTGACGCTTGAGGAAGCCGCCGAATGCATGGTTCGCTTCAGCGAAGACGAGGCCGGTCAGCCCGAAAGCGACGCCTGCGATCGTCGCCTTGAGGAGCATTAGCGGCTCGACCAGCAGCGCGCCCGTGGCAGGGCCGGCATAGGCGATGTGGTAAAGTGTGTGATGAATGCCCCAGGCGTGACACGTCCAGTCCCCAGCTAGCGCGGCAAGCAGGCACGGTATGATCCCGCCATATTCGACGCGGCCGAGCGCCAGCACTTCGAGGGCGAACACAGCGCCTGCTAAGGGGGTGCCGAACACCGCGCCGAAGCCTGCCGCCACGCCGGTCATCAACAGGATGCGAATGCCCGATGTGTCGAGACGGAACATGCTGGCGATGGCACTGGCAAGGCTACCGCCGAGCTGCACGGCGGTTCCCTCGCGTCCCGCCGAGCCGCCGAACAGATGCGTCGCGATGGTGCCGAGGAAGACCAGCGGCGCCATACGGAGCGGCACGCCGCCCCCGGGCTCATGTATCTGCTCGACGATCAGATTGTTACCGGCTTCGACCGAGCGTCCGGTATGATGATAGAGAAGCGCAATGGCTGCCCCGCCCACGGGCAGGAAATACAGCAGCCAGGGATGGTCGAAGCGGGCCTGTGTGGCGGCATCAAGGCTCCACAGGAAGGCCGCACACAACGTTCCGACCAGCGCCGCCATCGGCAGCAGGATCAGCGTCCAGCGAACCACCGACATGGTATGGTCGCGCCGGTCGCGAAAGAACGCCGCTACGTTGAACTCATGGTACAGATTACGAAACGTCGCGCGCACGATTCCTCCTTCGCTGCCTTGCGGCGCCTGGTAGGAATCATCGGCCCTTGCGAGGGCGGTTCGGCCAGATGGCCCGGCGGAAATCCATCACCGTGCCTGCGCATATGCTGTCCGACGGCGACGTGGTCAACCAACGGCAGGGTCACGATAAGACCATTGTTTTGGTGAGGATAAATAATTGGCTCCGCCCATGGAATAAACCCGGACGAGCATCGTCTACGCTTTCGAGACTGATGCGCCGGAGGGGCTTATGCATAGACGAGATTGGATGCTGGGCCTGGTGGCTTCGGCCCTGCTCACCGGCGCAGTCGCGGCCGCTCCCGCCGATGGCTACGCCAGCATGGCGTCTGCCGCGATGGACCGGATGATGGCGGGCATGATGGTCAAGCCGTCCGGCGATGTCGACCGCGACTTCGTCACGATGATGCTCCCGCATCATCAGGGCGCCATCGATATGGCGGTGGCGGAACTGCGCTACGGCCATAACGAGCAGCTCAAGCGCATCGCGCAAGAAATCATCATTGATCAGCAGCAGGAGATCGCCGCCATGAAGCTGGCGATCGGTCAGCCGCTACCCCCTTCGACGCCAGCCCCGACGCAGGGCGGCGACCACCACAGTCATATGGAGCACTGACATGATCCGGACCATACTGCGCTCGGCCGCCTTGCTGATGAGCGCCGCACCGGGCATCGCCATGGCCCAGCAGGCGCCGTGGAATGCCAAGGACGTACCCGTCAGCCACCGCGACCGGGTCTATGCGTCTGAACAATTCTCCAACACCGTGTCGGTGACCGACCCGGCCGACAACCGGCTGCTCGGCGTCATCAAGCTCGGCGATCCCCAGCCGATGAACTTTTCCCCGCTCTACAAGGGACAGGTGCTGGTCCACGGCCTCGGCTTCTCGCCGGACGGGAAGACCTTGGCGGTCGTGTCGATCGGATCGAACGCCGTGTCGTGGATCGACACCGCCACCAACACCGTCAAGCACACGACCTATGTCGGACGCAGTCCGCACGAGGCGTTCTTCACGCCGGACGGCAAGGAGGTGTGGGTCACGGTACGTGGCGAAGACTATATCACCGTGCTCGACCCTACGACGTACAAGGAGACGGGTCGCATCAAGACGCCCGGTGGTCCGGGTATGACGATCTTCTCGCCCGATGGCCGGTACGGCTATGTCTGTTCGTCGTTCAATCCGGTGTTGGCCGTGTTCGATGTCGCGACCCACGCGCAAGTCGGACAGGTGGCACAGCCGAGCCCCTTCTGTCCCAACATCGCCGCGACGCCGGACGGCAAGCAGGTGTGGTTTACGCTAAAGGACATCGGCAAGACGGTCGCATTCGATGCCAGGCCACCCTTCACAATCCTCAAGGTGCTGGATACCGGGCCGATCACCAATCACGTCAACTTCGCCCGCACGGCCAAGGGGCAGTTCGCCTATGTGACGGTCGGCGGGGAGAATACGGTCAGGGTGTTTCGCACATCCGACTTCGCGCCCGTCGCCACCATCCCGGTCGGCAAGATGCCGCACGGTGTCTGGCCGTCGGGCGACGGTCGGCGCATCTATGTCGGGCTGGAGAATGCCGATAAGCTGGCCGCGATCGACACCGCTGGCAACACGGTCGTCGCCACCGTGCCGGTCGGACAGGCACCGCAGGCGATCGCCTATGTGCCGAACGCTGTTCCGACAGGCCCCGGTACCGACAATCTCCAGCCGCTCGGCACGGCCGGCAAAGCGTTGCATCTGACTATGGGGCCGATCGGCGGCAGGGGTACGGCAAGCAGCATTACCCTCTTCGACCAAGGCATCATTCAGGTCGTGCAGAGTGCCGTTACCGGTTTGCAGCCCAAGAAGCCCTACATGCTCGTGCTGACGGCCAACGCGGATGGTAGCGGCGCTGTAGAGCCGCTTGCGAACTTCATGAGCAACCCGGCAGGTGCGGCGATCGTGAACGCGTCGGGTCCGATCCGGCAGATCGTTCAAGGCAGCACCGCGACGCCCCGCCGTTTTCTGGCGGTCGCTGAGGTGGTGAACGGCGCGCCGGGACGCATCGTGCAGGTACAGCGCGACTGACATGGACCCGCTTACCGCCGCGATCGAGCCCCTGATCCCCGGTCTGCGCCGCTATGCCCGGTCGTGGTTGCGCGATCGGGCAATGGCAGATGACGTGGTGCAGGATTGTCTCGAGCGCGCGGTCGGGCGCTGGCGACAACGACGCGGGGCGGAGGTGCGCCCATGGGTCTATACGATCCTGCACAATCTGTTGGTCGACCATCAGCGGCAGCATAGCCGGCGAGGTACGGCGGTTCCGCTCCACCTCGTGGACGACGCCACGCTCGGCCGTCCGGCCGATCAGGACACAGGCCTGCACCACCGCGACCTGCTGCGCGCCCTTGATGCGTTGCCCGAGGAGCAGCGAACGGTGCTGCTCCTCGTATCGGTCGAGGGCCTGCCCTATGCGGAGGTCGCTGCCGTTGTCGGCGTGCCGCTGGGCACGGTGATGTCGCGCATATTCCGGGCGCGCGACCGACTGGCGACCCTCCTCCGGGAGGGTGAACGGCCGCGATTGAGGAGTGTGCAATGACCAGCCCGATCGGCGAGGACGATCTGGCCGCGTGGATCGATGGCAGGCTGTCGCCCGAGCGGCAGCGCCTGGTCGACGCCTATCTTGAAGGCCAGCCGGACCTGCATGCCCGTTTGCGGGAACAGGCGGAGCAGGCGCGAGCCCTTGCATCCCTGTTTGCCCCGATCGCGGATGAACCGATCCCGGCGACGATGCGCGTCGCAGCCATCAGGGGGCGGCAACGTCAGCCGCGATGGCAATTCGCCATCGCCGCGTCACTTCTGCTGGCGGTCGGGTTTGGCGGTGGTTGGTCGAGCGCGAAGTGGAGCGGTGAACCCCGCGCGGGCATCGCGGCGCTGGCCAACGAGGCGAGTGACAATTTCCGTGTCTATGCCGCCGACCGGATACGACCGGCGGAGATCGGCCCCGACCAGCGCGCCATGCTGATCCGATGGACCTCCGCCCGACTGGGTGAGCGCGTCACCATCCCGGACCTCAGCACAGCCGGTTACCGCTATGGGGGGGGGCGATTGGTCGCGACGCCTCACGGCCCTGCGGCACTGCTCCTCTACGACGGACCGCAAGCGTCGAAACTCGCGGTGCTGACTAGGCCTATGCAGATCGACAAGACTGCGAGCATGACCAGCACGTCCAGCGGGACCATGGGCCGGGTCACATGGGCGGTCGACGGGATCGGCTATAGTGTGGTGGGCGAGCGGCCTGCGGCCGAGCTGCATCCGATTGCCGATGAAGTCCGGCGGCAGGCCGATGCGGCGCTGGTGTCCTGATAGCGCCCTTGCTGCTCCTCAGCACCGACAGGCACCGGGCAGGCCAGCGCGATTAGGGCTTGCGCTCGGCATCCTTCCTGTCGGCCTCGGCCGGCGTCAGGCGAGCCCGCTCGCGGATGCGGCGTTCCAGCGGCGCGCCGACAAACAGGACGAGCATTGCAAGGCTCACCCCGCCGATGATGAGCGGCCACACCGCCAATCCCGCTGCCGCGCCGATCGTGGCCGTCACCCAGATGCACGCGGCGGTCGCCAAACCATGCACTTCCTGACCCTGGCCGACCCGCAGCACCGCACCGGCACCGATGAAGCCGACGCCGGACAGAATGCCCTGCATCGCCCGCCCTGCGGCGTCGGCGTTTACATTCGGCAGGCCACTATGCACGATCGCCTGCACGGCGATGCAACTCGCCAGACCGACCAGACCTAGCGTCCGCAACCCCATAATCTGCCGGTTCTCGCGCGAGCGTTCCCAACCAAGCACCATCCCGGCCGCGGTCGCCACGACCAGCCGGCCGATCACGTCGATCCAGAAGCCGATGTCCGATGCCGCTGACGCTTCGATCATTCGACCAGCACGTGAACGTGGTGCCAGGCGGTGCACAGGTAGCCGGCGAAGTTCCACATCGTGTCCGGTCGTTCGGGCTGTCCCTGCCCGGTCTCGTCGAAGGCGCGGGCGACAAAGTGCTGGCGTCCCTTGGCGAGTGTGGCGTCAAGGGTCCAGCGCCGCCAGCCCCAGCGCGTCTCCGGATCATCGGCGAAGGTCGCCTGTTGCCAGTCGCGACCGCCGTTCACCGACACTTCGACCCGAGAAATTCGGCGGTCATAGGCAATGGCATAGCCCTCAATCCGCACCGCCCCGGCGGGCAACCTCTCGCCCGCACCGGGCGAGCAGATCGCGGCGTTAAGCGGCATGGCATTGATCGTCAGACCTTGGCTCCAGTCGACGGTGTCGCTCGTCACATCGGCGGGAAACAGCTTGTAGTCGTGCGCCTGGATCGGTGCGTCGGAAGGCGCGTCGCGCACCTCGATCCGTGTCAGCCATTTGGCGCTGCGCACGCCTGCATAGCCCGGCACCACCATGCGGAGCGGGGCGCCGTGTTCGGGCGTCAGCGGCTCGCCGTTCATCGCCCAGGCAATGAGGACGTCGGGTTGCCGCGCCTTGTCCATGGCGATCGAGACCCCGAACAAGGCTTCCTTGCCCTCCATGTCCACCTCGTCGGCGCCGGTGAACGCCACGAACAGGTTGGACGCATCAGGCGCGCCCACCGCATCGAGAACATCGGCCAGGCGTACGCCGGTCCACTCAGCATTGCCGATCGCGCCGACATCCCAAGGATCGCCCGACGTCTTGCCGACCTGCTGGAGGTCCGTGCGCCGGTTACCCGCGCATTGGAGCACGGCTGTCACCGAGTGCGTGGAAAACGTAGCTTTAAGTTCTTCCACCGAGAAGGAGCGGCTCGCCATGCCCGTCCCGCTCACCTCGATCCGATGATTGGCGGGCAGATCCGGCACTGGCCCGTGGCTGCGCACGTAGAACAGCGCCTGCGGCGTCAGGAACCGCTCGATCAACGCACCGGGCGTCGGCTCGGCGTTGTAGGGATCGGAACTGCGCTTGATCATATCTGTCATGGACGATTAAACGTCGCGGGCCCGCGTAACGCTTCAAGTCTTCGAGACCATCGCAGACGAAAGGCTGCCGATCATTCCGATATCCAGATTAGAATGACCATATCAAACGGTTGGTCGTATCGATCAGGCTGCGCGATACAAGCTGCATGACCCTGGAGCAGCTCAGAATCTTCGTCGGTGTCGCGGAGCGCGAACACGTCACCAAGGCAGCGGAGGCGCTGAACGTCACGCAGTCCGCTGCTTCCGGGGCGGTTGCGGCCCTCGAAGCGCGCTACGGCGTTCCGCTGTTCCACCGCGTCGGGCGTGGCATCCAGCTGACCGAGGCGGGCCGCGGCTTTCTGGAGGAAGCGCGCGCGGTGCTGGGGCGGGCAGCGCATGCCGAGATGATGCTGGCGGACTATGCCGGGCTTGCGCGTGGTTCGTTGCGGATCGTCGCCAGCCAAACGATCGCGAGCTATTGGTTGCCGGCAAAGCTCGCCGCCTTCCACGAACGCCACCCGCAGATTGCGGTCGAGCTGGCGATCGACAACACCGAGGGCGCGGCAGCGCAGGTGCTGAGCGGCGCGGCGGAACTCGGCTTCGTCGAGGGCGAGGTGGACGAACCGGCGCTCGCCCACTGGAAGGTCGGGCGTGACCCGATGGTACTGGTCGGCCGCGAGGAAGCCGAACGCATCGACGAGGCCTGGCTGCGCACTGCACGCTGGATCGTCCGTGAGCAGGGATCGGGTACGCGCTCGACCTTCGAGGACGTGCTGCGAACGCGCGGGTTTGATCCGGCCCAGCTGACGATAGCGATGACGCTGCCGTCCAACGAGGCGGTGCGCACCGCCGTTGAGGCCGGTGCCGGCGTTGCCGTCTTGTCGCGATTGGTCGTCGCGCGCGCGCTCAAGGCCGGCGATCTGGTCGAGCTGCCGCTCGGGCTGCCCGACCGCGCCTTTCACGCGCTGCGCCACAAGGAACGCTATCGCACCCGCGCGGCCGACGCGCTGACGGATCTTATCAAGGAGCAGGTCGCATGACTGCCGACACGCACTCCGTTCTCAGCGGCCTCAAGCCGCTCAGCCGGCTCGATCATCCCCGCGAGATGATCCGTCAGTTCACGCCCAACTGGTTCGCCGCGACGATGGGCACGGGCATTCTTGCCCTCGCGCTGCCGCAGGTGCCCGGCATCGGGCCTTCGCTTAAACCCGTCGGCGAGGTGTTGTGGTTCTTCAATATCGCACTTTTCGCGCTGTTCGCCGGCCTTTATGGTGCGCGCTGGGCGATGTTCGGGCACGAGGCGCGGCGCATCTTCGGGCATAACACCGTGTCGATGTTCATCGGCACCATCCCGATGGGCCTCGCGACGATCATCAACGGCTGCCTCGCCTTCGGCATCGCACGGTTCGGGAATGGCATCGTACCGGTCGCACACGTCCTGTGGTGGATCGACGTCGCCATGTCGCTCGCCTGTGGCGTCCTGATCCCGTACATGATGTTCACCCGTCACGAGCACAGCCTGGACGGCATGACCGCGGTATGGCTGCTGCCGGTCGTCGCTGCCGAAGTGGCGGGCGCCAGCGGCGGGCTGCTCGCGCCGCATCTGACCGATCCTCACGCGCAGCTAGTCACGCTTGCGACCTCCTATGTGCTGTGGGCCTATTCGGTGCCGGTCGCGTTCGGCATCCTCGCCATCCTCATCCTGCGCATGGCGCTCCACAAGCTGCCGCATGAGAGCATGGCGGCGTCCTCCTGGCTGGCGCTGGGACCGATCGGCACGGGTGCTCTGGGCATGCTGGTGCTCGGGGCGGACGCGCCGGCGATCCTCGCGGCGCACGGGCTGGCCGGTGTCGGTACCGTCGCGGAAGGGATCGGCGTTGTGGCCGGACTCTGCCTGTGGGGCTTCGGCCTGTGGTGGCTGGCGCTCGCGACGCTTATCACCATCCGCTACTGGCGCGCCGGCGTCCCGTTCAACCTGGGCTGGTGGGGCTATACCTTTCCGCTCGGCGTCTACACCGTCGCCACCTTCCGCCTAGGCACGACGCTGAACCTCGGTTTCTTCGGTTTCGTCGGCACGGTGCTGACGGTTGCGCTTGCGGCGATGTGGCTGCTCGTCGGCGCCAAGACGCTGGCCGGCGCATGGCGCGGCAACCTGTTCGTCTCACCCTGCATCGCCACCCCGAACTGATCCGCCATGATGATCGGATCAGTCGGTCCGATCACTTGCGAAACGCCCCTTCGATCCGCCAGCGTGGCTGGCCACAGGAGAGCCTTGTCATGTACAATTTCGACGCCGGACTGGCGAGTGAGACCAGCCGTCGCCGCTTTCTCAGGCATGCCGCGCTCGGTACCGCCGGCCTTGCCGCCGCGCCGGCACTGGCGCAGCAGCTCGTCGACCTGAAGCTGCCTGGCGGCAATGCCGAACGGCCGATGACCAGCGCCTTTCCCGGCAAGGGCAGCATGATCCTCCAGCGTGTCCATCCGCCCTTGCTGGAAACGCCGATGGACGTGTTCGACAAGTCGGTGTTCACGCCCAACGACCAGTTCTTCGTCCGCTGGCACTGGGCCGACATCCCGACCTCGATCGATGTCGAGACTTTCCGCCTCAACGTCTTCGGCCACGTCAACCGACCGCTGTCGATCAGCCTCGCCCAGCTGCTGCGCCTGCCGCGGGTCGAGATGGCGGCGGTCAACCAATGCTCGGGAAACAGCCGTGGGCTGTTCCAGCCACGTGTTGCCGGCGCGCAATGGGGCAACGGCGCGATGGGCAATGCCAAATGGCTCGGTGTGCGCCTGCGCGACGTGCTCGACCTCGCCGGGGTCAAGACAGGCGCGGTGCAGGTGCGCTTCGGTGCGCTCGATCAACCGGTCGTGGCGGGCGCCCCTGACTTTGAGAAGGCGCTCGACATCGACCATGCCCGCGACGGCGAAGTGATGATCGCCTTCGGCATGAACGGCGAGCAGCTGCCGCTCCTCAATGGCTTTCCCTGCCGGCTGATCGTGCCGGGCTGGTACTCGACCTATTGGGTCAAGATGCTGAACTCGATCGAGGTACTGCCCGGCCCCGACGACCAGTATTGGATGGCCAAGGCCTACAAGATCCCCGCGACGCCGGGCGCGAATGTCGCGCCCGGCGCCAGAGACTTCCCGACTGTCCCCATCAACCGCATGATCCCGCGCAGCTGGATGACCAGCCTGCCCGATGGCCAGACGATAGCCTATGAGGCATCGATCCCGGTCGGCGGCATCGCGATGGGCGGCGACTGCGGCGTCGCCAAGGTCGATGTGTCGTCGGACGGAGGCCGCACCTGGTACAGGACGACGCTCGGAGCGGACGAGGGCAGGTACAGCTTCCGTCGGTGGGATGGTCGCGTGCCGCTGCGACGCGGTGCCAACCCGATCATGGTGCGCTGCTGGAACACCAACGGTGTCGCCCAGCCGATGAAGCCGATCTGGAACCCGGGCGGGTTCATGCGCGGCAATATCGAGACCACCACCATCATCGCGGCCTGAGGAGCGAGTAGCATGAAGACCCCGTCTCCCGGCATCATGGCTGCTGGCCTGATCGGCCTGACCGGCATTATCCTCGTCTCGATCGGGGCGCCGAGCAGCCGCAAGGCGCCTGCCCCGATCTCCGAGACATCCGAGCCGGCACCGCCCACCAGCGTCTCAGCCCGCGGCTTTTCGCTCGCCTCGACCAGCGTCGACCTGCCGGTCGATGACGCTACCTACCCCGATGGTCCGCACGCCGACGTCATCAACGCCAACTGCACTTCGTGCCACTCGGCCAGCATGGCGCTAACTCAGCCTGCGCTATCGGTGGATCAGTGGAAGGCGACCGTCACCAAGATGCGTGAGGTGTACAAGGCGCCGGTGGCCGAAAAGGACGTCGACGCGATCGTTGCTTATCTCATCGCTATGCCGAGCCAGAAAGCGGCACCCGCAACCGGCAAGGCACAGGATCCCGACCCCAAGGTGGCTCCTGATGTCTCAGGTGGAACCGGATAAGCAAACCTCTCGCATAACCTAAAAAGGCGATTTCGACAGACGATCGGCAGCCTTCAGTAGGACTTTTTCAACAGCCACGGACGGTTTTGACACCGACTTGCTGTTTACTGGCCTATAGGCTAGGGGGGTATCCTATGTCACATTTGTCTCAAACCAATGTCGATCTGGTCGCCCGCGTTCGTCGCATCGCCGGACAAGTCGGCGCGGTCGAGCGAGCACTTCAATCGGACTCGTCGTGTTCCGACGTGCTCCATCTGGTTGCCGCCGTGCGCGGGGCGGTGAATGGCCTCATGGACGAGATTATCGCCGAACACCTCGAAGCGCATGTGTCGCGGCCCGGCCTCGATGATGCCGAGCGGGCGGCAGGTGCCGAAGAACTGCTGGCGGTGATCCGCCGCTACGCCAAATAGGACGCTTTTCATGGCGGCTTTGCCCGAAATCGACGCCTTCACGCACGACCATGTATTCCTGGGCGCGGCGCACGACGACAATGCCCGCCGGACCCTGTGGGTCGTGGCGCTTACCGCCGGGATGATGGTGGTGGAGATCATCGCCGGTTATCTGACCGGCTCGATGGCGCTGCTCGCCGATGGCTTTCACATGGCGACACACGCGGGCGCGCTCGGGGTCGCCGCGGCCGCTTACGCCTATGCCAAGCGCCATGCCTCCAGCCGGGCCTATAGCTTCGGCACGGGCAAGGTCGGCGACCTGGCCGGGTTCGCGTCGGCGATGGTGCTGGGCCTGATCGCGCTCGGGATCGGTGTCGAGTCCATCCTTCGCCTGTTTCAGCCGATCACGGTCGCATTCGGGGAAGCGACGCTCATCGCGGTGGTCGGTCTGGGCGTGAACATCGCCTGCGCCTTCCTGCTCTCGGGCGGGCACCATCACGGGCACGACCATCATCACGGGCATGACCACCATCACGGGCACGGGCATGCGCACGGCGCGCATGGCGGTGACAACAACATGCGCTCCGCCTATGTCCATGTCCTGGCCGACGCGCTCACCTCGGTTCTCGCCATCGCCGCGCTGCTGGCGGGCCGCTATCTCGGCTGGGTGTGGATGGATCCGGTGATGGGCATCGTCGGTGCGATCGTCATCGCGCGCTGGTCATGGACGCTGATGCGCGACACGGCGTCCGTGTTGCTCGATGCGACCGATCATCATGTAGAGGAGGAAGTGCGCGAGTTGGTCGAGGCGCCAGGCGACGCGCGTATCACCGATCTTCATGTCTGGCGCGTCGGTCCGGAAGCCCACGCCGCGATCGTCAGCGTCGTAGGCGGGCAGGGCGTGACCGGCGACGATATCCGCGCCCGCCTCGCACCGGTTCATGAAATCGCGCACCTGACCGTCGAGTGCCGCTAGCCCTCGAAGGCGGTCAGGATCGGGCATGGTCCCTCCGCTCCTGACCCGCATTCATGTGCGAGCCGGCGAAGCGAGGCGCGCACCCGCTCAAGCTCCTCGATCTTCGCATCCAGTTCGGCAATGCGCTCGCCCGCGAGCTGGCGCGCGCGGGCGCGATCGTCGGTCGCATCCAGCGCCAGAAGCTCACCGATCTGCTCGAGCGTGAAACCGGCTGCCTGCGCCGAGCGGATGAAGCGAAGGCGGCGGGCGTCATCGGTGCCGTAGCGCCGGATGCCGCCTCCGGCGCCAGCCCCGGTCGGCCGGTCTGGCTCGTCCAGCAAACCGCGACGCTGATAGTAGCGCACCGTTTCGACGCCGACGCCGCCCTCGCGCGCGAGCGCCGCGATCGTCATGCCGGTCATGCCTTGACTCCGTACTATGGTACGGACCCTATATAGGCGGGGCGAGGATATTGGAGAAGCGGCATGGCGAGCGCCCCCGCCAAACAGGCGACGATCTACCGGATGGTGATGCCGGAACATACCTGCCCTTTCGGGCTGAAGGCGAAGGATCTTCTGCGCCGGGAAGGCTATGCGGTCGATGACCATTGGCTGATGACGCGGGAAGAAACCGACGCTTTCAAGGCGAAGCACGGCGTCAAGACGACCCCGCAGATCTTTATCGCCGGGGAGCGGGTCGGCGGCTATGACGATCTGCGCCGCTTCTTCGGCAAGATGGTCCGCGACCCCAAGGCCGTCACCTATCGCCCGGTGATTGCCGTGTTCGCGATGACGGCGCTGATGGCGCTCGCCGCCAGCTATGCGGTACTCGGCACGCCCTTCACGGTGCGGGCGGGTGAATGGTTCATCGCGTTCTCGATGTGCGCTCTGGCGATGCTCAAGCTCCAGAACGTCGAGAGCTTCTCGAGCATGTTCCTCAACTACGATCTGCTCGCGAAGCGCTGGGTGCCCTATTCCTATGTCTATCCCTACGCGGAAGGAGCGGCGGGCGTCCTGATGGCAGCCGGCGCGTTGACCTGGCTGTCGGTGCCCGTCGCGCTCGTTATCGGTACGATCGGCGCGGTGTCGGTGTTCAAGGCCGTCTACATCGACAAGCGTGAGCTGAAATGCGCGTGCGTGGGCGGGGACAGCAACGTGCCGCTCGGCTTCATCTCGCTCACCGAAAACCTGATGATGGTCGCGATGGCGCTGTGGATGATCGCTGCGCCGCCCGTGCTGGCGATGGCGCACTGACGCGAAGGTCGGCACGCGTCGTCAATGCGGGCTGATCGCCGTAACTTCTGCCGTCATACCCTTCGCCTTGGCGGTGAATGCGACCCGCTGCCCCGACCGCAGTCCCTTGAGCAGGGTCGGGGGGGATGCCCGGAAGGTCATCGTCATTGCGGGCCAGCCGATCGTCGGGATCGGGCCGTGCTTGATGGTTACGGTTCCACCTTTCGCGTCGACGGCAGTGATCGTCCCCGATCCGCTGCCGGATTTTACAGCCGATGCAGCCGGCCTGCTGCCTTGAGCAAGAGCGCTCGCTGCGATCGGCGTGACTAGTAGCATGAATGCGGCGCGCATGGAGAAAGTGGCTTTCATCAGATCTTCCTTTCGGGGCGGGTTGAAGCTCGCCGCCGCAAGAGCAAGTAGGCGGCTGGCAGGATGAACATGGAGAGGAAAGGGGCGGTCAGCATTCCACCGATCATCGGCGCGGCGATCCGGCTCATCACCTCCGATCCGGCGCCATGCCCGATCAGCACGGGGAACAGCCCGGCGACGATGACAGCGACGGTCATCGCCTTGGGACGTACCCGCAACAGCGCGCCCTCCCTGATCGCTTCCGATACTTGCTCGCCCGACGGTGACGGCCCGCGCTCGGCCAATGCGTGTTTCAGGTAGATCAGCATGACGACGCCGAACTCCGCCGACACGCCGGCGAGCGCGATGAACCCGACACCTGTGGCGACCGATTGCGCATAGCCGAGCAGCCATAATGTCCAGATGCCGCCGGTCAGCGCGAAGGGCAGTGTGCCCATGATAAGCGCCGCCTCGTCGAGGCGACCGAAGGTAAGGTAGAGGAGAAGGAAGATGATCGCGAGTGTCGCCGGCACGACGAGCATCAACCGAGCCTCGGCACGCTGCAGATACTCGAATTGTCCGGAATAGGCGATCGAGACGCCGGGGCTGAGCCGAACATCTTTGCCAACAGCACGGCGCAGATCGGCGACCGTGGAGGCCAGGTCGCGCCCGCGCACGTCGACATAGACCCATGTCGAGAGTCGACCATTTTCCGTCTTGAGCATCGGTGGACCTTCCGCGATCGACACGGATGCGACGGTGCCGAGTGTGATCTGCTGACCCGATGCGGTGACGATTGGGAGAGTTCGCAGTCCCTCCAGACTGTCACGCAGCTCGCGGGGGTAGCGGACGCTGATCGGGTAGCGGGCAAGGCCCTCCACCGTCTGGCCGATCGTCTCGCCGCCGATCGCGCCGGACACAATCTCCTGCACATCGGCGATGTTGAGACCGTAGCGCCCCGCGGTCACCCGATCGATATCGACATCGACATAGCGGCCTCCGGTCAACCGTTCTGCCAATGCCGAGCTGACGCCCGGCACGGTCCTGGCGACACGTTCGATGCTGCCGGCGATGCGGTCCAGCTCGGAGAGGTTGGACCCCGACACTTTCACCCCGATGGGACTCTTGATGCCGGTCGCGAGCATATCGATCCGATTGCGGATCGGAGGCACCCATACGTTCGTGAGGCCGGGCACGCGCACTGTGCGGTCCAGCTCCTCCACCAGCTTTGCCGGCGTCATCCCCGCGCGCCATTGATCGCGCGGCTTGAATTGGATGGTCGTCTCGAACATCTCGAGCGGTGCCGGGTCGGTCGCGGTCTCGGCGCGCCCGGCTTTGCCGAACACGGTTTTGACCTCGGGAACGGTTTTTATCAGCCGGTCTGTGCGCTGGAGCAGGGCCGAGGCGCTCGCGGCCGAAAGGCCGGGAAGCGCGGACGGCATGTAGAGCAGATCGCCCTCATCCATCGTCGGGATGAACTCGCCACCCAATCGGGTCAGCGGCCATGCCGTCGTCGCCAGTACCAGGGCGGCGATGCCGATCGCCGCCCAAGGCCGCGCCAACACGCGGTCGAGCGCCGGGCGATAGGCACGGGTGAGCACGCGGTTGATAATGTTGTCGTTCTCGGCCGGAATGCGTCCCCGGATCAGCCATCCCATCAGGACCGGCACGAGCGTTACCGACAGGATCGCCGCTGCCGCCATCGCATAGCTCTTGGTGAAGGCGAGCGGGGCGAACAGCCGTCCCTCCTGCGCTTCGAGCGTGAACACCGGCACGAACGACAGCGTGATGATGACGAGGCTGAAGAACAGCGCCGGCCCGACCTCGGCCGCGGCCTCGGTGATGACGCGCCAGCGTTCCTCGCCCGCCAGCGCCACGCCCGGATGGTCGTGTTCCCATCGCTCGATCCGCTTGTGCGCGTTCTCGATCATCACGATCGCGGCATCGACCATCGCGCCGATCGCGATGGCGATACCGCCCAAAGACATGATGTTGGCGTTCACCCCCTGCACACGCATGACGAGCAAGGCCGCGAGCACCCCCAGAGGCAAGGTGACGATCGCGACCAGCGCAGACCGGACATGCCACAGAAACAACCCGCAGATGATCGCGACGACGACGAACTCCTCGATCAGCTTGCCCGTCAAATTCTCCACCGCGCGGTCGATCAATTGCGAGCGGTCATAGGTGGTGACGATCTCGACGCCGGGGGGAAGGCTCGCTTTCAGTTCCGCGAGCTTGGCCTTGACGGCTTCGATCGTCTGCCGTGCATTCTTGCCCTGACGCAGGATGACGACTCCGCCCGCGACCTCGCCTTCGCCGTTCAGCTCGGCGATGCCGCGGCGCATCTCGGGGCCGATCTGGATCGACGCGACGTCGCCCAAGGTAACGGGGACGCCGGCACCGGCGACCTTGAGCGGGATCGCGCGGAAATCGTCGACGGTGCGCAAGTAACCTGACGCGCGCACCATATATTCGGCTTCGCCCAGCTCGAGGACGGACCCGCCGGCCTCCTGATTGGCGCGGCGAATGGCATCGACGGCCTGAGTGTGCGTGACACCGAATGCGGCGAGCCGCGTCGGGTCGAGCAGCACCTGATATTGCTTCACCATTCCGCCGATGCTCGCCACCTCCGCAACGCCGGGCAGCGTTTTCAGTTCATAACGTAGGAACCAGTCCTGCAAGGATCGGAGCTGCGACAGGTCACGGCGGCCGGTGCGGTCCAACAGCGTGTATTCATAGACCCAGCCGACCCCCGTCGCATCAGGACCCAGCGCGGCCTGCGCGCCTTGGGGAAGCCGTCCCTGCACCTGGCTCAGATACTCCAGCACGCGTGAGCGCGCCCAATAGAGGTCGGTCCCATCCTCGAAGAGGACATAGACGTAGCTGTCGCCGAAGAACGAATAGCCGCGCACGGTTTTCGCGCCAGGCACGGACAGCATCGTCGTGGTGAGCGGATACGTCACCTGGTTCTCGACGATCTGCGGGGCTTGGCCCGGCCAGCTCGTGCGGATGATGACCTGCGTGTCGGACAGGTCGGGGAGCGCATCGACGGGGGTGGCACGCATTGCGAACACCCCGGCCATGGCGAGCGCGATGGCCGCCAGGACGACGAGGAAGCGGTTCGCGACCGACCAGCGGATGATCGCGGCAATCATCGCCCAGCCTCGCGCGTCATGCGGCGCAGCGTTGGACCATCGGCGGGTTGATCAAAGCCGAACCGCACCCGCTCACCCTTGCGATACCCACGCACCAACGCGGGATCGGCGACGCGGAACGTCATTGTCATGGCCGGCCAGCCGATCGCCGGAACGGGCTGATGGGACAGGGTGACGGAACTGCGATCGATCGCCTCGATGCTGCCGACCGTCTCGTAGATCGACGCGGTGGGTTTCACGGCCGGCTTTGTTGCGGGTGACGCTTCGACACCAATCGGACGCGCATCGAGGCCAGCGAGGCTCGCTTCGGAGTCGATCAGGAACTGGCCCGACGCGACAACCTTCTCACCCTCGGTCAGGCCGGCGACTATCTCGGTTTTGCCGCCGCCTTCTGCGCCAGTGCGAACCTCGGCGGGTCGAAAGCGTCCACCCGGCCCTGCCAACATGACGAGTGTGCGCCGGCCGGTCCGGATCACGGCCTCACTCGGAACAAGGAGTGCATCGCGGCTCCCCTGGTCGAGCGCCACGCTGGCGAACATACCGGGGCGCAACCGGCCGGCACGGTTGGGGAGCTCGACGCGGATTGTGAGCGTGCGGCTCGCTGCCTCGGCCTGGGGCAGGATCGCAGCGATGCGGCCCCTGAAGCTTTCGCCCGGGAAAGCCGCCAGCGTGGCGATGACGGGCGTGCCGATCCGCAGGTTTCCTGCGAGGGCCTCAGGGACAGCCGCGTTCAGCCACACGGTGGCGAGGCCGTTCACCTCCGCCAGTGTCTGTCCTTGCGCGACCGTCATCCCCTGTCGGACGCCGAGCGTCTTGATGACGCCCCCCACGGGCGTGCTGATCGTCGTCACACCTTGCGGTCGGCCGCGCCACTCCGCCGATGCAATCGATCCGGCGGGCATCCCGAGAAGCAACAGGCGCTCTCGTGCCGCCCGCGTGAGCCCGGCATCCCCGGTGCGGCGCACGGCGAGATACTCCGCCTGCGCGCCCGCCCATTCGGGCACAAGGATATCGGCGAGCGGGGCGCCTGCCGGCACGACATCGCCTGGCGCGCGCGCATAGACGCGCTGAACGAAGCCGCCGCTGCGTGCCTGCACGACCGCAACGTTGCGGTCATTGAACTCGATGCTGCCGGTTGCCGAGGCCGAGTTTGACAACGATCCGCGTTCGACCGTGACGATCCGCGCGCCGAGCCGCTGGAGGCTGGCCGGATCGATCGCTACGCCCGGTGCGGCGCTACCGCCTGCGCCCTCGTCGGCATAGCGGGGGATCAGTTTCATCCCCATCGACGAGAGACCCGGGCCGTCGTGCCGCTCCCCCGGGATCATCGGATCATACCAGTAGAGGATCTTCTTCTGCGGGGCTGGGGATGCCGTTTGATCGGCAGCCGAGGACGTGCCAAGTTTCGCGAGCCCGAAGCCCACGCCCCCTGCGACCAGCACCAGCGCGCTTACCGCGGTGACAAGGCGGGCGCGGGTAATGGTAGTGTCGCTCATCGATCGGCGCTCCCGAAGGTAATGGTGAGGCGGACAGAGTCTGCGGCGACGAGCGCCTCACGGTCGAGCACGGTCAGCTCGGCGTCGGCGAGCGCGGTCTTGGCTTCGATGGCATCCGCAAGACTCGCGCGACCGGCAGAGTAGCTCGCTATCTCCAGATCGGCTCGCTTCCGAGCGAGCGGAAGGAGCACGTCGCGCGCGCGCTGCCATTGGCTGTGATGCATTTGGTGGTCCGCCAGCGCGGCCTCCAGATCGGCTGCCAATGTGCGCCGGGTTTCTTCGCGCGCGGCCTCGGCCTGCGCCTGTGCGGATTTGCGGGCTTCGATGCGCGGGTTCTGACGCGATCGAGCGAACAGCGGCAGGCTCATCGAAACTCCCGCCGACACCATGTCGCCATACCGGGGGTCACGGCGTTGATAAGCTACCTCTACCCCCCAATCGGGTCGCTTCTCCGCTCGCGCCGCATCCACGTCGGCCTGGGCGCGCTGAATACCGGCCTCGGCGAGAACCATGTCGGAGTGAAGGCTGAGCGCGTCCCGCAGCCGCGCCGGAGCCAGATCGATCGCGGGCATATCGCCGGCAATCTCGGGCGCCGATACGCCGGTCCAGCGAGCCAGCATCGCGCGGGCGCGCGCAACGGCGGCCATCAACTCGTCGCGGCGGTCGTCGAGTGCCGCGATCTCCTGATCGGTCGTCAGTGTCTGACCAGGGCGGACCGAACCGGTCGTCACGGCGGCCCGCGCAGCGGAAGGGAGAGATCGAAGGAATAGCAGAACGGTGTCGAGGGCAGCTAGTCGACGCTCGGCATAAGCAAGGTCGATCCATGCCTGCCCCGCTCCCAATCGCACCTCCCGGAGCTTGGTCGCTTGCGATGCTTCTGCCGTTGCGATCACGGCGCGTGCCTGCGCTTGCGCGGCATGACGCTTGGCAAGGTTGGGTAGGTCCTGTTGGAAACCGACACGCCCCATCGTCATGTCGTCTCTGGATAGGGAGAAGGCGGGTGGCCCAGAGACAGGATAATTCTCGATTCCGATCGACACACGGGGGTCCGGAAGGCTTCCCGCCGCACGTGCATCGGCTTGGGCGGCGCTGACCCCCGCGCGACCGGCAACCGCTCCCGGGGCGTTGGCAACCGCATCGCGCAGCGCTTGGTCATAGGTAAGTGTCTGCGCGTGCGCGGCGCTCGTCGTGAGCGCGGCGACCGCGAGCATCATGGATGCGCGCATCCCTCTAGTCCCTTCATGTCATAATGATGGCCGGGCTCCAAATGGTTGATCGGAGCCCGGCACCTGTTCAGGCTCGCCAGCTTAAGTTGACTGGCCGCCCTTCATTGACATGCAGGCGTCGCGACCGCGTTCCATCATCGGGCACACGCAGGCGCTCGACTGGGGAACGTCCGTAACCCATACGCGACGTGGGGCTTGAAGCGGCGCCCGCGGGCCCGGCTGGTAATTGGAACGCCACTCCCAATGACCATTGCTTTTATTTTCAGATGTGGCCGCCGTCGCTGCCGACGCGGCGAGGCTAGCGGCAAATACCGCCAAGATGAACGTTTTCATGTCACTTTCCAATTTGATCGAGATTTAAAATCGGCAGAGCCGCAACCGGCGAACGGCTGCAGCCTGACACGGCTTGACTCGATCAAACGGTAGGCGGTTCGGGCTCGGGAGCGACGTTGAGGCCGGCAAGTGCCCGGCTGGCAGGCCAGATAACGATTTGAGATGCGATCGAGCGCTTCAGCACTCTTGCCGGCTCCTCAAACGTCATGGGAACAACGCATCCCATTTGGGCGATACACGCCAGCGTCAGTCCTTTGCATGGGTGTTCCGATGACGGATCCGGGGTCGCCATACCCGCGCAATCCATGCGGGATGGGGTGACATGGCTCATCGCCATCTTGGGTGAGAGCGATGGGCCGGCCGCATACGCAATTCCTTGGCCCAAAAGGCCAAGCAACGCTCCAACAAGAAGCAAGAGAGAAAGACGAGCTTTCAACACCCGGATACTATCCCAATTGTCAACGCCGAGGTCAATACGGGTGGTTTGCCGGGTGCCGTAGTGCCGGCATGAAGCGCCGGGGAAGATTTGCCGCTCACAAGACAACCTGTCGTTTAGGCGCCGTGGCTAGCAAAGACACGCCGGCCAGCGGCACCGAACGCAATGACGTCATAGGGCTGGGTTCTCATGCCGGGAACCTCCATGCCCGGTGAGCCCATCGGCATTCCGGCCACGGCCAAGCCGCGCACGCCTTTAGGATGCTGGGCCAGCGCGCGCTTCATGTCTGCGATCGGGACATGTCCCTCAAACGCGATGCCGTCGATGATCGCGGTATGGCAGGACGCGAGGTCAGCGGGCAGGCCGATCTTACGCTGCAGCACCTCACGGCGATCATCGTCGATGATCTGGACCTTGCGGCCGAACTGCTGACGCACCTGCGCCGCCCATTTCTCGCAACAGCCGCAACCCGGATCGCGGTGCATGGCGATGTCGGCCGCGGCCGATGCGACCGCTGGGATGGTCATTAGCAAGGCGGCGACGGCGCCACGAACACCATTC